>JBMFMQ010000049.1:0-12661 GCA_049970595.1 Candidatus Ratteibacteria bacterium | reverse complement strand
CAAACCCCCTCATTCTTGAGGGGAGTTCAAGGTATTCTTATCTATTCTGGGCAAAAAGCGCCAGAAAAAGCACTTGGGGTTGTTTCAAACCCCAGTGCTTTATATGTTGTTCAGTTAGTATTTACATTATAATAAAGATTTGAAAAAAAGTAAAAATTGATAGATAATTAAAAATATGAAAAGAGAAATTGAAATAAAGTTGGAAAGGATAAAAAAATTATTGAGAGAAAAAGGTCTGAAAGGTATTTTGTTAAATAAGGTCAGTAATTTTGCATGGTTTTCTGGTGGAAAAATAAATTATGTTGCTCTTAATACAGAAATAGGTGTATGTAAATTGCTGATAACAGAAAACAAAATCTATTATTTAACAAACAATATTGAATATTCAAGAATTTCAGAAGAAGAACTGAAAGATTCTGGATTTGAACCAGTAGTTGAAAATTGGTATGAGGAAAAGTTTTATGAAAAGATAAAAAAAATAATTGATGGGAAAATAGGTTCTGATATCCCTTTTTTGGATTTTTTGCCTTTAAATATTGAAGAATTGCATTTCCCACTTTTACCTGAAGAGATTGAAAGGTACAAAAAATTAGGAAATGATACAACAAAAATTATGACAGAAGTGTGTAGTAAAATAAAATCCGGAGAAAAAGAAATAGAGGTTGCTGGAAGGTTAAGTGAAAGATTATGGAGAAAAAATATAATTCCTGTTGTTATACTTATTGCTTCTGATGAAAGAATTGAAAAATATAGGCATCCAATACCAACCGAAAAAGAAATAAAAAGATGTGTTATGGTTGTTCTATGCGGAAGAAGAGACGGTTTGATTGTTTCTTTGACAAGAATTGTAAATTTTGGAAAATTATCTGAAGAATTAAAGAAAAAACATCTATCAGTTTGTAAAATAGACGCTGCTTTTATAAATTCAACTAAAAAAGGGAAAACTATTGGTGAAGTTTTTTCTGAAGGAATAAAAATGTATGAAAAAACAGGATATAAAACCGAATGGGAAAAACATCATCAAGGAGGACCAACAGGATATTTAACAAGATATTTTAGAGCTACATTTGATAGAAAGGAAAAGATAAATGAAAATCAAGCATTTGCATGGAATCCATCAATAACAGGAACAAAATCAGAAGATACAATAATTACAACAGATACAGAACCAATTATAATAACAGAAGACAAAAACTGGCCTTTTTTAAAAATTGAAATTAATGGAAAAAGAATTTTAAGACCGGATATTTTAATCAAATGAGAAAATTTTTATTTATTTTGCTGTTTTTTATATCCTTTATCAGTTATTTCTGTAAATCTGAAACAGGATATATTTTAAATATTGATGGTGCTATAGGTCCTGTTACTTACTATCGGGTTAAAAATGTTATTTCTCTCGCCATAAAGACAAATAGTAATTTTGTTTTAATAACTATAGATACTCCAGGTGGACTTGTTTCTTCAACAAGAAAAATTGTTCAGGAAATTTTAACTTCAAAAATTCCTGTAATATGCTATGTTTATCCAAGTGGTGCTCAATGTGCTTCTGCAGGTACTTTTATTGCACTTTCATCACATATACTTGCTATGGCACCGGCAACAAACATAGGCGCTTGTCATCCGGTTACTCTAACAGGTGGAGAAAAAGATAACAAAATGGAAGAGAAGATTGTAAATGATACTGTTAGTTTCATAAAGACAATAGCAAAACATAGGAATAGAAATGAAAAATGGGCAGAAAAAGCCGTAAGGGAAAGCATTTCATCTACAGAAGAAGAAGCATTAAAGGAAAAAGTTATTGATTTGATAGCAAAAGATATAAATGAGTTGCTTGAAAAAATAGATGGGAAAGTTTTAAAAATAAATGGGCGAAAAATTGTTTTAAGAACAAAAAATGCTCAACTAAAAGAAGCAAAACCCCAGTTTAAAGATAAAATTTTGCAGTTTATATCAGACCCTAATATTGCATACCTATTACTTGTTATAGGAATATGGGGAATAATACTTGAATTTTCCCATCCTGGTTTTGGTATTCCCGGGATTGTTGGAACTATTGCATTAATTCTTGCTTTTTTTGGTCTACATACTTTACCAATAAATCTTGCTGGTTTTATTCTCATTATTTTAAGTTTTATATTTTTTGCTATTGAAGCAATAACCCCAACTTTTGGAATATTTATAACATCTGGAATTATTACTTTTATTCTTGGCTCTTTAATGTTATTTCAGAAAACATCTGAACTTAAAATTCCTATTTCTACGATTTTAATGGTAAGTATTTTAAGCGGTATTTTTGTCTGGTTTGTTATATGGTTTGCATGGAAAACAAAAAGAAGAAAAGTAATTACAGGAAAAGAGGGAATAATAGGAGAAGAAGGTAAAGCATTAACTGATTTAAATCCAGAGGGTACAGTTTTTGTTCATGGAGAGTACTGGAAAGGTAAGAGTTTATCTGGAGCGATTATTAAAGGAAAAAGAATAAAAGTTGTTGATATGAAAGGTCTTGTTCTGATTGTTGAGGAGATTAAAGATGAAAAATAAATATGAACAGGAAACATGGAGAATTTTTAGAATAATGGCAGAATTTGTTGAGGGATTTGAGACACTTGGAAAAGTAAAAAAAGCAATAACTATATGGGGGTCAGCAAGAATAAAACCAGAAGATGAATGGTATAAGAAAGCAGTTATAACAGCAGAACTTCTTTCAAAAAAAGGATATACAATAATAACCGGAGGCGGACCAGGTATAATGGAAGCAGCAAATAAAGGAGCAACATTAGCAGGTGGTGAATCAATTGGTCTTAATATTGAATTGCCGGAAGAACAAAAACCAAATCAATATATAAAAACTTTAATATCCTTTAGATACTTTTTTACAAGAAAGGTTATGTTTGTTAAATATACAAAAGGATTTATAATTTTTCCAGGTGGATTTGGAACTCTTGATGAATTTACAGAAGCAATAACCTTAATTCAAACAAAAAGAGTACATAAGTTTCCAGTTGTTTTAATGGATAGAGAATATTGGAATGGTTTTATTTTGTGGATGGAAAATGTCCTTTACAAAAGAGGATATATAGATAAAAATGACCTTTTTATTTTTAAAGTTGTTGATGAACCAGAAGATGCAATCAAAATTATTGAAAATTTTTATAAAAGAAAGTCAAAAATTCTCTGAAGCAAATTCAGTTAATTTTTTAGAAAAAATAGAATATGTTTTTTCATCAAAAAGGACAAATCTTATCTTCTTAATGTTTTTCAATTCAGGAATTGTTTCAATTACTGCTTTAATTGAGACCTCTGCTGCTTCTTCTACTGGATAGCCAAAAATTCCTGTTGAAATGGCAGGAAAAGCAATTGATTTTAAACCATTTTTATCCGCAAGGCGTAATGAATTTTTAAAACATAATGAAAGTTTTTCAGAAGGATTTTTTTCTTCAGCATAAATAGGACCAACAGTATGAATTACATAAGGATTTGGCAGTTTATATCCTTTTGTTATAACTGCCTCGCCTGTTTCAATAGGTGCATATTTTTTACACTCTTGATAAAGTTCTGGACCTGCTTTTTTATGAATTGCTCCTGCAACTCCTCCACCAGGGGCAAGAAATTTATTGGCAGCATTAACAATAACATCTATATCATTCTGTTCTGTAATATCACCTTTTACACATTCCAATTCTACATTATTGATTTTTGCTACCATTTTCAGTATTATTATATAAAAATATTAAAGGAGATGTCAAAAAATGCAATATAGAAAATTTGGGAAAACTGGTGTTTTTGTTTCTATACTTGGATTTGGTGCAATATCTTAATATGGATAGATTTGATGTAGTAGTTATTGGTGGAGGACATGCAGGGATTGAAAGTGCGATGGCATGTAAGAAAATGGGAGTAGATATTTTGCTTATTACATTTGATAAAGAAATGATTGGATATATGTCATGTAATCCTGCGATTGGGGGAGTAGGAAAAGGGCAACTTGTTAAGGAAATAGATGCACTTGGTGGCCAAATGGCAAAAGCAGCAGATAAAACAGGGATTCAATTCAGGATTTTAAACAGGTCAAAAGGTCCTGCTGTCTGGTCAAGCAGAGCACAAGTAGATAGAAAGGAATATAATGAATATATGAAAAATTTAATTTGTAAAAATGTTGAAATAATTGAAGGAGAGGTGACGGATTTAATTATTGAAAATTCTTCTGTTAAAGGAGTTGAAATTGACCAAGAGAAGATTATTTATTCAAAATGTGTGATAATTGCTACTGGAACTTTTTTAAATGGATTGGTCCATATAGGGCTTGATAGTTTTCCTGCTGGTAGATTAGAAGAAAAAAAAGCAAGTATTAAACTTTCAAAAAAATTAAAAGAAATTGGTTTTGAAATTTTAAGATTTAAAACAGGAACATGTGCACGTCTTGATGGAGATACAATAAACTTTTCAGAACTTACCCCTCAATATGGAGACACACCCCCAAAACCATTTTCATTTTCTACTGAAAAAATTGAAATAGAACAACTTCCATGTTTCATAACTTATACCAATAGAAAAACACACCAAATTATTAGAAATAATCTTGATAGAAGTCCCCTATTTACTGGAAAGATAATTGGTACCGGTGTAAGATACTGTCCATCAATTGAAGATAAAGTTGTTAAATTCTCGCATCATTCAAGGCATCATGTGTTTTTAGAACCAGAGGGGAAAGATGGAAAGGTTTATTATCCAAATGGTATTTCAACAAGTTTACCTATAGATGTTCAGGATGATTTTATTCATACTATAAAAGGACTTGAAAATGTAAAAATTTTAAGATATGGATATGGAATAGAACATGATGTTATAAATCCACTACAAATTTATCCAACACTTGAAACAAAATTAATAGAAGGCATATTTTTGGCAGGACAGATTAATGGAACAACCGGATATGAAGAAGCAGCAGCACAAGGATTAATTGCAGGAATAAATGCTTCTTTAAAGGTAAAAAAACACCCTCCTATAATTTTTGATAGAACAACAAGTTATATAGGAGTTTTAATTGATGATTTGGTAACCAAAGGAACAAATGAGCCATATAGAATGTTTACTTCAAGGGTTGAATATAGATTGATGATAAGAGAAGATAATGCAGACATAAGATTGAGAGAAATTGGATATAAACTTGGACTTGTAAGTAAGGAAGAATGGGAGAAAACAAAAGAGAAAATTGAGAAAACTGAGGAATTAAAAAAAATACTTAAAAGCAAAAAAATTTTGGTTGAAAATAAATTAATTTCTCTTTTTGAATATCTTAAAAGGCCTGGAGTTAAAATAAAAGATTTTGATATAGGAAACAATTTTAAAGAGGATGTTCTTTTTTCTCTGGAGGTAGATATCAAATACCAACCATATATTCAAAGAAATTTAAAAGAAATAGAGGAGTTTAAAAATCTTGAAAATATAAAAATACCACCTGATTTTGATTACAGTAAAATTCCAGGTTTATCCCTTGAAATAAAAGAAAAATTGTCAAAATTTAAGCCTTTAAGTTTGGGTCAGGCAAGTAGAATTTCCGGTATAACTCCAGCAGCAATTTCAATTCTTATGATTTATCTTAAAAAAAGGACTGCCACCAGATAGAAAATTATTTAAAATTATAATATTTTATTTCTTTGCAGGTTTTTCCTTATATTCAGTAATTTTAATTATAGAAAGTTCTCCAGTTTTTGTTTCTTTATAAAGAGCAGTTACTTTTTTCCCTGTTGTAAGTTTCTTTATTTCTTCTTGAATCTTTGGAGTTTTTGCTTTTAGTGTAATTTCTGTGCCATCTTCTTTTTTAATATTAACTGTATTTGCTGTAGTATCAATATTGGTAATTTCACCCACAACTTTCTGTATTTTGGCTTTGGTAGCTGGTTTTGCTGGAGTTGCTGGTGTTGCGGGTTGTGCAGGAGTTGCAGGTGTTGCAGCAGATTTTGGTTTTTCAGCCGGCTTTTCTGCAGCAAAGAGTGAGAATCCAAAAGATGCTATAAAGATTATGCAACTTAGAGTAGTTATGATTTTCTTCATATTTTATCACCTCCTTTCTTTTTTTCTGGTGGCAGTCCTTAAAATATAGATAACTTTAAAATTCAAAAGGTTTACATCTCGTCATTTTCATAAATTTCTTTATAAATCTTGTTTAACTTTTCCTTTTTATTTTTATCATATGTCAGAAATTCTATATAATTTTCAAGCAATGCGCATTTTTCTTCATCATCTTCCTGTAGAAAATTATAAAAATTCTCCCATATTTTATTTTTCTCTTTTTTTGGCATTGAAAAATAAGTTTTAATGTTATGTGATAGTTTTTCGTTTTTATAGATTATCCTCAATTGTTCAGGAAAAAGATAATTTTTTATAGGACATTCATTTTTAGCAAAAAATAAAATAATTGAAAAAATTAGCAAAAATGAAGTTATCAATAAAAAATGATTTAAAACTCTGTTTTCCCTATTCATAATTTTCCTCCTCAAGCGCAATTAATTCTTTTAAATCATCAAGGTTTTTGATAATTTGATAATTTTTAAAAAGATGAAAGTGTTTTACAAGATTAATATGGTCCTGAAAGATATTTAAAAAGACAAAAATTAAAATAAATATACTTGTAAAACAAAGGATAAATTTTTTTATTCTGAAAACTCTCAGAAAAACCATTTCTTTATATTTTTCAATTTTTTTTAAAATTTTTTCTTTAAGTTCATCCCAATAATTCTGATTAAGTGTTTTTTCGGCATTATAAATAAGTTCATTCACATATTCAAAATAAGAACTGCATCTTTCACAAATTTCAAGATGTTTTTCTATTTCTTTTTTTTCAAAACCAAGTAATTTATTTTCAATATAAAGAATTATTTTTTCTTCAAAATTTTTACATTTTTTCATTTTTTAATACCTCCTTTAATGCCTTTATTCCCCTAAAAAGATGAACTTTAACTGTCCCCTCTTTACAATTCATAATTTTTGAAATTTCTTTTATTTTTAAACCTTTAAAATATTTCAATTCAATTGCATCTCTTTGTTGTGGTGAAAGTTTTCCAAGTGAAATTTTAATTTTTTCCTTAAGATTTTCATAATCAGTTTGCTTATTTTCTAAAGTTAATCTATCTTTAAAAACTTGATAAAGATTATTTTCTCTTGAATTCTTTTTCATATAATGCCTTGTTAAATTTAAACTAATTGTATATATCCAGTTTGTAAGTGAATTAGATTTTCTTAAATTTCTTATTTTTCTATAAACAATTAAAAAAACCTCCTGGGTTATATCTTCTGCATCCTGTTTATTATTTAGAAATCTATAAGCAATTCCATAAACCATTTTTTCATATCTCTTTACAAGTTCTTCAAAACTTTCAATTCCATTCTCATTCAAAATCTTTTTTACAATTTCTTCCATGATGTCCTTTTAAAATAATAGAGTTTATTTTTCAGTAAAAAGTTTACTTTTTATAATGTCTCTTCTTTGAATTTTAAAGATTTATTTATTTAGGGTATAATATATAAAATAAGGAGTCAAAAATGTCAGAGGAATTGAAAATAGAAAAAATTAATGAATATAAGTGGATGATACCAAAAAAAGGCGAAATGCGTGTTCCTGGAATTATTTTCATTTCTGAAAAATTACTAAAAAAAGCAATTGAAGATAAAGCAGTTGAGCAAGTCGCAAATGTAGCAAAACTCCCAGGAATAGTAAAATATAGTTTAGCAATGCCTGATGTTCACTGGGGATACGGTGCTCCAATAGGTGGTGTTGGTGCATTCAATGAAGATGTAGGAGTAATTGTCCCTGGATTTGTTGGATATGATATAAACTGCGGAGTAAGATTGATAAGAACAAATTTAACAAAAAAGGATATTGAGAATAAACTTAAAGAACTTGTTGATGGACTTTTTTATAACATTCCTTCAGGAGTTGGTTCTACTGGAAAATTAAGATTAAAAAGGAAGGAACTTGAAGAATTGGTTGTAAAAGGTGCTAAATGGGCAGTAGAAAATGGTTATGGGAAAAAAGAAGACCTTGAAAATATTGAAGAATATGGATGTATGGAAGATGCAGACCCTAATGTTTTAAGTGATAGGGCATATGAAAGAGGGCTTGAACAAACAGGAACTCTTGGTTCAGGCAATCATTTTCTTGAAATACAACAAGTTATTCATATTTATGATGATGGAATAGCCGAAAAATTTGGATTGTTTAACGGACAGATTACAATAATGGTTCATACAGGAAGCCGTGGTTTTGGATATCAAATATGTGATGATTTTCTTGATATGTTTGGTAAAGTTGTTCATAAATATGGAATTAAATTACCTGATAGACAACTTGCTTGTGCACCAGCCAGTTCCCTTGAAGGTCAAAAATATTTTAAAGCAATGAAATGTGCGGCAAATTATGCTTTTGCGAATAGACAGATGATTTATTACTGGATATGTGAAACATTTGAAAAAATATTAAAGATATCTTCTGAAAAACTTGGAATAGAAACTGTTTATGATGTTGCTCATAATATATGCAAATATGAAATTCATGAGGTAAATGGAAATAAAAAGAGATTGTATATTCACAGAAAAGGAGCAACAAGGGCATTTCCTAAAGGACATAAAGAAGTTCCTGAAAAATACAGAGATGTTGGTCAACCAGTTATAATTCCTGGAACTATGGGAACTGCTTCATATGTTCTTGTTGGAACAGAAAAAGCAATGGAAGAAACATTTGGTTCAACCTGTCATGGAGCAGGAAGAATGATGTCAAGAAGTCAGGCAATCAAAGAGGCAAAAGGAAGAAGTATATCAAAAGAACTTTTAGAGAAAGGTATTATTCCAAAAGCAGTAAGTGAAAAAGGACTTGCTGAAGAAATGCCAAGTGCATATAAAGATGTTGATGAAGTAATAAAAGTTGTTGAAGGTGCAGGAATTTCAAAAAAAGTTGCCAAAATGATTCCTCTTGCTGTAATAAAAGGATAAAAAGGAGTTAAAAATGATGAAAGATATTTTAATTTTTTTAATATTTTTTTTGGAAGTTAATTTGTTGGCAGAAAGAGAGATATATGTTTGTAAAAGAGCAAATGGGAAAATTATAGTTGATGGTAATATAACTGAAGAAGAATGGGGAAAACCAACAATTGAAAGATTTTACAGAGCAGGTGCAATTGATAAAAAAGTTAATACAAATACAATTGTTTGGATAAAATATGATGACAATTATCTATATATTGCCGGTAAGATGGAAGATAAGGATGTAATTGGTAAAGTAAAAGAAAATAAAGGACCTGTATGGAATGATGATGTTTTTGAAATTTTTATAAAGCCGAAATTTAATTCTTCTCACTATTATGAAATTAATTTTAACCCTTTAGGGACAATGTATGATGCTTTTTATCCGAAAGCAAGGATTTATCATTATGTAAATGATTACTCATCAGGAGCAATAGGAAAAGTTAAAATTAATGGAACTTTAAATAATTTCAATGATGTTGATAATGGTTGGGAAATAGAAGTTGCCATACCTTTCAGTGCTTTTTCAAAGACAACAAACCCACCTAAAAAGGGAGATATCTGGTATTTTGCAATATGTAGATATGATTATTCTTATTATTTACCTTATAAAGGGGTGGAAAATACAAGTTCTGCAAAATTAAGAAGGTTAGATTTCCATCTTTTTTACGATTATGACAAACTTCTTTTTAAATAATTTATTGTGATAATTTTATTGTATCCCTCTCAAAATATCTTTTTAAAAAATAACCTGTGTATGAGTTTTTATTTTTGGCTATTTCTTCGGGTGTTCCATTTGCTACAATATATCCACCTTTATCCCCACCTTCAGGACCAAGGTCAATTATCCAGTCAGCACACTTAATAACTTCAAGATTGTGCTCAATAACAATAACAGTTGAACCTTTATCTACAAGTCGGTTTAGAACATCAAGCAATTTTGCAATATCTGCCATGTGAAGTCCGACTGTTGGCTCATCAAGTATATAAATTGTTTTTTCATTCCCTTTTCTTGAAAGTTCAGATGCAAGTTTAACCCTCTGAGCTTCTCCACCAGATAAAGTAGTTGCTGGCTGTCCAAGAGAAAGATAACCAAGCCCAACATCATAAAGTGTTTTCAATTTTTCAAGAAGTTTTGAATGTGTTTTAAAAAATTCTATAGCATCTTCAATCTTCATTTCAAGAACCTCTGATATATCTTTTCCCTTATATTTTATTTCCAGTGTTTCCCTGTTATATCTTTTCCCTTTACATATATCACATGGAATATAAATGTCTGGTAAAAAATGCATTTCTATTTTCATAATTCCTTCTCCCATGCATGCCTCACATCTTCCGCCTTTAACATTGAAACTAAATCTTCCAGGAGTATAGCCCCTTATTTTTGCTTCATGTGTATTTGCAAATATTTCTCTTATATAAGTAAATGCACCTGTATATGTGGCTGGATTTGAACGAGGAGTTCTTCCGATTGGCGATTGGTCAATAACAATAACTTTATTTATGTATTCAGTTCCCAAAATGGCATCATGTTTACCAGGTTCTTCTTTTGAGCCATATAATATTTTTTTTAGTCCTTTATAAAGAACATCTTCAATTAAACTGCTTTTGCCTGAACCAGAAACTCCTGTGACACAAACAAATAGTCCAAGGGGTATTTCAACATCAATATTTTTTAGATTATTATGAGATGCTTTTAAAATTTTTATTTTTTTCTGCGTTGGTTTCCTTCTTTTTTTTGGAATTTCAATTTTTAATTTCCCACTCAAAAATTTCCCAGTTATAGAATTTTCATTTTTCATTATTTGGTCAACTGTTCCTTTTGCAACAACCTCTCCTCCATGTATTCCTGCACCCGGTCCAAGGTCAACTATAAAATCAGCATTTCTTATTGTTTCTTCATCATGTTCAATAACAACAACTGTATTTCCTATATCCCTTAAATGTTTAAGTGTATTAATAAGTTTTAAATTATCTCTTTGGTGAAGTCCTATTGTAGGTTCATCAAGTATATATAAAACACCAACGAGTCCAGAACCAATTTGAGTAGCCAATCTTATTCTTTCTGCCTCACCACCAGATAAAGTATGTGTCATTCTATCAAGTGTTAAATAATCAAGCCCAACTTCCTTTAGAAAATTCAGACGAGATAAAATTTCTTTTAAAATCTGTCTTGCAATAAGTTTTTCTTTTTCATTTAAATTTAAATTTTCAAAGAATTCTTTTGCTTTTGTAACACTCATTCTGCAGATATCCATAATTGATTTATCAGCAATTTTTACAGCAAGTGATTCTGGTTTTAATCTATCACCTTTACACAAAGGGCATGTAACTTCTCTTATATACTTTAAAATTTCTTCTCTTCTATATTCACTTTCTGTCTGATGAAAAAGTCGTTCAAGATTAGGAATAACTCCTTCAAAATTATATTCTTCACTTCCAAAAAGAATTATATCCAGTTCTTTTTTTGATAAGTCGCAAACTCTATCATCAATATCTCTTCCAAGGTAATTAAGTATTTCATTTAATAAACTTCTATAATACCAAAAAAGCCCTCTTCCACCCACATCATGCCATGGTTTTATTGCACCTTCTCTAAATGTTTTTGTTTTATCCGGAATTACAAGTTCAGGGTCAACTTTCATTAAAAATCCAAGTCCCTTACACTCAACACATGCACCATAAGGACTATTGAAAGAAAACAATCTTGGAGAAATTTCTTCATAACTAATTCCACATAAAGGACAACTATAATTTTCATTAAAAATTATATCCTTATCCTCATTTTCAATAATAACAATTCCTTTTCCTATTTTTAAAGCCATTTCAATACTTTCTGCGATTCTTGTTTTATCCTCCTGGTCCACTTTATAATTATCAATAAGAACTTCAATATCGTGTATCTTATATCTATCAAGTTTAATTTCTTCATCCAGATCAAAATATTTTTTATCAACCCTTACTTTTAAAAATCCCATTTGTTTTATCTGTTCAAAAATTTTTCTGTATTCTCCTTTCCTTCCTCTTATAATAGGAGCAAGAACTTTAATTTCTGAATTACCAAGAGATACAACCCTATCAATAATTTCTGTTGATGTTTGTCTTGAAATAACCCTTTTACATTTTGGACAATGTGGTATTCCTATCCTTGCAAAGAGGACCCTTAAATAGTCATAAATTTCAGTTGTTGTTGCTACAGTTGACCTTGGATTTGCTGCTGCTTTTCTTTGTTCTATTGCTATTGCAGGAGGAAGTCCTGTTATCTGGTCAACATCTGGCTTTTTCATCTGCTCAAGAAATTGTCTTGCGTAGGCAGATAAACTCTCTATATATCTTCTCTGCCCTTCTGCATATAAAGTATCAAATGCAAGAGAGGACTTTCCAGAACCAGAAATTCCAGTAATAACAATCAGTTTATTTCTTGGTAAGTCAAGGTTTATATTTTTAAGATTATGTTCTCTTGCACCTTTAATACTGATAAATTTAGGCTCCATTATAAATAAATATTTTACCCATTTTTTTATTTCTTGACAACACTAATTCTCAGTGGTATAAATTTATTTCTAAAAGGTGAAATTATGTTAAAAGATATAAGACAATTACTTTATACAGCATGTTATTACCCTGAAGAGATTGAAAGAGT
>JBMFMQ010000048.1:0-12847 GCA_049970595.1 Candidatus Ratteibacteria bacterium | reverse complement strand
TCTTCATCTTCATAGATTACATCAATTTTACCTTCTTCGGGTTTTATTATTTCTTCATTGGTTTTTATTTCCTGTATTATTTCTATTGTATCATTTTTTTTAAGTATATATGCTGGGTCAATTTTATTCTTATTAACAAGAACTTTCCCGTCTTTTATAAGTTTTTTTATCTTTTCCCTTGAAAACCCTGTTTTTTCTTTTAAATATTTATCAATTCTTATTTTGCCCTCATCTAAATACTCAATTTCCATCAAAATAGTTTTGTTTTATGGGGTTTTTTTGGTAAGTTCTTTTATTAATTCAAGGGCAATTATATTTCTCTGTATCTGATTTGTTCCTTCATATATTTGTGTTATTTTTGCATCTCTGAACATTTTTTCAACAGGATATTCCTTCATATATCCATATCCACCAAATATTTGAATTGCATCTGTCGTTACTTTCATTGCAACATCTGAAGCAAAAAGTTTACACATTGCTGATTCTTTTGAAAATTCTTTAACTCCACTATCAATCATCTTTGCTGTCTGGTAAATCAAACATCTTGCTGCCTCAATTTGTGTTGCCATATCTGCAATCATATGACTTACTGCCTGAAATGAAATAATTGTCTGACCGAATTGTTTTCTTGTATGGGCATATTTTAATGCTTCTTCAAATGCACCTTCAGCAATACCAAGTGCCTGTGCTGCAACTCCTGGTCTACTTGTATCAAAATTTTTAATTGTTATTAAAAATCCCATGCCTTCTCTCCCAAGAACATTTTCTTTACCAACCTTACAGTTTTCAAAAATAAGTTCTCTTGTTGCAGATGCCCTTATTCCAAGTTTTTTCTCCTTTTTGCCAAAGTTAAAGCCATCCATACCTTTTTCAAGAATAAATGCGGTCAGTCCTCTTGGTCCTTTTGATTTGTCTGTCTGTGCAATTACAACATAAATTTCTGCCTCCCCTCCATTTGTTATCCATTGTTTTGTTCCATTTAAAATATAATAATCTCCTTCTCTTTTTGCAGTTGTGCTTAAATTTGTTATATCACTTCCTGCATCAGGTTCAGTTACAGCAAATGCTGCAAGTTTTTCACCTTTCGCTATAGGAGGTAAATATTTTTTCTTCTGCTTTTCATTCCCAAAAAGTATTATTGGAAAAGCACCAAGAGCAGTTCCAGCATAAGATAAAGCAATTCCAGCACATATTCTACTCAATTCTTCAATTACAAGGCATAATTCAAAGACACCATAACCAAGTCCTCCATATTCAGAAGGAATAAAAACACCAAATAAATCAGCATCTGCAAGTTCTTTTACAATATCCCAAGGGAATGTTTCATTCTCATCATATTCTGCTCTTTTTGGTTTAATTTTCTCTTCTGCTATTTTTCTTGCCAGTTGTTTAATCATTTTTTGTTCTTCTGTTAAAAAATATTCCATTTTGTCTCCTATTCTTCAAATTTTTTCAAAACAAGAGTTACATTATGTCCACCAAATCCAAAAGAATTTGATATGGCAATTTTAACTTTTTCTTCTCTTGCTTCATTTGGGACATAATCAAGGTCACAATCAGGGTCAGGATACTCATAATTTATTGTTGGTGGAATTATCCCTGTTTTTATTGTAAGGCAGGTAGAAATAAATTCAACTGCTCCTGCTGCTCCAAGAAGGTGTCCAATCATTGATTTTATTGAACTTACAGGTATCTTATATGCCCTTTCTTTAAATAATTTTTTTATTGCAATTGTTTCACTTTTATCATTTAAAGGTGTGCTTGTTCCATGAGCATTTATATAGTCAACTTCTTCTGGTGTAATATTTGCATCTGAAAGTGCATATTTCATTGAAAGATAAGCACCAATTCCATCAGGGTCAGGCG
This sequence comes from Candidatus Ratteibacteria bacterium, assembly GCA_049970595.1. GTDB lineage: Bacteria > Ratteibacteria > UBA8468 > B48-G9 > JAFGKM01 > JAMWDI01. The sequence continues at coordinate 10,981 of JBMFMQ010000048.1, read as the reverse complement.
CAGTTATATGGTATGCATCACAACTCATTCCAGCACCAATAAATTCACAATATATTTTACCTTTTCTTCTTTTTACATGCTCAAGTGATTCAAGAATAACAACTCCAGCTCCTTCTCCCATCACAAATCCATCTCTTTCTCTATCAAAAGGTCTTGATGCTTTCTTCGGCTGGTCATTTCTTTTTGAAAGTGCTTTCATTGAACAGAAACCAGCAAGTCCAAGGGGCGTTATACATGACTCTGTCCCTCCTGCAATAATTACATCTACCAATCCACTTCTTATTAAATTAAAAGCAATAGCAAGAGCATGTGCACCTGAAGCACAAGCACTTACAGTGCAGAAATTAACTCCTTTAAGACCATAATAAATTGCCACATGTCCTGAAGCAATATCTGGGATAAGCATTGGTATGAGGAAAGGAGAAACCCTATTTGGACCACTTTCAAGTAAAATTTTATGTTGTTGCTCTATGACCCTTAATCCACCAATCCCTGCACCTATTATAACTCCAACTTTTTCCTTTTCTTCATCAGTCAATTCAATACCACTATCCTTAATTGCTTCTTCAGTTGCTTTGAGTGCAAACTGGACAAATGTATCCATTTTCCTTTTTTCTTTTGGATGAATATTTTCAAAATTAAAATTTTTGACCTCAGCCGCTATCTTTGTATCATAAGAAGAAACATCAAATGAAGTAATTTTATCAATTCCACTTACTCCATTTATTAAGTTTTCCCATGTTGTTTTTACATCATTGCCAATAGGTGTTACAAGACCAATACCAGTTACAACAACTTTTTTCATTGTGCCTTCTTTTTTTCTATATAATCAATTGCATCTTTAACTGTTTTAATTTTTTCTGCATCTTCATCAGGTATTTCAAGACCAAACTTTTCCTCAAACTCCATTACAAGTTCAACAGTATCAAGAGAATCTGCTCCAAGGTCCTCAACAAATGCTGCTTCTTCCTTCACTTCAGATGGGCTAACTCCTAACTTTTCAACTATAATATCCTTTACTATCTTTGCTATTTCTTCTCTTGTCATACCTACCTCCTTTCTTACATTACAAGTCCACCATCAATTCTAAAAGTTTGTCCTGTAATATAACTTGCCCTTTCAGATGCAAGAAAATATACAAGTTCAGCCACTTCTTCCGGTTTTCCAAATCTTTTCAGAGGTATTAAATTTAACATTTCTTCCTTTACTTTATCAGGTAAATTTTCTGTCATTTTTGTCATTATGTATCCAGGGCAAACAGCATTCACATTTATACCACTTCTTGCAAACTCTTTCGCACATGTTTTTGTTAAAGCAATAAGTCCTGCCTTTGATGCTGAATAATTTGCTTGACCTATATTTCCTATCTCTCCTATAATTGATGCTATATTCACTATTTTCCCGTTTTTCTGTTTAAACATAATTTGCCCTATTATTTTACTACATAAAAAAGCACCTTTCAAATTGACATTTAAAACCTCATCCCATTCACTTTCACTCATCCTGAATATTATTTTATCCCTTGTAATTCCAGCATTATTAATTAAAACATCTATTTTGCCCCACCTGTTTAAAACTTCTTTACATCCTTCTTCTATCTCTTTTTCACAGGTTATATCTATTTTTTTTGAAATTGTTTCAATACCCATTTTGTTTAATTCTTTCTCAAACTCTTCATCAATAAAAATATCCCATAAAACAAGTTTTGCATAATCTACTCCAAATTTTCTTGCAATAGCTTTACCAATTCCACCAAAACCACCTGTAATTATAATAACTTTATCTTTAAACATTTTTCCCTCCCTTAAAAAATATATAAAAATTACCAAGAGTTTGTTGATTTTCAAAATTAAAAGAAGGTATTTGGGGATTTATACTTTCTATCAATTTTTTAAGGACATTTTTAGGTCCAATTTCAACAAAGCAATTTACTCCATCTTGGCTCATATTTTCAATTGTCTCAACCCATCTTACAGGTGAATAAAGTTGTTTTAAAATTCCATTTTTTATTTCTTCCTTATCTATAGTTTTTTTCCCTGAATAATTCATATAAACAGGAAATTTTGGGTTTTTAAAATCAACTTTTTCTACATCTTCTTTAAATATATCTGCTGCCTCTTTCATATATTTTGTGTGAAAAGGTCCACTTACTTTAAGAAATACATTTTTTATTTTTTTTTCTTTTAAATAAATTGCAAGTTTTTCAAGTTCTTCTTTTTTTCCACCAACAACTATCTGGTTATATGAGTTTATATTTGAAATTTCAATTTCATAATTTTTAATTATCTTTTCAACATCTTTAATATTTATTCCTATTATTGCAAGTAAACTGCCATTGATTTTTTGAGAAATTTCATCCATAATCTCTGCCCTTCTTTTTACAAGATAAAAACCTTCTTCTATTGAAAAAACTTCAGTTGCACATAAAGCAGTATACTCTCCTAAACTATGTCCTGCAAAAGAAAAAGGAGTAATATCAGTTTTTTCTTTAAAATATTCCCATAAGAGCAAACTTACTCCAAAAACTGATGGCTGACAGATTAAAGTTCTTGTTAAGTCCTCTATTGGACCTGTAAATATTTTTTCTATTAAAGGTAGATTTGTTATTCTTTCACCTATTTTAAGAATCTCAATATATTTCTTGTTTTCTTCAATTATCTCCTTTCCCATCCCAACATATTGAGATGCCTGTCCTGGAAAAACTATCCCTATTTTCATTTTATCCACCTTATTAAATTTGCTGCCCAGGTAAGACCTGCTCCAAAAGCAACTAAAACAACTAAATCTCCTTTTTTTATTTTTCCTTCTCTAACCGCTTGGTCAAGTGCAACAGGAACAGATGAAGCAGACATATTTCCATATTTTTCAATGTTTATAAAGAACTTTTCAACTGGAATATTAAGATTTTTAGATACACCCTGAATAATCCTTAAATTTGCCTGATGGGGTATAACAATTGAAATATCCTCCTTTTTTAAATTATTTCTTTCAAAAATTTTTACAACTGCCTCACTCATTGACAATATTGCTATTTTAAAAAGAGTAGAACCTTCCATTTTCATAAAATTTTCTCTTTTCTCAATCGTTTTAAAGGATGATGGATTTATAGAACCACCACCAGATGTGTATAATAAGTCACCATAATTTCCATTTGATGAAAGAAAAGAATCAATAATTCCTTCCTCTTCTGACAAAGAAACGACTGCTGCTCCTGCACCATCTCCAAGTAAAACACATGTGCTTCTATCTGTATAATCAGTAAGCCGACTCATACATTCAGATGCAACAACTATTCCTTTTTTATATCCACATCCTAAAATAAGACCTTTTGCAATTTCAAGTCCATATATAAAACCAGAACATGCTGCTTGAAAATCAAAAGATGGTATATTTTTAAGTCCAAGTTTTTTCTGAATCATGCAGGCAGTTGAAGGAAAATACATATCAGGAGTTATAGTTGCACATATTATAAATTCAATTTCTTCTTTTTCTATTTTCGCATCCTCAATTGCCCTTAAAGATGCTTCAACTCCTATATCTGATGAACCTTTCCCCTTAGGACATATTCTTCTTTCTTTTATACCTGTTCTTGTAATAATCCATTCATCACTTGTATCAACCATCATTTCCATATCTCTATTGGTCAATTTTATTTCTGGAAGATAAGAACCAGTCCCTATTATTGCCACTCCCATTTTATTTCTTTTAATTTTTCAAGAAGTTTTGATTCAACAATCTTTTTCCCAAGTTTAATAGCATTATATATAGCGCGTGGTGAACTTCTTCCATGACTTATTATTACATTTCCATTAACTCCAAGCAATATTCCTCCTCCATATTCAGCATAATCTGCTTTTCTTGCAAAACTTCTTAAATTTTTACTTATAAAAATCAATCCAATTTTCCCCAATAAATTTCTTCTTATCTCTTTCATGAGTATAGTTCTAAAAGACCTTGTTATTCCTTCAGAAGTTTTTAAGACAATATTTCCAGTAAAACCATCTGTTACAATTACATCTGCTTTACCAGTAAAAATTTCATGACCCTCAATATTACCTATAAAATTTATATTTCTTTTTTCTTTTAAAAGTTTAAATACCTGTTTTCTTAATTCATCTCCTTTTGTTTCTTCACTTCCAACATTCAATAGTCCCACTTTTGGATTTTTCATGTTGAAAACAACTTCAGAATATATTGAGCCAAGTAGGCATGCTTGAAAAAGATGCTCTACCTTTGGATTTACATTTGCACCCGCATCAATAAAAACTGTTATATTTCCAAGGACATTTGGAAATAAAACTGCAATTGCTGGTTTTTCAATACCTTCAATCATTCCGAGTTCTGAAACTGCATAAGATACAAAAGCAGAAGTATTTCCAGCACTTAAAGCAAAATCTGCTTTTTTTTCCTTTAAAAATTCCATTGCAATCTTCATACTCGTTTTTCTTTTTAGTAGATTTAAAGAAATTTTTTCTTCCATAGAAACAAAATCATCACAGTCAATTATTTCAACAAAAGAAAGATTTTTTTTTAGAACTTTATTTATTTTTTGCTTATTCCCAATTAAATAAATCTTTAAATCATTATCTCTTATTAATTGGCAACTTTTAGCAGGTGATATTGGCGCATTATCTCCACCCATTCCATCAAGAGCAAGTTTTATCTGTTTCATTTTGAACTTACTACTTTAATAACTTGAACACCTTTATAATACCCACAAACTTTACAGACAAAATGTGGTAACTTCAAAGAACCACAATTTGGACATTTACTTAATGGAACAAATCTTACCTTTTTTGTGCTTTTCCTTTTTGCTGTTCTGCTTTTTGAATGTTTTCTTTTAGGATTTGGCATTTTGGCCTCCTTTAAATTTTTCTCTTAATGCAATTTCTACATTTTTTGGGACAAAGCAGGATACATTTCCTCCAAGTTTTGCAATTTCCTTTACTATGGATGAACTTATAAAGAAAAATTCCTCTCTTGGCATTAAAAAAATTGTTTCCACTTCTTTACATAATTTTCTATTTACAAGAACCATCTGAAATTCATAATCAAAATCGCTTATTGCCCTTAGACCTCTTATAATAACATAAATATTCTTTTTCTTAAGATAATCAATAAGAAGTCCATCAAAACCTTCAACCTCTACATTCTCATTATTTTTAAATATCTCTTTTATAAGTTGAATCCGCTCTTCAATAGAAAATAAAAAATTTTTTTTCTGAAAACCACTCACTGCAATAATAACTTTATCAAAAATCTTTAAACTCCTTTCAACAATATCTATATGTCCGTAAGTTATTGGGTCAAAAGTTCCAGGATAAACACCAATTTTTTTCATTTAACTCTCCTTAAATATGTCAATTTTGTTCTTCCATACTTTTTACTTTTAATTACTTGGTATCCTTCAACAACTGGTATCTCTTTTTTCATTTCATGTTCAATTACCATAATACCTTTTTTCCTTAAAATATTTAATTTTATTATTTTTTCCATTATTCTTTCAAGTTTTGATATAGGGAAATCATATGGCGGGTCAGTTATAATTAAATCATACTTTAAATTTGCAATTTTTTCTATTTCATACTCACAATCACCTTTTATTATTTCACAGTATTTTTCAATTCCTAAATTTTCTATATTTTCCTTTATCACTTTAATTCCTCTTTTATCCTTCTCAATAAATATAACTTTCTTTGCTCCATGACTTATTGCTTCAATTCCAAGTATTCCACTTCCAGCAAACATTTCAATAACCTTTTTATTGACTATCCATCCTCTTAAACTATCAAAAATTGCCTCTCTCACAATGTCTTTTGTTGGTCTAATCTCTTTATCTTTAATAAATTTTATTTTTCTTCCTTTGTAGATACCACTTATAATTTTCATAATTTAATTCTTGATGAACTTTTTCTAACCCAGTCAATAACAATAGCAGAAGCAATAAATACAGAAGAATATGTTCCAAAGATAAATCCAACTAAAAGGCAGAATGAAAAAGTGTGTAATGTTTCACCACCGAAAAGGAAAATTGTTAAAACAACAAAAAGAGTGGTTAAAACTGTTAAAATTGTTCTGCTTAATGTTTCATTTATACTTTTGTTAAATATATTTAAATAGTCAGTGCTTCTTGTCTTTCTTAAATTTTCTCTAATCCTATCAAAAATAATAACAGTATCATTAACAGAATAACCAGCAATTGTAAGTAAAGCAGCGATTACCATTCCATCTATCTGTTTATTTGAAAGTGAAAGAATTGAAAGGACTATTAGAATATCATGAAATATTGCAATTGTTGCACCAACAGCAAATTTAAACTCAAATCTAATTGTTAAATAAATTAAAATACCTATAAGTCCAATTAAAAATGCTTTTATTGATTTTTTTCTTAAACTTATACTCATTGAAGGAGAGATAATTGACTTACCTTTAACTACAAAATTTTCTCCAAAATTTTCCTTTAATTTTTGTAATACTGAATCAGATGTCTTCTGAGGCAATCTTATTATAAAATTTTTACTTTCTGTTCCAAGCTCCTGGACAGTAAATGAGCCTTCAACAATTTCTCCAATAACTTTTCTTAAATTCACAACATCTATCTTTTGATTAAACTCTAAATTGAGTAAATCTCCTCCTATAAAATCAACACCAAAATTCTTTTCACCCCTTATTATCATATAAAAAATTCCAACAATTATTATTAAACATGAAAAAATATAAGCAATTTTTCTTTTCCCGAGAAAATCAAAATTTGGATTTTTTATTATTTCCATTATATCTTTATCCTTTCAATTTTTCTGTTTATTATTACCCAATCAACTATTACCTTTGTTGCAAAAACTGCTGTAAATAAATTTGCAATTATACCTATGCTTAAAGTCAAACCAAATCCCTTTATAGACCCTTCACCTAAAATGAAAAGAACAAATCCTGTGATCAATGTTGTAATGTTTGAGTCAAGAATTGCTGCCCATGCTCTGTGGTATCCTGAATCAATACTTGCTTTTGGCGATTTCCCTTGTTTTAATTCCTCCCTTATTCTTTCAAAAATTAAAATATTGGCATCAACAGCCATACCACATGTTAAAGCAATTCCAGCAATACCAGGTAAAGTTAAAACTCCTTTTATCCCTGCCATTATTCCAAGAAGAATTAAGATATTTAATGAAAGAGCAAAATCAGCAAGAAGTCCAAAATAAAGATAATAAAATACCATAAATATTAAAACAACTATTGCTCCATATAAAGATGCTTTTATACCTTTCTGTATATATTCTTTCCCTAAGGTAGGACCAATTACTTCCTGATAGATAATATTCAATTTTGCTGGTAAAGAACCGGACCTTAAAACAATTGCAAGTTCTCTTGCTTCTTCCATTGTAAATTTACCAGTGATTTGTGCTTTTCCTTCAGGTATCCTTTCTCTTATTACAGGAGCACTTTTTATAACTCCATCAAGGACAATTGCAAGTCGTTTTCCAATATTTTTTGCAGTAACATCTTCAAAAATTTTTGCTCCTTCTTTATCAAGAACTAAATTTACATCTGGAAAACCAGTTCTATCATAACCAACATAGGCATCAACTATATATTTACCAGTCATTTCTGGCTCTTTCTTTAAAAGTAATGGTTGTGTTTCTCTATAAATTCCTCTTTCATCTTTTTCTTTTAAATAAAGTAGTTGGTATCCATCTGGAATATTTCCTGAAAGTGCCTGTTTAAAGAGATTTTCATCATCAACAACAAGTTTAAATTCAAGTAATGCAGTTTTCCCTATAATTTCAATTGCTTTTTCAGGGTCCTGAACCCCTGGTAAATCAACAATAATTCTTTCAGTTCCTTCCTTCTGTATAACTGGCTCAGTAACTCCAAGTGCATCTATTCTATTTCTTATAATTTCAAGGGCTCTGTCGGTTAAATCAGAAACTTGCTTTTCATCAACAACATTTTCCTTTTCTATTTCAAGAACAACATGAACTCCACCTTGTAAATCAAGCCCCTTTTTTATATTTTTGGTAGGTGGATAAAGTAAGTAAAAACATATTCCAATTATAGCAAAAATCAAACCAAATTTAAAATAAAATTGATTTTTCATTTATATACCTCTTCTGGTTCAAATACTTTTTCTTTTACTATTTTAAACTCTCCATTTTCATATTTTCTAAAAAAACAGGTGTAATATCCTTTGTGGCATGCTCCAGTTTTCTGTTCAACTTTAAAAAGTAATGTATCTCCATCACAATCAATATAAATTTCTTTAACAAATTGAAAGTTTCCTGATTCTTCTCCTTTCATCCATAATTTTTTTCTGCTTCTGCTATAATAATGCATTTTTCCAGTTTTTAAAGTCATTTCAATTGCTTCTTTATTCATCCATGCAACCATCAGAACTTGTCCGTTTAAATCCTGAACTACACTTACAACAAGTCCTTGCTCATTAAACTTTACTGAATTCAAAATCTTTTCCATTTTACTTTAAAATTTTATAATATTTTTTGAAAAATATGAAGAATAAGGATAACATAAAGAAAAAATTATGGCAAATTTTGTTAAAAATTCCTTTTGGTGAAACAATAAGTTATTCTGAATTAAGTAAAAAACTAAAGATGCATGATAAAACAAGATATATTTCAAGATTATTAAAGGAAAATCCATATCCTGTTTCAATTCCCTGCCATAGAGTTATTCACAAAAATGGAAAAACTGGGAAATATATCTTTGGAGAAGAATTCAAAAAATATCTTATTGAATGGGAAAAATATTTCAAATTTTAAAGACCTCTTTTAAAAAATCTTTCATCGTATATAAACCTGGTTCTTTTTTATTTATAAATTTTGCAACTTTTAAAGCACCAAAAGCAAATGCTTCTCTATTATAACATCTATGAGAAATTTCTATTATTTCTCCCTGACCACCAAAATAAACATAATGTTCACCAACAATATCTCCAATTCTTAAGGAATGAATGCCTATTTCTTCAAACTTTCTTGCATCTATTATTCCATATCTTCCATATTTTACTATTTCTTCTGGTTTCAAATTTCTTTCCTTAGATATTATTTCTACTAATTTTTTGGCAGTTCCACTTGGAGCATCTTTTTTGAAATGGTGGTGTATTTCTTCTATTTCAATTTCATAATTTTTAAGAAGTCCTGTTGCATATTTTATAATTTCAAAAAAAAGATTAACACCTAAACTCATATTAGGGGAAATAAAAACAGGAATTTCTCTGCCAACTTTATTTATTTCTTCTATCTGCTGGTTTGTAAAACCTGTTGTTCCAATAACCATTTTTGCTTTTTTTTCTTTTGCAATTTTAATAAAGTCCATTGTAGCAGAGGGAGTGGTAAAATCAACAATTACATCATTTTCTTTCAATATTTCTTGGAGATTATCATAAATTTTTATTCCTTTTATTTCCTTCCCAATAAGTGGATGGTTTTTAATTTCTATTCCTCCTTTTAAATTAAAATCATTATCCTTTAAAGCAAGTTCAATTAAGAGATTCCCCATTTTACCACCTGCTCCACAAATAATTAAATTTATCTTTTCCATCTTAATTTTCCTCCTTTACTCTTTTAATTTTTGCCCCTAAATTGGTTAGTTTATATTCAAATTTTTCATAACCCCTATCAAGGTGGTAAATCCTTGAAATTTCTGTAACGCCTTCTGCCACAAGACCTGCTATAACCAGTGCTGCACTTGCTCTTAAGTCAGAAGCCATAACTTTTGCACCCTTTAAAGATTTTACTCCCTTTATTATTGCTTTTGAACCATCAAGTGTTATATCTGCTCCAAGACGATTTAATTCTCCAACATGTATAAATCTTTCAGGGAAAACCTTTTCTGTTATTAAACTTATTCCTTCTGCAAGTGTTAAAAAACTCATCATCTGTGCCTGTAAATCAGTAGGAAAACCTGGATATGGTAGGGTTGTAACTTCAACTGCATTCCATTTATTACTCGGAAATGTGACAAAATAATCTTTTCCATATTGTAATTTTAGTCCAGATTCTTCAAGTTTATCAAAAAGAGCAAGTAAATGATTGGGTATAAGTCCTTTTATTTTAATTTTGCTTTTTGTTATATATCCAAGAAGGATATATGTTCCCCCTTCAATCCTGTCAGGCATTACTTTATACTCAACTCCATTTAATTTTTTAACACCTTCAATTCTTATCAAATGTGAACCCTCACCATAAATTTTAGCGCCCATCCTTTTCAGAAAATTTGCAAGGTCTACAATTTCTGGTTCACAGGCAGCAAATTCTATAATTGTTTCTCCTTCTGCAAAAACTGCAGCACACATGATATTACAAGTGGCAAGAACACTTGGACCAAAATTTCCTCCAAGAAATATGTTATTCCCCTTAAGTTTGTCAACTTTACCAACTATATATCCTTCTTCATTTTCTATTTTAACTCCAAGTTTTTTAAGTCCTTTTATATGTAAATCTATAGGTCTTGGTCCGATAACACATCCCCCTGGCATTGAAAATCTTGCTTTTTTAAATTTTGCAAGAAGTGGTCCTAAAAGACATATTGACCCTCTCATTTTACTGACAAATTCATATGGAGCAGTGAATTTAGATATTTGTGATGGGTCTATTTCAAGAGTATTATTTTCAAATTTTGTTTTTGCTCCAAGATAATCAAGTATTTTAATCATTGTCTGGGTATCTTTTAAATCAGGAACATTATAAAGTACTGTTTTCCCATCAGCCATTATACTTGCAGCAATTATTGGTAAAGAAGCATTTTTGGAACCAGATATTTCAACTTCTCCATCAAGTTTATATCCACCCTCAATAATAAACTTTTCCATTTTTTATATTTTACTCTATTTTAATTTTGTAAGTTTTTACTGAACCCCATTAGTTAATTTCTCTTTATTATATTTTACTACATTTTTAAGTTTTTTTCTTAAAGGGGTTTAAACCCCTTTAAAATCCCCAAAAGGTATCAACTCCGCAAAGTCCCT
>JBMFMQ010000047.1:0-13050 GCA_049970595.1 Candidatus Ratteibacteria bacterium | reverse complement strand
TTATATTTTCAACCCTTTTATTCCCTTCATCTATCATCTTTTTTGCTCTCTCATCCTCTGTCTTAATCAATCTTTCTGTCCTCCAACTTAAAACTAATGCCATAACTACGCTTAAAAATCCTAAAAAGAAACTTAAAAAAATAAGAGCTTTTTCCATTATTTTAATTTTACCTTTTTATTTTTCAATTTTCAAATTTTTCTTTTTATTATTATATCACGACTTTATTATACCTCCCCAAATTAAATTGAGGCCTCTTTGAAATAATTTTTAAAATGTTTCAATTAGGATTTATTTTATTATTTTGTTGGGATTACTTCAATTTTGTTTGTATGAGGAGGGATTTTATTTTTGTATAGAAAATAAGCCATAGTTGCAACCATTACTCCATTATCAATACAGAGATTTCTTTCAGGAATAAATACTTTTATATTATCACCAATTGCTTCCTTTATTCTTTTCTGAAGATATAGATTACTTACAACTCCTCCACCAAAAACAAATGACTTAACATTATATTTTTTAATAGCAATTTTAATTTTTTTACTCAATAAGTCACCTATACTTTTTTGAAATGAAGCACATATATCAGGTATATTTTTTTTACCATTTTTTTTAACATAATAAAGAACTGCTGTCTTTAATCCACTAAAACTGAAGTCAAGAGAATTTGAAGAAATAAAAGGAACAGGAAATTTAATCTTTTTCTCATCCCCTTTTTTTGCTTGGTTTTCAATATATGGACCACCAGGAAAACCAAGTTCTAAGATTCTTGCAACTTTATCAAATGTCTCTCCACATGCATCATCAAGTGTTTTGCCTATTTCTTTAAATGTAATGTGATTTTCAATATAGAAAAAACTTGTATGTCCACCTGAAATAACAAGACCAAGTGAAGGAAATTCAATTTCTTCATTTAAAAAATTTACTCCAAGATGGGAATGAAGATGGTTTACAAAATAAATTGGTTTTTTCAATCTATATGCAAGACCACAGGCAAATGAAACACCAACAAGTAATGAACCCTTTAATCCAGGATGATTTGTAACTCCTATTATATCAATATCCTTAACATTTATCCCACTTCTTTTTATTGCTAAATTAAAAAGATTGTCTATTCTTGAAAGATGTGCCCTGCTTGCAAGTTCAGGAACAACTCCTCCATAAATAGAATGTATATCTTCTTGTGAAGCAACAATATTTGAAATTATTTTCCCATCCTTTATTATACCAATCCCTGTTTCATCACATGATGTTTCAATCCCCAACACTACCATTTTCCCTCTCTGGCAAATTGATTATTCAACAAGAGAAGAAACTGGAACTATCTTAATACCATTTTCTTCAAAATCAGATATTCTCTCTTTTAAAACATTTATAGTTTGAGTTTTAGCATGTCCGATAGCAATTGCACTTCCTTTTTCTTTAGCAATTTTTAATAACTGGTCTATTTTTTTATTTATTTCTTCTGGGTCTGAAGAAATGTCAAGAAAAACATCTCTTTTCCCTGTTTTTATTCCAAGTTCTTTTGCAATTTTATATCCACAACTTTTAGGATTTGTTAAACTATCAACAAAAAATAGATTTTTTTCTTTTATATTCTCAAGTAGAACTCTCATTTTTTCTTCATTTATTGTATATAAAGAACCCATATGATTGTTAACTCCTTTAACATATGGGAGAAAATCTTTTACATTATCTTCAAAGGTTTTTGAAATTTCTTCATCACTCATATCAACTTTAATTAGTCCTTTATCAAGACATTGTGATGGTGGAGTTGGTTCAAGTGGTAAATGTAAAAGTAATTCATAGTTTTTATCCTTTAACTCTTTTAAAATTTCTTTACTGTAAGGTGCCTTTGGTAAAATTGAAAGTGTGAGTGGTTGATTTATTTTCTCTATTTCTTTTATTATTGAAATATTCCATCCAACATCATCTATAATAATTGCAACTTCTCCCTTTTTTTCAATTTTTTTTGGTATTTCTGGTTTTATTTCAGGGGGATATAATTTTGTTATTTCTTTTTTTTCAACCTTTTTAATTTTAAATTCATTTATAATTTTAACCCCAACAATTAAAATACAGAGAATCAAAAAAAGGACAAAAGGTATAAAAAATGAAATACCATTATCTTTTTTTCTCATTTAAATCATCTTCTTTATCTCTTCTAAAGCCCTTTTAAACTGAATATCTTCTTGGCTTGTTGGTAAAATTGGTTTTTCGCTTTCAATTTTGATTTCTATATCAGGTTGTATTCCTTCTCCTTCAATGCAAACGCCTTTTGGAGTATAATATCTTGCAATCGTTAATTTTATCCTTGAATTGTCGGGAAGTTTAATCAAATTCTGAACAGAACCCTTTCCAAATGTTTTTGTTCCAATAGATAAAAAATTGGGGTAGTTATCCTTCAATGCACCAAATAATATCTCTGAAGCAGAAGCACTTCCACCATTTATAAGTAAGACAATCGGTTTTTTCCATACAGGACTTTTTCTGCTATAAAATTTCATTATATCTTTTTTATCTCTTCCCTGTGTATAAACAATTAATTTATTTGGTGGTAAAAAGAATTCGCTAACTTCAATTGCAACATTTAACAAACCCCCTGGATTATTCCTCAAATCAAGTATCAAACCCTTTATATCTTTTTCGTTAAATTCATCTAAAACTTTCTTTAATTCTTCTGGTGTATTTTCTTGAAAACCAGTTAATCTTATATATCCAATTGAATTGTAAATTTTTGATTTAACTGACTTAATTTTAATGACATCTCTCTCAAGTGTAAATTTAATAAGATTTGAAACTCCTTCCCTTAATATACTTATTGTTACCTTTGTTCCCTTTTTTCCTCTCAGTAATTGTGCTGCCTCCATCGTTGACATACCCTTTGTAGATTTCCCGTCAATTTCAATTATCTTATCTCCTTCTTTAATTCCAGCTTTCCATGCAGGTGTATCTTCAATTGGACTTACAACAGTTACTATCCCATCCTTTAAAGTTATTTCCATTCCAACCCCTTCAAATTCTCCTTTTGTCTCAATTTCAAGTTCCTTTGCAAGTTCAGGCTCAAGAAATGCACTGTAAGGGTCAAGAGACATAAGCATTCCTTTTAAAGCACCATAAATGAGTTTTTTGCTTTCAACAGGTTCAACATAATTTTCCCTTACAATCTTTAAAGCATCAATGAAAAGTTCAAGATTTTTATAAAGATTATCATCCTTTTTTGTTGTTTGAGAAACATTAACATCCCCTCCAAAAACAAAGGTAAGAAATAGAAAACTTAAAAATATCAAAAATATTTTTTTCTTCATTTTTATCTCCTATTTTTTATAGTTAATTATTTTACCTTTTATTTTAATTTTTTTAAACACTCAATTAAAATTTCTTTTGCTAAATTTGGATTTGCCTTACCGCCTGTCTTTCTCATAATCTGACCCAAAAGATATCCAATAACCTGCTCTTTCCCCTTTTTCCAGTCAGAAACTGCTTTTTCATTTTCTTTTATAACCTCTTGGGCAACCTTTAAAAGGACTTCTTCATCTTTTATCTGTATTAAATCTCTTTTTTTTATGATATCTAAAGGCCTGATACCTTTCCCATATATTTCTTTTAATATTTCTTTTCCAATATTCTGAGTTATTTTCCCATCATCTATTAGTTTTAAAATTTCAGCAAGGTATTCAGGTTTTAATAAAATTTCATCTGCTTTCAGAATTTTACCCTTAACATAAGCAAGAATCTCCCCTATTATCCAGTTAGCAACAGTTTTTGAATTTTTATATAATTTTACACACTCTTCAAAATAATCAGCAATTCCCTTTTGTGAAATTAAAATATTAGAATCATAATCTGATAATCCATATTCAGTTTTAAACCTTTCTTTTCTTTCATCCGGTAATTCTTTAATTTCTTTTTTTATTTCTTCTATCCATTTGGTATCAATTTCAAGGGGAAGAAGGTCTGGTTCAGGAAAATATCTATAATCATGTGCTTCTTCTTTTGTTCTCATTTCTTCAGTAATACCTTCTTTTTCATTCCATAACCTTGTTTCCTGAATAACTTTCCCTCCTTTTTTAAGAATATCAATCTGTCTATTACTTTCATAAGAAAGTGCCTTTCTCACTGATTTAAAAGAATTCATATTCTTCACTTCTGTCTTAACACCAAGTGTTTTCTCTCCCTTTCTTCTTACTGAAATATTTGCATCACATCTTAAAGAACCTTCTTCCATATTGCAATCACTTATTTCAAGATACTCAAGAATTACTTTCAGTTTTTCAAGAAATTTCTCTGCTTCTTCAGGACTTCTAATATCAGGTTCTGTAACCATTTCAAGCAATGGTATCCCGCTTCTATTAAAATCAACATATGAAATTAAAGTTCCTTCAGAATGCAAAAGTTTTCCAGCATCCTCTTCAAGATGGATTCTTTTAAAATTTATTTTTTTTCCATCAATTTCAAGAAAACCACCAGTTGCAATTGGTTGGTCATATTGAGAAATTTGATAATTTTTTGGTAAGTCAGGATAAAAATAATTTTTTCTTGCAAATCTGCAAAATCTTGATATTCTTGAATTGAAAGCAATCCCTGTTTTTATTGCAAGTTCAACTGCTTTCTTATTAATAACAGGTAATACCCCTGGCATCCCTGTGCATATTGGACAAACTTGAGAATTTGGAGGACTTCCAAACTTTGTAGAACAACCACAGAACATCTTTGTTTTTGTTAAAAGTTCAACATGAACCTCAAGACCTATTACAACTTCAAATTCATCCATTTTATATTTTTTTTACTCCTGCTTTCAAACTGACTTTCAATGAACCTTTTTCTTTTAATTTTAACTGGTCATTTCTTTTTATTGCTTCTGAAAGAACAGGTAAACTTGAAAATGGTTCAAGAGCAATATTATAAGTTCTTCCCCACCATGGATAATTATAACTTCCTCTTGCAATTCTCCAGAACCATATATATTTAAAAATTTCCTTAGGAAATTCCATAAAAAACCCAATTTTTAATTTTTCATTTATAATCTCATAATAACCTTCTTCAAGTTGAGAAATAAAAATTATATCAGAAACATTATCATCTTCAGAAGGAACCTTACTTATATCAATAAATTTACCATCAATCCCTTCAACAAATGGCCAAATTCCATCTTGCTTTTTTAAATTTGTATATGATTTTCCATCTCCAGAAACAACCTTTACTTTGCCTCCTTTAATATTTATAACACAACTTTCAGATAAAAATGGTTTTCCAAAGGCAGGATGATGTCCCCAAATAAAATCAACTTCCTCTCCTGCAAGATTTCTAACTTCCTCATCTATTTCTATATATGGAGTGCCACTTTTAATAGTTATTGTTTTTTCAAGATAAAAAGGAGTTCTATATGTATAAACAGAAAATTTTACAGAAACTTTATCTTTGCTATCCTCAATTATTTTATACTCCCAAGGTAATAAAGAAACTTCTCCATGAAGTCCTAAAATTGCACCTTTATATTCACACATTCCACCTGCATTAGGGAAAATTTCCTGCCATCCACCTGGATAATAATCAATAAAACTTCCAATTTTTGCTGGTGCTGTCTGAATTAGTTTTGATTGAGGATAAAATGGAATTGGGCTTCTCCACATAAAATCAATATCTTTTTCCTTATAAAGAAATTCAACTATATCTGTTCCTTTATCAACAATGATTTCAATCCTTATAATTTCATTTTCAATAAAAATACATTTATATCCTTTCCAATTAAACTCCATTAATCTACAACTATTATTCCTGTTTAACATTTTCAAGCCCTTTTACAAAATATGTTTCATCTTTCAAATATCTTCTAAATCCAGCAAATCTATTTTTAAAATATCTTTCACTTAATGAACTTATAACAACTCTTTTAAGTGTAAAACTTGCATGAATAAACATTTCATTCCCAAGATATATACCAACATGCCCAATTCTATCTCCTCTTTTAAAGAATACTAAATCTCCAGGTAATGCCTCTTGTTTTTCAACTGGAATTCCATTTTTATACTGTTGGTATGAATTGTTTGGCAAATTTAAACCAATTATCCTGTAAACCAATCTTGTAAATGCAGAACAGTCAAGACCACTTCTACTTTCTCCACCATATCTGTATTTTGTACCAAGATAACTAAGTGCTTCTTCTATAATCTTTTTCCTTAAACTTGTATGTTTTTCAAGATTTGTTTGGTTTTCAGTATTTTCATCAAGAACTTCTTTTGGTGGTATAACAAGAATTTGTCCAACTTTTAAATCTTCCTTTTTAATTAAATTTGCTTCAAGTAATTTTTCTGGCTCAACATTAAATTTTTCACTTATTGATTCTATTGTATCCCCTTCACAAACTTTATAATATGTTTTTTGAGAAACATCTGCAATTGGTTTTATTTCTTCAAGATTTATCTCCTTTTTTACATTTATATTTTCCTCTTCCTTTCTAATTCTTACAATAATTTTCTGCCCAATTTTTAAATTTGAACTTTTAAGATTATTCATCTTTTTCAATTGAGATACAGGAATACCAAATTTTTTTGAAATTTTAGATAAAGTATCTCCTTTTTTCACTACATAATAATCCTTAGTAAAATTCTCCTTTTCTTTATTTTTCACTTTTTCTTCTTTTGCTCCAACTTTAATCTTCTGTCCTGGATAAATATTTGAAGATTTTAAATTATTAAGTTTTTTAAGTTCTTCAGGTGTTTTCCCATATTTTTTACCGATTTTATATAAATTTTCTCCCTTTTTCACAGTATGATAGACAACATATGGCTGGCCATAAAAACTAAAAAATAATGTCAATATTACTATAATTTTCAGCAAATTCATTTAACACCTCCTTCTAATAATTCAGTTATTTCCTTTTTCTTTTCTTCAAAGTACTTATCTATTTTCAATTTAATTCCTTCAAATTTTTCAAGTTCCTTTATTCTTCTTTCAAGTTCTTCCTGCTGGTCTATTATCAACTGTAAAATTTTTAAAATTGGGTCTGGTAGTTTATCATGGTCAAGGTCTATTTTCTTTTCTCTCTTTTCAACAACCCTTGCAGGAACTCCAACAGCCGTTGTTCCTTCAGGAACATCTTTAATAACAACACTTCCTGCACCTATTTTTGCTCCATCTCCAACCTTTATTGGACCAAGTAAAATTGCTCCAGCACCTATAACCACATTATTTCCTATTGTTGGATGCCTTTTTTCTTTTTTTAAAGATGTTCCTCCAAGAACAACTCCCTGATACATTAAAACATCATCTCCTATCTCTGCTGTCTCTCCAATAACAACTCCCATTCCGTGGTCAATAAAAAACCTCCTTCCAATTTTTGCTCCTGGATGAATTTCTATCCCTGTTAAAAATCTGTTTATATGAGAAATAATCCTTGCAAATGTCTTTGCTCCTTTTTTCCAGAAAAAATGTGCAATCCTGTGAAGCCATATAGCATGGAGTCCAGGATAACTTGTAATAACTTCAAAAACATTTCTTGCAGCAGGGTCTCTTTCAAAAACAATTTTTATATCTTCCTTTATTCTTTCAAGCATTTTTAAAAATTAAAACAAATGGATTTTCAATAACTTCCTTTAATCTTTTATAAAAATTTGCTGCATAGGCACCATCTATTATTCTGTGGTCAAATGAAAATGAAACATACATATAATTTTTAATCACAATATTATCATTTTCAACAAATACACCTTTTTCAATCTTACCAACTCCCATTATTGCAACACCTGGAGGATTTATAATTGGATAGAAATTTTCTACATCATACATCCCAAGATTTGATATGACAAAATTTGTTCCTTTTATATCTTCTTCTGTTAGTTTCCCTTCTCTCGCTTTATCAACAAGTTTTTTCCTCTCCTCTTTAATTTCTTTAATTGTTTTTTTATTTGCATTTTTTATTGAAGCAACTACAAGTCCATCAGGAATACTTATAGCAAGTCCAATATCAACATTTTTATAAACCCTTATCTCTTCATTAACTACACTTGCTCCAATAAGTGGAAATTCTTCAATAACTCTTGATGTTAAAAAAATCAAAAAGTCAGTGATTGTATATTTTTCTCCATCTTTTTCTTTCATCTCTTTAATTTTAAGAATATTTTCAACAATAAGTTTGCCCTGAAAATAATAATGAGGAATAGTAATTTTGCTTTCAGTAAGTCGTTTTGCAATTATTTTTCTTAAAGGTGTCCAATTTATTACTTCATATTCTTCTACCTTTTTTTTCTCTATATATTCTAAAACATCTTTCTTCTCAATCCTTCCTTCAGGACCTTTTCCTTTTATTTTTGTTATGTCAATCCCATATTCTTCTGCCAATTTTTTAGCAACTGGACTTATTTTTATTCTTTCTTCTTTTTCTTCGACTTTTTCTTTTTTTATTTCAGATACAGAAATTTCCTCTTTTTCTTTCTCAATCTTTATCTCTTTTTTCTCTTCCTTAATTTCAACCGGTTCATCAGGTGTATCAGTCATATATGCAATAACAGTTGTCACAGGAATTGGTTGGTCAGAGGGATGAAAAAGGATTTTCCTTAAATAACCAGAATATGGACTTTCAACTTCAAAATTTGTTTTATCACTCATAACTTCAAATAAAATCTCTCCCTTTTCAACCTTATCCCCTTCATTTTTCCTCCAACTAACAAGATACCCCTCTTCCATTGTTTCACCAAGTTTAGGCATAATTATTTCCTTTATCATTTTAACCCCTTTTTCCTTATTTTAACACATCCCTTACCGCTTTACAAATCCTTTCTACATCTGGAATTGCAAGTTTTTCAAGAACTGGACTTTTAGGCATTGGCACATCAGCACCTGCAACCCTTATAATTGGAGCATCAAGGTAATCAAAACCATTTTCAATTATCTGCATTCCTATTTCAGCACCTACACCACCTGTTTTTGTATCTTCCTCAACTATAACAACTCTATTTGTCTTTTTTACTGATTTAATAACTGTTTCAATATCCATAGGAAGAAGTGTCCTTAAATCAATAACTTCAACACTTATTCCTTCCTTTTCTAAAATTTGTGCTGCCTCAAGAGAAAATAAAACCATTCTTGAATAAGTTACAATTGTTACATCAGAGCCCTCCCTTTTCACATCACTAACTCCAATTGGAATAAGATATTCTTCTTCAGGAACCTCTCCTTTAGTATTGTAAAGCATCTTATGTTCAATAAAAACAACAGGATTATCATCTCTTATTGCTGATTTTAATAAACCTTTTGCATCATAAGGAGTAGAAGGCATAACAACTTTAATTCCAGGGATATGAATAAGCCATGCTTCTAAACTCTGGGAATGATGTGCTCCAAGAGTTCTACCTGCTCCACCTTCTGTTCTTATAACAAGTGGAACAGTGCATTTTCCTCCAAACATATATCTTATTTTTGCAACCTGATTATTCAACTGGTCCATACATAAACCTATAAAATCAATATACATAATCTCAGCAACAGGTCTTAATCCAGTTAATGCAGCACCAAGAGCAACACCAACAATTGCATTTTCTGAAATTGGCGTATCTATTACTCTTTCATCTCCGTATTTCTGATATAGTCCTGCTGTAACACCATAAGCACCTCCATAAATTGCAATATCCTCTCCAAATAAAAAAACTCTTTTGTCTCTTTCCATCTCTTCATCAAGTGCTTCATTAAGTGCCTGCCTATATGTTATAGTTCTCATTTTAACTCCTTTTTAAACATATAAGTCAGTGTAAAGTTCTTCTGGTTCAGGATATGGACTTTTAATAGCAAAATCAACCGCTTGGTCTATCTCTTTTTTAACTTCTTGTTCAATTTCATTTATCTCATCTAAAGTTAAAATTCCAAGTTCTTTCATTTTATTTGCAAAAATTATTATTGGGTCTCTTTCTCTCCAAAATTTCTCTTCTTCTCTTGTTCTATAAACTCTTGGGTCACTTCTACTATGTCCATAATATCTATAAGTATTTGCAACTATAAAACTTGGACCATTCCCCTGCCTTGCATAATTAACCCATTTTCCAACAACCTCTCTTACAGCAAGAACATCCTGTCCATCAACATTTTCTGCAGGCATATCAAAGGCAAGTGCTTTCTTTGTCAAATCCTTAACTGCATGAGACCTTTCAACAGATACACTCATTGCATATTTATTATTTTCACATATATAAACAACAGGCAATTTCCACAAAGAAGCCATATTAAGACATTCAAAAAATATTCCATTGTTTGTTGCACCATCTCCAAAAAAACATAATACAACTTTATTCTGTTTCTGAAGTTTAATTGAAAGACCTGCTCCAGTTGCAATTCCAATACCACCACCAACTATTCCATTTGCTCCAAGATTCCCTTTTGATAAATCAGCAAGATGAAGTGAACCACCTTTACCTTTGCATACACCTGTTTTTTTTCCAAGAATTTCTGCCATAAGTGCTTTTAAGTCCCCATCCTTTGCAATTGCATGTCCATGTCCTCTATGGGTACTTGTAATATAATCATCTGGATTAATAACTGAAATCGCTCCAACTGCAACTGCCTCCATTCCTGCATAAAGATGAGAACCACCTTCAGCAATATTTTTTGAAAGCAATTCCATTATCATATCCTCAAACTGTCTTATTTGCATCATCTGTTTTAATAATTTAATTGCAAGTTCTTTTGTTATTTCCATCCTTTCTCCTTTTTATGGAATTATCAAAACCTTTAAACTTTTTTTATTTTCAACTAATTCCAACCCTTCTTTAATTTTTTCAAGAGGAAGTTTATTGGTAATAAGTTTTTCACCTTCTATTTTTCCTGATGATAAAAGTTCAATGGCAATTTTATTATGTAAAGGAGTTGAACCATGTGTTCCGACAACGAAAAATTCTCCATAATGAAGTAAATTGCTGTCAAACTGAATATAAGGAGATTCCTTAGGAAGACCTCCAAAAAAATTTATTGAACCTCTCTTTGAAACAAGTTTTAAAGAAATTTCCTGTGCCTTACCACTTCCAACTGCAACAATAACTCTATCAGCCATATGTCCATCTGTAATCTTTTTCACTTCCTCATAGATATCTTCCTTACTCATATCTATTAAATAACTTCCTGTAAATTCTGCCTGTTTAATTCTTTCTTCTGAAATATCTGCAAGGATTACCTTACATGCACCATTAATTTTTGCAAAAAGTGAATGTAAAATTCCTATAGGACCTGCTCCAAGAATTAAAACAGTATCTCCAACTTCAATTTTACTCAAAATCTGACCATTTATAACACATGCAAGAGGTTCTGCAAGGCAGGCAATTTCAAAGGAAAGATTATCCGGTAATTTATTAACACATCCATTTAAAACAGCATTTTCAGGAACAAGCATATATTCAGCAAAGCCACCATCATAATGATATCCAATTGCTTTTAAATTTTCACACATTGTTTGCTGCCCTTTTCTACAATAATAACATCTACCACATGGTATCGCAGGAGCAACTGCAACTCTATCTCCTTCTTTATATTCTTTTATATTTTTACCAACTTTTTCAACAACTCCACTTACTTCATGTCCTGTAATTCTCGGAAAAACAATATGTTTATGTCCATAATGAAAAACCTTTATATCTGTTCCACATATTGCACAACACATAACTTTTATTAATATTTCATTTTCTTTTACTTCTGGTATTTCAACTTCTTCTATTTCAAGTTCTTCAATATTTTTTAAAACTGCTGCCTTCATCTTTCAATCTCCAGTAATTCTCTTTTATTCTATTTAAAACTTGTTCATTCTCAATCTCACATATATTCCTTAAAACAAAATCAATACCCCTTTTTTCTAAAATTTCCTGTAATTTGCTGCTTTCCTCATCAAGAGAATAATTATAACATAAAGCACATGATAAAACAAAACATATATTTTCTGGAAAGAGATTATTTTTAAGAGAAAGATTTATAGCACCAACAATTCTTTCATTTTTACCTATTTTCCTTAATACATCCCTTCCAACCCTATGAACTGTATCAGAGAGAAGTTTATTGTCAAATCTTTTATTAAGGTCAGAGAAATAGTTTTCAAGTTCTTCTTTTTTAAAATCATATTTTTTTATAAGTGCCTCTTTTACCTCTTTCTGAACATTTAATAATAGATTAAAAATTTCCTTATCTTCAATAGATTGCCATATATAAGTATATCCTTTTAAATATCCGCAATAGGCAAGGCATACATGAGAAAGATTATGACCAAAAAGTTTAAGTTCCTCATATTTATGTAAATTATCAACTGGCAAAAAACCAACTATTTCAGGAATTTTTCCTTTAAAATCATTTTTGCTAACAGGTAAAATTTTATATGGTTCAACTTTAACAAGCAATGGATTTTCTTTTTTTTCCTGGTCTGTCAAAGGAGATGTCATTCTGCTTATAACTGTTTCAACAAATCCTATTTTTTCATTTAAATATCCAATTTCTCTATCTTCAAGAATTCCTGTATTTAAAATCTCTCTTTTTAACTTCTCACCAGCATCAAGCAAATTTTCACATATAACAATATTTAAAAAAGAACCTCCTTTTTTATATCTTTCCTTTATACCTTTTGCAATTATTTTTGAAAGTGAAAATAAATTTTTGGCACCAACAGAAGTAAAGACAATTTCTGATTCAACAAACTCATTTATTATCTCTTTTTCATCTTTTCCCAAATTAAAAGATTTAAAATTATAAATAATTTTTTCCTCTTTTTTTTCTCCAAGTAAATATATGGTATAATTTCCTGAGTTATTCAAAAGTTCTACAATTTTTTCATCAACATCAACAAAAATAATAAAGTATTTAGAATCAAAACATAATTCTCCTATAAATCCCCTTCCAATCTGACCTGCTCCAAAAACAATTGCCTTTTTCATACATCATAATTTTATCAAATTTTCAAATTGGTGTATAATAAATGAGAGGTGAAAATAGGTAAATACTAATTCAATCAAATATAAAGCACTGGGGTTTGAAACAACCCCAAGTGCTTTTTCTGGCTGCTTTTTGCCCAGAACAGATAAGAATAC
>JBMFMQ010000046.1:0-13324 GCA_049970595.1 Candidatus Ratteibacteria bacterium | reverse complement strand
CCGTTTTAAGGGGATTGCGACCCGATAACATACTCTTCCCCATCCCAAGCAAATTGATAATGTCAGAATGCCTTGACCCGTTTTAAGGGGATTGCGACTTCCAGGTTATCCGTCCGTTCTCTGAATACCATCCACCGTGCGTCAGAATGCCTTGACCCGTTTTAAGGGGATTGCGACTCCTGCTTGCTGCAAATACTACTCCTATTATTACCAAAAGTCAGAATGCCTTGACCCGTTTTAAGGGGATTGCGACATAGCTGCATTTTGGACTTCGTCATTCGCTCTGTTGAATTCGTCAGAATGCGTTGACCCGTTTTAAGGGGATTGCGACCTATCTATTTGCTCTGGGGAGAGTTTGTGGTGTATGTAGAGTCAGAATGCGTTGACCCGTTTTAAGGGGATTGCGACTTTTACCGACTATCTGGATCCCTTTCCATTCTCTTTCGAGTCAGAATGCCTTGACCCGTTTCAAGGGGATTGCGACAGTTATAATTAGTTTTTTCCAACCCCTTCCACCACCCGTCAGAATGCCTTGACCCGTTTTAAGGGGATTGCGACTTTAAGGAGAGGTAGTCCGACCGTATATCTTTAATCAATTTTTTTTGGTATATTTTTTATTTGGAAGTGATTTTTTTGCTTTTTTCTCCTTTTTCAATTATAATTCTTTTAAAATCTATAAAAATTTTGTTTCTGGTAAAATAAAGGTTTATAAATGGAAAAGTTTATTGCCTCTTTGCTTTCTTTATTTATTACTTTTGACCCTATTGGTTCAATTCCTTTTTATATCGCCTATACGCATAAATTTGATTTAAAGAAGAAAAAAGAGGTTCTTTTTATATCAATTTTGATTTGTTTTATTATTGGTGTTTTATTTTTACATTTTGGAGAGTTCTTATTTAAATATCTAAAAATTTCATTCAGTGATTTTTTAATTGCAAGTGGCATAATTTTGTTAATTTTTTCAATTACTGAATTTATAGGAGTCAATCAGTTTAAAGTTGAAGAGGAAGAACTTGCAGTAGTTCCACTTGCAATTCCTCTTCTTGCTGGTCCTGCTTTTTTAACAACAATTCTGATTTCAAAAAATTTTTATGGAAGACAAATAACCCTGATTTCTTTATTTTTAAACATCGTTTTTGCTTATTTTATTCTTTACTTTTCTCAAAAAATTTCAGATGTAGTAGGAAAAACAGGAATAAAAGGACTTATAAAAATATTATCTCTTTTTCTTGCTGCTCTTGCTATAAAATTTATAAGAGAAGGAATAGGAGGACAGGGCTCCTATTGAAAAAATAAAATGGAGATACTTAAAGATTTTAAAATTGAAGTAGATAAAAAGGGTCTGATAAAAAGATTAAAAATTGAAAAAGATAGTGAAGATGAGTATGAATTTTTAAGATTGATAGAAAAAGCAATTGAAATAGGAAGACCAAAATCAGTTTATCTTGAAGGATTTATATTTGAAAAACAGGAAGACGAAGTTAATATAAATGGAGTTAAGTTTAAGAGTAGGGTTTTGAGGAAAAATCTTGAAAATGTTGAAAAAGTGTTTGTTTTTATTGTGACCTGCGGAAAAGAACTTGACCAGATAAATTTTAAATATGATATTTTGAAGGATTACTGGTGGAATACAATTAAAGAACATTTTTTGGGAATAGCAAAAAGATATTTGTTTGATTATTTGAAAGAAAGATATTTTTTGAAAAATGTAATAAGTATGAGCCCTGGTGAAAGTGAAAAATATGTTTGGCCTATTGAACAGCAAAAAGAACTTTTTTCTCTTTTTGGAGATGTGGAAAAAATTATAGGAGTGAGATTGACTGACTCTTACCTGATGATACCGAATAAAACAGTTTCAGGATTTTTATTTTCAACTGAAAAAGATTATAGAAGTTGTAAAATATGCAGAAGGGAAAACTGTCCTGGTAGAACTGCTGATTTTGATGAAAATTTATGGAAGATATATCAAAAAGGAAATGAATGAAAAAGTTTATAAAATAGATTGAAAAAGCATATATGAAACCAGATGAGTATGATAGATGACCCAACAAGATTTTTATTTAATGTTTGGTTACAAAGAATATCAATTGATGTAGGAGGAAATGACCTTATAGGAAAAAAACTTACACTTGTAAAGGCAGATATGGCTATGTTTCAGTATTTTAATGACCTTGGAGCACAGGTTAAAAAAATGAAAGATGAAAATTAATATATCTGAAAGAAGTATAATTCATCATGTTGATAAAGGAGATATTTTAAAACTCTATAAAAAACCTAAAAATAAATTTCTGTATAAGGGAGATACTGAATACATTGCTTGTTGTTGGTTCTGAAAAAAGAGGTGATAGATTACTGTAAAAAAAATAATTGATAGTATTGTTTCTAATAGGAAGAAATTGATAGTGGGGTAATATATTCATTTGGCAAAACCTTCTTTCTTTTTTTAATAGGGTCTATCAGTTTACAATTTTAATTAAAGAAGATAAAATATAATTGTAATTATGGTGAGTGTAGCTCAGCGGATAGAGCACTGGACTGTGTTTCTTTTGCTGACGGAGGTCCGTCCTCCGAACATTTTGCTCTTGGAGTGGAGTATATGGTGCCTGGTTTTGCAGATGTCTATGCAAAGACAGGGATAAACTGGACTAAGGCAGCAGCACAGGGACTTTCGTGGGATGATATTGAACCGCATCCCCCTGTAAAAGGAAAACATTCTTATCGCTGGGATTATCCTGACCGATTAATACTTGAATATCAGCGGGCTGGCTTCAAAAATTTCCATATATATGTCAAAAGCATCAATCGGTGGGCATCCAGT
The DNA here is from genome assembly GCA_049970595.1 of Candidatus Ratteibacteria bacterium. GTDB lineage: Bacteria > Ratteibacteria > UBA8468 > B48-G9 > JAFGKM01 > JAMWDI01. Next base: position 10,506 of record JBMFMQ010000046.1, on the reverse strand, counting down.
AAGTCCATTAGGTGCAGAGGAAGTTCTCCCATTAAGCCAGAATACCTTGATGATTATAAGGCGTTTCTTCAGGCATTGGTTCAAAGATACAATGTTAATCATCCTGACCATGTAGCCGGATTGCTTTATTCAGTTGAATACTGGGAGATTGAAGCAGAGTGGGGGACAGGATTCTGGCAGGGAACTCTTGAAGAGTATATAGACCTTCTAAAGATAGCATATCCTGTTATTAAGAAAGCAAACCCGGATGCAAAGGTAATTTTGATAGGGTTTTTCCTCGCAGGTGTTTTTGAAGGGCATCCTGACCCTAATGAAATTCCTGTGGTTTTATCTAATCTACCACTTAACCGTCGGAAAGTGAGTGAAAGATATCTTGCTGATATTAAAAGGTTGCTTTCATATCCTGAACTATTTGATGTTGTAGAGTTTCACTCCTTAAGTGACTGGAGTGAGATAATTGGTATGAGCCGTTTCCTGAAGAGAACTATGCGGGAATATGGTTATGAAAAACCTATATGGGTTGGAGATGTTAATTATACCGCCTCTCCTCTTGTCTTCTGGGGGCAACCTGTTCCTCCTTATACCGAAAAACAACTACCCGCTATAAAAACTACACTTCATGCCCTCGCTGATATCAAACATCCTCGCCACAAAGAGGTTGAATTGTGGTTTAGAGCAGAGCAATCTAAAGGACTGGTTAAAAAAGTGGTGCTTGCAATGGAAGAAGGACTATCGGGTATCAATATAGGTAATATGAAAGATGAAAAAATTTTTGCTGTTTTCCCTGAAATTACAGGAACAGTGGCATTTCATGGGCTTGTGGATACAATAGGGGTTCCAGCACGACCCGGAAAGCCACGTCCTGCATATCACGCTTTGAGTTTAATATCGCAAAAACTTATGAACTTTTCAGAAGTAAAAGAACTAAATATAGGAAAAGGTATTTATGCCTATGAGTTTATTGTTTATGGAAAGCCAGTATATGTATTGTGGTATGATGATGGAAACAGGTATCTACCCGGGGATATTGAACCATCTATAAAAATAGAGATACCTTTACCACAACAGAGATATGTGCTTACAGAAACACCAGTTAATGAAGATATATTGAATATTCGAACGGTTTTTCCTGATAATGGTATATTAAAGTTGAAGTTAGGAACCACACCTATCTTTTTGGAACCTTTTTCTAATGCAGTAGAAAAAAGCAGGTGATGTGGTAAAAATTGCCCTTTCTTTTTAATTTTTACTTTTCCCTACTTTACCTGTTCTTTTCGGTTAAATAATTGGAGGCATTTGGAGTGCTGGATGTTTTTTCTCCTGTAAAAATGGTAATATTTGCTCTTCTGTAACTCCAACTTCCTCATCTGCAATTCTATCAAGTAAATCAGGGACCCCAACTTCTTCTGCTCTTTTTATAAATCTTTCTTTAATCTCTTCCTTCAGCATCTTTGGCATCCATACAAGTCGTAAAATTCCACCTTCTGCCTGTAAGAATTTTTTCTGTGTTATATTAAACTTTGAGTGTCCTAAAAATCCTGGTATCTGTCTTCCTCCTCCAACATTTCCAGCAAGTGTTGTAAATTTCATTCCACAGGGTGTTTCTCCTTTATACTCTCTGTTAACTGTCATAATTCCATTACATAGAGGCAAAACAACAGCAATACATTCACAACAACCACATGTTGTCATAGGGTCTGTCATTAAACTATAAACACTAACTCTTTCAATTGCTCCTCTACTTGCTTTTTTTACAAATTCATTAACTCCTTCCCATTGTCCATATTTTTCATCAATTATTTTCCCTTTTTTAACTGGCTGATTTGGACCTGTTGGATTTATTCTATTTGATGCACGACAGTCAAGCCATGAATATGCACCACAAAGACCTGTTCTTTCAGGAGTTACAATACATACATGACTTGGAGCAAATGATTGACATAGTGTGCAAGAATAAAATGTTTCAACCTCTTCATCTGTTATTCCAGCAAGTCGTTCATCTCTATGTCTCCATACCTTTCTTGCTTTCTCAATTATTTCTTTTACCTTTTCTTCTTCTGTATAAATTTTAACCTGAACCTTATCAAGAATGTTTGAAAATACCTCATGATATTTTGCATGGATTGCAACTCCAAGATGTCTGAATTTTAAACCCTTTTCTTTTGCTTTCTTGCTTATCCTTATCCATACAATATCCCTCTGACCTATATGCATAACACCATTTATGTAATTTATATAATCATGTATCTGCCTTTCAAGTATTGGTTCAAATTCCTCCTGCATTTCCCTTCCTGCAACTTCAACAACTGTAGCCATTGGTAAACAACTTCCTTCTGGTATATCATCAATTTCAGGTCCAATAACTTCTATTTTCCCATCTTCAACCTCATCCAATGGCAAACTTGTAGTCCATTCGCATGATAAACTTCTTCCACCTCCAATTTCAACATATAAGTCCTCTTTCCTTACTCTTTCTCCTTCAAATGCAGGTCCATATGGAACAGGAATATCAACTTTTGTAACAGTTACCTTCAATCCCCTTACTTCAACTGCTTTTGAAACAATTTCTGAATGACCAACATTTGAAACAACATGTTCATAAGTGCAAATTCCAGTTGGTAAAATTTGTGGTATTGGTGTATCTGCAATTGTTGGGAATCCGAAATTTATTGCTCCTGCTGCATTTGCATACCATTCCTCATTGACATATCCAAAAGCAAGAACAAAAGCAAAAATTCTATCCTTATTATAAATTAAAATCCTTCTGTAATCTCCTGGTTCAATTCCTCCAAAACTCATAGCAGCCCTTACAGCAAATCCAAGAGCAAAAACTGCTTCATAAATATCTGGACCAAATGGAACAAGTCTTGTTGGCCAGCCAAGTTGCATTCCACTTTCTTTAAGTTGCTCTGCAAATCTTTTTCCTTGGTATTCTGCACACATAAAAACATATAAATTTTTTTCTACAAGTTCAGTTGCAATTTTAACAGCAGTATCATTATCACCAACAGCCCCAACAACAGCAGCAAATCCTGGAGCAGTCCCATCAACAAATTCAATTCCCCTTTTCCTTAAAATTATGTCATTTGCAGCACCAAGATAAATTCTTTCTTCTGGTGGTTCTTCTTCAGGAAAATAAAAATCTGGTTGGTCAAGATATTTTATTGCTTCATACATCTCCTCAGCAAATAAAGTTGCCATTCCAGCATCAAGAACAGGACCAAGATAAGGTAAATGACATTCTTTATTAACAGGTTCTGGTAGTAAATTTCTGCATATTTTAAATACCTTTTCCATATGAGAAAGTTTTGAAATAGGGATACCTAAAATTCCATAAATTATCGGCAGATAATAAGCAGTATCAGGAAAAGAAACATCTTGATTTGGTCCATATTTATCCATTGCCATTTTCCATTTACTTTCAGCCATATTTACAATTTTATGTGCTCCATTTATAGCAGCAGAAGCAATTATCTTTGACATTCTAACCTCCTTTTCTCTCTCAATTTAGAAGCATATATTAAAAATGGATTAAAATAGTTTTCCCATTTTTCATCAGAAGAATTAAATTCATTTTTTCCCCAGAAATAATCAATAAGAACTTCTTTCAACCTGCATATCTCTTTCAATCTTTTTTTATTCTTAGGGTCAATTTTTGTTAAGTCAATAAGTTCAATTGCTCTTTCAATTGAAAGATTAAAGTTTTTCTCATTTTCATTTTTCCATCTTATACCTCTTAAAATTTCCATCCCAATATTTGCCATCTGTTCACAAAAAGGAATTTTAAACCATTTCCCTTCTGCAAGTTTTTTATGATAAATCATATTCTATTAACTCCTTTACAATTCTTTCTATTTTTTCTCTTATTTTTTGGTCTTCTACATTTCTTGACTTGTTTCCAAAAGAAGGTCTTATATTTATAAGTGAGTCAAATTCAATAAATTCTTTATCAATTTTTTCAGGATATATATTTATACCCCATAAATTTTTCTGTTCTGAACCAGTTTCTAATAAAAATGCTTCCTCATCAGTATGCAGTTCTCCACCAACTACCATAATTTCTTTTTCAACATCAACAACAACTTTTACAAGATTCCCAAACATTTTCTCTGCAACTTTTTTCAATTCAGATAATTTTATTTTATTTTTTTTATCAACCATTTTCATCATTCAAGTTCTCTTCTCATTGCCATATCATATAATACCCTTTCCCTTGCCCTATCTATTCCAAGTTTTTTCCTTTTTTCATCTATATGTTTCAAAATTAAATCAGCCATTTTATCAGGGTCAGGTTCATAAGCCCATTTTCCTCCAAGTTCTTTTTCTATATCCTCAAACAAATATTTTGTTAAATTTTTACTCCCAAATGTAGGCCAGGTGACACCAAATACAACAAATACACCAGATGAAACAAAATAATGACCAATACTTAATGCCTTCTCACTCATCCATTCAGGTGCTGCTCCTGCAACTGGTAGTTCTGAAATATCATCTCCAAGTCCTCCTTCTTTAACCATACATGTTGCAGCAAGTAAAATCCTTGAATTATCAACACAACTACCCATATGAAGAACAGGTGGAATACCAACTGCCTCACATACTTCTCTCAATCCTTTTCCTGCATAATCAAGTCCTTTAACTGAATCAAGTAAACCATATTTTGCACAGGCAATTGCTGAACAACCTGTCTGTAAAACTAAAACATTATTTTCTATTAATTTTGAAACAAGTTTTATATGGACCTGGTCATGTGGAACCTTAGGATTATTACATCCAACAATTCCAGCAACTCCCCTTATCCTCCCATTTATTATATTATCATTTAAAGGTTTATATGATGCCCTAAAACTTCCACCAAGAATATAATAAATACTTTCATATGAAAAACCAGCAACAAGATTTGAAATTTTTTCTGGTATGTTTATAATTTCTTCATTTCTTCTTTCAAAATTTTCTATAGCCATTTTAATTATTTCTTTTGCCTTTTCAAGTGCATTTTCTTCAGTAAACTGTATATGTATTGCCCCTTCTATTTTTGCTTTTTCAGAAGTTGTTATAATTTTTGTATGATAACATGAGGCAACTTCAGGTAAAGAAGCCATTATACACTGAACATCAACAACCATAACCTCAATTGCACCTGTTGTTATTGCCATTTCCTGATTTAAAAAATTCCCTATTATTGATATTCCATGTCTCATTAATATTTCATTTGCAGTGCAGCATATTCCTCCTATATTTATTCCTTTTGCTCCTTTCTCTTTTGCATAATTTATAAGTTCTGTGTCTTCAGAAGCAATTACAATCATTTCAGATAAAAGTGGCTCATGTCCATGAACAATAATATTTACATAGTCCTTTTTTAAAACACCAAAATTGACTTCGCCTATAATTGGTTCTGGAGTTCCAAATAAAACATCCTGAAGGTCTGTTGCTATCATTGAGCCACCCCATCCATCAGAAAGTGCAGTTCTTGTTGCCTGTTTCATTAAATTTAAATAATCCTGGTCTGTTCCTATATGTGTTCTGTGGAGTGCTTCAACAATTTCTCTATCTACTCCTCTTGGCATAACTTCATTTTCTTCCCAAATTTTCTGTCTCTTTAAAGGTGCTCTTTTTGTAAAAATTAATTTCCCTTCCTGTTGACCAAATTGTGAAAGATATATTTCTCCAACTTTCAATGCAATCTCTTCTATCTTTTTACCCTTAATATCTATCCCAAGGTCAATTGCAAGTTTTATAAGTTTAAATTCATCTTTTATTTCATATCCAGATGCTTGTTTTTTTGCAACTTTTATAAGTGTCTCTGCAATTTCCCTTCCATGGTCTGAATGTGCACTTGCTCCTGCTGCGATTTTTCTTAAAAAATTTCTTGCAACTATTGTATCCTCATTTGCTCCACAAACACCTTTTTTAGGGCCACCATCAAAAGGAGTTATTCTACAAGGACCCATAGAACAATTTCTACAACATATTTCAAGTATTCCAAATCCACATTGTGGCTTTTGCTCTTCCAATCTTTCAAAAGAAAGAGTAAATTTTTCTTTCATTTTTTACCCCCAATTATTGAATATGGAATAAGATTTTTTAAATAATTTTTACCCTTGCATTCATCACATATATATAATATATCAAGTTCAGATTTCCCCCCAATTTTCTTTTTTATATATTCAATTAATTTAGTAGGTATAAAAAATTTTCCACATAATTTACATTTTTCAAGTTTAAGTTTTGCATTTATTTTTGTTATTTCTCTTATTCCATTTTTATCTTCAATTTTAATTGCGTTAACTGGACAGACAAAACTACAGGCACCACAACCAATACAATCAACTGCATCTTTACCAAATGGCGATGAAACCTTTCTTTCTATTCCCCTTGAAGAAAAACCAATTGCACTTACACCTATAATTTCTTTACAAACATTAACACATAATCCACACAATATACAATCTTCTTTTCCTTCCCCAAATCTTGGTTGAACCTCGTATTTTTCTGCATACTCTTTAACTTTCCCTTTATATCCAACTTTTGAAATTAATAATTCAAGTATCAGTTTTCTTATTTTTATTAAATTTTCATTATTTGTCTCAATCTTTATTTCATCATCTATCGGATAATTACAAGAAGTCACATACCTTTTCCTTCCATTTCTTTCAATTTCAACTATACATAATCTGCATGCTCCATATGGTTCAACTGAAGGATGATAACATAAAGTTGGTATATCAATTCCCAAATTTTCTGCAACTTCAAGAATTTTTGCTCCTTTTTTCACCTTTTCTTTAATTCCATCTATAACTATTTCTACTTTTTCCATATTTATTTCCTTTCAACTGCATTAAATTTACATACATTAAAACATATTCCACATTTTATACATTTTTCAGGAATTATTTTATGAGGTTTTTTCTTTTCTCCTTCAATAGCACCAGATGGACAATTTTTAGCACATAAACTACAGCCAGTACATTTTTCAGAAATTATAAAATATTGAATCAAATCTATACATACACCTGCTGGACATCTTTTTTCATTAATATGTGCTAAATATTCATCATAAAAATAATTAATTGTAGTTAAGATAGGATTTGGAGCAGTTGTTCCAAGTGCACATAAAGATGCATTTTTCATAAGGTAAGATATTTCTTTTAAAATGTTTATATCCTCAATTTCACCTTTCCCTTTTGTTATTCTATTTAAAATATCAAGCATCTGATTTATTCCTTCCCTACATGGTACACATTTTCCACATGACTCTTCTTTTACGAAACTCAGAAAGTATTTTGCAACATCAACCATACATGTATCTTCATCCATAACAATCATTCCACCTGAACCCATCATTGAACCAACTTCATTTAATCTATCAAAATCAACTTCCAAATCAAGATATTTTTCAGGTATAATTCCACCTGAAGGGCCTCCAGTTTGAACACCTTTAAATTTTTTATCTTCTTTTATTCCTCCGCCAATATCAAAAATAATTTCTCTCAAAGTTATACCCATAGGAACTTCAACAAGTCCTGTATTTTTAACCTTTCCAACAACTGAGAAAATTTTTGTTCCTTTACTTTTATCTGTCCCAATATTTGAAAATTTTTCCCATCCATTGTTGATTATATATGGTATATTTGCCCATGTTTCAACATTATTCAAGCATGTTGGTTTTTCATAAAGACCCTTTTCAACTGTATGTATATATTTTGCTCTTGGTTCTCCAACTTTTCCTTCAATTGATGCCATTAAAGCAGTTGATTCTCCACAAACAAAAGCACCACCACCACGAATAATATCTATATCAAAAGAAAAACCAGAACCAAGTATATTTTCTCCAAGAAAACCATATTCTCTTGCCTTTTCTATTGCTTTTTTCAATCTTTCAAGAGCAAGTGGATATTCATGTCTTATATATACATATCCATCATTTGAACCAATCGCATAAGCACCAATAATCATACCTTCTATAACAGAATGTGGATTCCCTTCAATTACACTTCTATCCATAAATGCACCTGGGTCTCCTTCATCCGCATTACATATAACATATTTAGGATAACCTTTTGCTTTTCTACAATATTCCCATTTTATACCTGTTGGAAATCCACCACCACCCCTTCCTCTTAAACCAGATTTTTTTACAATTTCTATTATTTCTTCACTTTTCATACCATTTAGAACCTTACAGAGTGCAGAATATCCTCCAGAAGCAATATAATCTTCAATATTTTCAGGGTCAATTAAACCATGATTAGAAAGAACTATTCTATATTGTTTTTTATAAAAAGGAATATCTTTTATGTAAGGGATAGGATTTCCTGTTTTTTCGTCTTTATATGTCAATCTTTCAATTATTTCTCCTTTTAAAATTGTTTTTTCAATTATTTCTTCTATATCTTCTGGTTTTAACTTAATGTAAATTATCTTGGATGGATAAATAACTATAGAAGGGTCTATTTCTGAAAAACCATGACATCCTGTTTTAAGAATTTTCACTTTTTTATTTTTGACTTTCTTTATTTGTTTTTTAATTTCATTATAAATTTCTTCACTTCCTGAAGCAATACATCCTGTTTCCATACATACACTTATAACAATTTCATTTTTCTTTTTCTCTTCCTGTAATTTTTCCCTTAATTTTTCAAGTTCTTCTTTACTATTTATTCTTTTCATTTTTTAATTCCTCAATCAATTTTTCAGTTTTCTCTACATCCATCTTTTTATAATATTTTTCATTGACAACAACAATTGGTCCAATTGCACAGGCACCAAGACAATTAACAGTATCAAATGTAAATAATCTATCTTCTGTTGTTTCCCCAGGTAAAATATTTAACCTTTTCTTTAAAAATTCAGCAATCATATATCCACCTCTAACATGACAGGCAGTTCCAAGACAGACCTTGATTTTATATTTCCCTTTTGGTTTTAAAGAAAAAGCCCTGTAAAAGGTTGAAATACCATAGATTTGAGAGATTGGAATATTAATTTTTTCTGAAATATAAATAAGAATATCTTCTGGCAAATATCCATATATATCCTGTATATCCTGCAAGATACCTACAATTTTATTTTTGCTCCAGTTGTTTTTTTCCAGAATTTTATCAATTTCTAATCTTTTCATTTTTAACCAGTTTCTATAAATTTAAGTGCTTTATTTGGACAACTTGATACACAAGCTGGCAATTGGTCTTTCTTTAATTTTTCTATACATAAATCACATTTTGTATATATTTTTTTGTTTCTATCAATATTAGGTATCCCATATGGACAGACAATTAAACACATCCCACAACCAACACATTTTTCAATTTCACATATTACAATCCCATTTTCATCCTTTTTTAAAGCACCAGAAGGACAGATAACAACACAGGCAGGGAATTCACAATGAAGACATCTTAAAGGTGTAATTTTTTCATTTATTTCTTTTATTCTTATACTTGGTTTTTTATCTGGGTTTTCAAAAAATTCAAAAATATTTTTCTTTTTACTATGGAAAAAAGCACATTCAATTTCACATGTCCTACATGCAAAACATTTTTCAAAATCTATTATAATTTTACCTTTTTTCATTTCATTTCTTCTATCAATTCTTTTATTAAATTAACTGTTTCTGGATGTCTTATTACAACTATATCTGCTCCTGCAAGTAAAAGTAAAGTCGCTGTTATACCTTCAAAAATAATTCCTCTTTCCTTTTCCTTCCCAAGTTTAATATCAATATTTTCAGGAATACTCACTTCTTTAATTTTCCATACCTCTTTTGATAAATAACAATAAATTGGAAATGCAAGTTTATCATCTCCCTGTAAAAGTCCAGCAATTCTATCTCTTTCCATTACAGAGTATGTATATTCTATTCCATATCCAAGAGCACCAACAGTTGGATCCATTATTATTTTGTCTTCAGGAACACCAAGTTCTAAAAGTAAAATATTTAATTGTTTTGCAAGGTTTATATCTATTGGAGTTGAGGCAATAACTACCTGTTTATAGGCAATTGCACTTGCTCCTAACTGTTTATAATTTTTATCAACTACTGGACCAATTCCAACATTTTTACCACTTGCAACTTCACATACCATCTTTAAGACATCTATATCTTTTTCAACATTTCCAGTTCCCCAGAAGATTAAAGGTATATCTATCTCATTTATAATTTTTTCAACAATTGGTCTTACATCAGAAGCACTTTTATTTAATCCATTTGGGTCTGTTGAATTTAAAAATACTGTTAAACATTTTGCTCCATATTCATTTATACATTTTTTTGCCCAACTTAATGGGTCATTTATAACATCTTTATAAACAGATAAACAAGTTTCAGGCCATTCTTCAGGAAAACTATCCCATACTTCAAATGAAATTATTGGATGATTTGGAATTTCTCCTTCAAAATAATGAAAGTTAAATGCATTCTGTCCTCCAACTTTTATTTTTTTATCACCTTGTCCTATTTCAACTTCTTTTATTTTTCCAGTATAATTTAATTTTAATTCATCC
>JBMFMQ010000045.1:0-13380 GCA_049970595.1 Candidatus Ratteibacteria bacterium | reverse complement strand
CAAAAGGTATCAACTCCGCAAAGTCCCTCACTCTTGAGGGGAGTTTAAGGTATTATTATCTGTTCTGGGCAAAAAGCGCCAGAAAAAGCACTTGGAATTGTTTCTCCATTTCCTTCATTTCTACTGATGTATTTAGTTTATTTTTATTCCCTTTGTTTTTCTCCACTGCCTTGGTCCTACCGAAACAATCCCAGTGCTTTATATGTAGTTGAGTTAGTATCTACCACCAGATTCATTTTCTCCAAAAAGAAGTTTTTCAAATTTTTTTCTCTGGAAAAATTTATAAAATTTCAAAATTCTCATTATCTCAAGAGTATGTGATTGATATAAATTCCTCTCATCTATTTTTTCAATAAGACAAGAAATTATAGTTGGAAACAAAATAACATTATTTATCCCGTTTTCTTTTAAAATTCTTATGGATTCATTCCTTAAACTTTCTGTAGATGGAAAACCAGGTATTACAATTATTTTTTTATAATTATCAAGGAAATTTTTTACTTTTTTGTAAATTTTTTCATCTGTTATCTCAAAAATTTCTTTACTAAATTTTTTAATAACTGCTGGAGTAAATTTTAAAGTATGCCATCCAAAAACTTTAACAATTGCATTGTCAATAAAAGAAATTCTATCCTTCTCTATGACAAATTCATCAATCTCTTTTTGAATATTTTTATAATTCTTAACTATTAAAAAACTATCTTTTCTGAGAACATAAAATTCATTTATTATAAAAAACTCTTTAACAATCTCAATCGCTACAATACTCATTTTTTAATTTATAAGGAAACCGAGAAAAACAGTGTTCTTTAAAAAAACCGATATAACAGCACCAATAGCAAGATAAGGACCAAAAGGAACATAGTCCTCAATTTTTTTCTTTTTAATTAAAATCAATATTAAACTTATTAATGTTCCGAAAAGAGAAGCAAAAAATAGGGTAAGTAATATTGATTTCCATCCACAGAAAGCACCTACCATTCCAAGTAATTTAACATCTCCACCACCCATAGCATCCTTTTTAAAAAGCAATTTACCAATAAATCCCAAAAAAATCAAAACTCCACCACCTGCAATAACACCAAAAAATGAATAAATAAGTCCTTCAATTCTTTCCATCTGGTAAATCTGTGGAAAAAAGAAAGAAAATAAAAGTCCAAGAAAAATACCAGGAATTACAATAACATCTGGAATTAAAAATGTATCCATATCAATAAAACTGATTATAACGAGCGAGAGAAATAAAAGATTGTAAACAAATGTAGATGGAGAAATACCAAATTTTTTATAAACAAGAAAAAATAATAATCCTGTCAAAAATTCAACTATAAAATATCTTAATGGAATAGGGTTTTTACAGTATCTGCACTTTCCTTTAAGTAAAACATAACTTATAAGGGGAATATTGTCATACCATTTTATACTTTTATTGCAGTTTGGACAGAATGAACCTGGAAAAATAATTGATTTCCCCTTAGGCAATCTAAAAATACACACATTTGCAAAACTTCCAAAAATAAGTCCGAGAATAAAAAACAAAATTCCCATATTTCTATTTTAAAACATTATCTTTAAAACTGCAAAGTTTGACAGATAAAAAATTAAGAAATAAAATTAAATTCATGGAAAATATCTGGATTTCTTCCTGGAAACACTGTGATATTTATGGGAAATTAGACCTTATAATACTTGGCATACTTTCATTGTATTCATGGTATATTATGATAGAAAAATTTTTTACAACAAGAACTGCTTTTAAAAATAATGAAATTTTCCAATCATACCTTATTTCAAAAAAAGAAATAAAAAAAATACCATCTCCTTTATACTCAATAGTTGATTATCTTATAACAATGATAAAATATGAAAAATTTACTTTAGAAAAAACTAAAAAATGCATAGAAAAAGCATTTGCTAAAGAAAAGATAAACCTTGAAAAAAATTTAACTTCACTTGCAACAATAACAGTAATTGCTCCATTTCTTGGATTACTTGGAACTGTCTGGGGGCTTTTAATTTCTTTCACAAATATGGCAGTTACTGGTTCTTCTTCAATAAAAGTTGTTGCAGGTGGTGTTGCTGAAGCACTTATAACAACAGTTTTAGGGCTTCTTGTGGCAATCCCGGCAGCAGTCGGGTATAATTATTTTAAGGAGAAAATTCAAAATCTGATGGATGAAATGGAATTTTTAATACCTTATATAGAAGAATATCTATCTGAAATCCATTTAAAAGAACATGAGAAACAGAAATAAAAGACCAGAAATTGCTCAAATAAATATCACAAATCTTGTTGATATCGCCTTAACGCTTGTTTTATGCCTTTTAATGCTTGCTCCAATGATTGAACAAGGAATAGAAGTTTCATTACCAAAATCATCTCCTTATGAAATGAAAATTGAAAAAAGTATAATAATAACAGTGGCACCTGATAATAGATATTTTATTGCTGGGAAGCAAATGTCTTTGAGAGAAATTTATAATTTTTTAAAAAATAAAACTTATGATAATCAAATTTCTGTTATAGTAAAAGGGGATGAAAGAGTTCCTTATGAAAATATAATTAAAATTCTTGATATAGTTAAAAAATGCAATATAAATATGATTGGGCTTGCTACACAGACAGAATAAAAAAAATAAGTTTATCTATTTCATTTTTATTCCATATAACAGCATTCTTTTTAATTTTTGTATCATTCCCTAATCAAAAAAATAAAAAGTTAGAAAAAGAGGTTTTCATTGTAAAACTTGTAAATATTCCTCAGATAGAAATTCCCAATATTACAGAAGAAAATAAAATAAAAAATAAAGGGGAAACATTACCACCTTTAAAAAATGGAAAATCTGAAAAAAAGAAAGAAATTTTAGAAACATTTTCATCAGATGAATATAAAAAAAAATTATTTTCAAAAATTTCAGAAAAAGGTTCAATGAGTAATTATAAAACATCTTCCGATGGCTTAAATATTAAAATACCTGAAATAAAATCAGTAAAAATAAATCCACCTGTTTTTCAGTCCGATTTTTATACAACTTCTTTTACTCATGAAATTCCATCCTGGTATATAAATCTTATTAAAAAGAAAATAGAAGAAAACTGGCTATTGAAAGAATACCTTTTAAATATGTCTGCTATAGTTTCATTCAGAATTTATAGAAATGGGAAAGTAGAAAATATCATTATAGAAAAAAGTTCAGGAAATAGAAACTTTGACAATTCAATAGTAGATGCTATAAAATCTGTAAAGGTCTGGCCTGAATTTCCAGAAAATATAAAGGATAAATATCTTGATATTATAATTGAATTTAAAACGGAGGGATAAATGAAAAGAATATTTATTTGTTTTACAATTTTAAGTTCATTTCTTTTTCCTCAAACACAGATTTTCCTTCAGATTACGAAAAATTTGATGGAAAAAGCAAATGTGTATCTGATATTTAAAATTGATAAAAATGATTTTTCTGAAAAATTGATAAATACACTTTCAGATGACTTAAAATATTCTGGTTTTTTCAATATTTTGGGTTTTAAAATTGTGGATGAAATTGAAAAAATAAAAAAAGAAATTTTAACACAGGTAATAATTATTGGAGAGAAAAAGAAAGAGATAATAAATATAAAGGTTGAAGAAGGATTAGAAGGAAAAATTATTTTTGAAAAAGATTATAAATTAATTGAACCGAGATATCTTGCTCATACAATATCTGATGATATAGTTGAAAAATTAACAGGAAAACAAGGAATTGCAAAAAGTAAAATAATTTTTGCATCTGATAAAACAGGGAAAAGACAAATATATATGATTGATTATGATGGATTTAATTTAAAACAGATTACAGATGTTGATTATCTTATAAATTATCCAAGGTATTTCAAGGAAAATGAAATTTTATTTGTTTCTTACCAAGATGGTTATCCCAAGATTTCAAAAATTGATATTATCTCTAAAAAAATACAAGATTTCCTTTCAAAACCAGGGCTTAATGCATGTATTTCCGTCTGTAGAGAAACAAAAGAAATTGCTGTTGTTCTCAGTTATTTTGGAAACCCGGAAATATTTGTAGTTGATTTTAATGGAAATATAAAAAGAAGGATAACAAATTATAAAGGTATTGACAGTTCTCCTTCTTTTTCTCCAGATGGTAAAAATATTGCATTTGTTTCTGATAGACATGGAAAACCACAAATTTATTTAATGGATAAAGATGGATATGGAGTAAAAAGAATAAGTTATATTTCAAATTACTGCACTTCTCCTACATTTTCGCCAGATGGAAATTTTATTGCATATATTTATTCTGATGGTTCTGGATATGGACTTGCTATTTATGATATAAATACAGAAAAAACAAAAACAATTCCTGGACTTAACTGTGAAGAAATCTCTTGGGCTCCAGATTCAAGACATATAGTTTATTCAAAAACAGGTGAAAAAGAACCATTAATGATTATTGATATTTATACAAAAAATACAAGAAAATTAATTTCTGGCAATTTTAAATTTTTGAGTCCTTGTTGGTTTATTCTTGAATAAAGGGGGAAAATATGAAATGTAAATTAATTGAAATGACTTTAAAAGAAGTTAGAGATTTTGGAAAGGTTGAAATTTGTATTTTACCATGGGGCTCATGCGAACCACATAACTTACACCTTCCATATGGAACTGATTATCTTACCACAGAAAAAATTGCTGAAATAAGTTGTAAAAAGGCAAATGAAAGAGGTGGAAAAGTTATAGTTCTTCCTGGCATACCAATTGGAGTAAATTCAAATTTATTTGGTTTTCCTTTAACTCTTCATTTTTCTCCAACAACTCAACTTTCTATTCTTAAAGACATTGTTTATTCTCTTGAAAATCATAAAATTTATAAGTTGGTTATAATTAATGGTCATGGTGGAAATGAATTTAAAGGTCTTCTTAGAGAAATATATGGAAAAACATCTATTTATATTTTTCTTGTTGACTGGTGGAAAGTGGGGGAGGATGTAATAACTAAAATATGTGAAGATAAGACCGGAGAACATGGAGATGAATCAGAAACAAGTTGGATGATGTATTTATTTCCTGAACTTGTTCACCTTGAGTGGGCTGATGAAGGAAAAGTAAATGAACCTAAAATTAAAGGACTTAAAGAAAAATGGGCACAATTTGTAAGACCATGGCATTTATTAACAAAAAACTCTGGATATGGAAATCCAAAGAAAGCAAATGCAGAAAAAGGAAGAAAAATAGTAGAAATTGCAACAGATAGAATTGCTGAATTTCTTTTAGAATTATCAAAAGCAAAGATAGACGAAAAATTTCCATATTGAAAAAAGGAGTTTAAATGGAAATAAAACATTTTTCCGATGTTGATATTTATGGAAAAGGACTTTCAATTGGTATTGGTAAATTTGATGGATTTCATTCAGGACATAAAAAAATAATAGAAGAAGTTATTAAAAAAGCAAAGGGCAAAAGAATAATCCCTTCTGTATTTACTTTTAAGCATTTCCCAGTTGAATTTTATATCATATCATGGGAAGAAAAATTATCTTTTTTTGAAACTTCAGGGATACAACTATGTATCTGGTGTGACTATGAGGAAATTTCATTCTGGGAACCCTTTGAGTTTGTTGAATATCTTAAGTCAATAAATGTCAAAAGTATAGTGGTTGGAAAAAATTTTTGTTTTGGTTCACATAAAAAAGGAGATGTAAATGAGTTAAAGAAGGAATTTGATGTTTATATTCTTGAACCAGTTTGTATTGATGGAGAATTTGTGAGTTCTTCAAAAATAAGGGAATATTTAAAAAACGGAGATATTGAAAATGCTAATAAACTGCTTGGAAGATTTTTTTCATTTAAAGGAAAGGTAATAACAGGAAGTTCAAAAGGTAAAAGTTTAGGATTTCCTACAGCAAATTTATCTCTCTTAAATGATGTAAAAATTAATGATGGTGTTTATAGTTGCTGGGTAAAGTATAATGATGAGTATTTTAAGGGTGCTTTATCCATAGGCAATTGTCCAACATTTGGTTCTGATTATAAAATTGAAGTTCATATAATTGATTTTGACAGAATTATTTATGGAGAAATTATAGAAGTATATCCTGTTATAAAAATAAGGGACCAGAAAAAGTTTGAAAGTGCTGAAGAATTAAAAGAGGGGATGAAAAAAGATATTGAATTTATAAAAGAAAATTTAACTTTCCCCTTTTAAATAAACACTTTGGGTGTGATATAATAGAATATGTATGAGAAAAATACTTATCACAGGCGGAGCAGGGTTTATAGGAACAAATCTTACATTAAATCTTGTAAAAAATAGAGAAAATTATGTAGTTATCTATGATAATCTTTCAAGAAAAGGAGTTATAAAAAATCTTGAATATCTACAATCTCTTAAATTGGAAAATTTTGAATTTATAAAAGGTGATATAAGGGATTATAAAAAATTAAAAGAAGTAGTTAATGGTTTTGAAATAATCTATCATCTTGCAGCACAGGTTGCAGTTACAAAATCAGTCAAAGACCCTTTAGATGACTACCAGATAAATGCCACTGGAACTTTATATTTACTTGAAAGTATAAGAAAAAACTGTCCTGATGTAATCTTGATTTTCAGTTCAACAAATAAGGTCTATGGAGAATTAAGTCATTTAAAATTAAAAGAGGGGAAAAAAAGATATTATTTGATAGATAGAAAAAAAGGAATAGATGAGAATGAAAATCTTGACTTTCATTCTCCATATGGTTGTTCAAAAGGAACTGCTGACCAGTATGTAAGGGATTATTATAGAATTTATGGAATTAAAACTGTTGTCTTCAGACAATCATGTATTTATGGTCCTTTTCAATATGGTAATGAAGACCAGGGGTGGATTGCCCATTTCATTATAAAAGCAGTTATGGATGAAAAGATAAAAATATATGGAGATGGAAAACAGGTAAGGGATATACTTTTCATTTCTGACCTTATAAATGCATACAAACTTGCAGTTAAAAATATTGAAAAATGTAAAGGAGAAATTTTTAATATAGGAGGAGGTATTGAAAACACTTTTTCTTTAATTGAATTGATTGAATATCTTGAAAAAAAATTGAACAAAAAAATTGAATTTGAATTTTTTGACTGGAGACCTGGTGACCAGAAGGTATTTATAAGTAATAATAAGAAACTTGAAAAATATACCAATTGGAAAGTAAAAATTGATAAAAAGAAAGGTGTTGATAAATTAATAAAATGGGTAAATGAAAATTTAAATAAAATAAGAGAGGTATTGAAATGAGAAATATTGGAATAATTGGTTCTGGACATGTAGGACTTGTTACTGGTGCTTGTTTTTCAAAACTTGGTAATAAAGTTATCTGTTGTGATAATGATTTTGAAAAAATAAAAAAACTTAAAAATTTAATAATTCCATTTTATGAACCAGGACTTGAAGAAATTGTTAAAGAGGGAGTTGAAAAAAATTTATTAATTTTTACTGAATCAATTTACCAAACCGTTAAAGATTCAGAAATAATTTTTATTGCAGTTGGAACTCCTTCAACAGAAGAAGGAAAGGCAGACCTATCTTATGTTGAGAATGTTACTGTTGAAATTGCAAAATCATTAAAAAAAATAAAAGATGAAACTAAAAAAGATAAAATATACAGATTAATTGTTGAAAAAAGCACTGTTCCTGTTTTAACAAGTGAATGGGTAAAAAAAACATTGGAACTTTTAACTCCAACAGGAATTGAATTTGACATTGCTGCAAATCCTGAATTTTTGAGAGAAGGGACTGCTGTTTATGATTTTTTTAATCCAGATAGAATTATAATAGGTGTTGAAAGTGAAAGAGGGAAAAAAATTTTTGAAGAAATATATTCTCCTTTAAACTGCCCTAAAATTTTTACTGATATAAAAAGTGCAGAGTTGATAAAACATGCTTCAAATTCATTTCTTGCATTAAAAATTTCATATATAAATGCTATATCAAATATATGTGAAAGGGTTGGAGCAGATGTTGAAACTGTTTCTGAAGGAATGGGACTTGATAAAAGAATAGGAAAAGAATTTTTAAAAGCAGGAGTTGGTTATGGAGGAAGTTGTTTTCCAAAAGACCTTTCTGCCTTCATTCATATCTGTGAAGAAGTTGGTTATTCTTTTGATTTGCTGAAAGAAGTTCAAAAGATAAATTATCAGCAGAAGATACTTGTTATAAAAAAAGCAAAGGAATTATTATGGAATTTGAAAGAAAAAACGATTGGGATATTTGGGCTTTCCTTTAAACCAGAAACAGACGATATAAGGGAAGCACCTTCAATTGAAATAATAAATTTATTAAAAAAAGAAAAGGCAAATTTGAAATGTTGTGACCCAAAAGCAATTGAAAATATGAAAAAAATATTTCCTGATTTATATTATTCTGAAGACCCTTACGAGGTTTCAAAGGACTGTCATCTTTTAATATTTCTCACAGAATGGGAAATATTTAAAAAACTTGACTGGGAAAGAATAAAAAAAATAATGAATATGCCTTATATAATAGATGGGAGAAATTTTCTTGATTATAAAATTCTTAAAAATTTAGGATTTGTTTACAGAGGAATAGGGAGAAAGATTGAATAAGAAAATTTTAATAAGTGGAGGAGCAGGTTTTATTGGTAGTCATTTATGTGATTATTTTATTAATAATGGTGATACTATTTGGTGTATAGATAATTTCATAACTTCAGAGAAAACAAATATAAAACATCTTTTGAATAAAAAAAACTTTATTTTTATTGAGAAGGACATAACAAAAATAAATGAAAAAAAAATAAAAGAAAAATTTGATTATGTTTTACATTTTGCAAGTCCTGCATCCCCAGTTGATTATATGAAATATCCAATTGAAACACTTAAGGCAAATTCCATAGGGACAGAAAAAATGATTAAAATTGCTTTAAATTCAAATTCTGTTTTTCTTTTTGCTTCAACTTCAGAAGTTTATGGAGACCCTCTTATTCCTGTTCAAAATGAACAATATTGGGGAAATGTAAATCCAATTGGTTTAAGAAGTGTTTATGATGAAGGGAAAAGATATGGAGAAGCAATAACAATGGCATATCACAGAAAATATAAACTTAATACAAAAATTATAAGAATTTTTAACACTTATGGACCAAGAATGCGACTTAATGATGGTAGGGTTATACCAAATTTTATATTTTATGCTTTGAATAATAAACCATTACCAATATATGGAGATGGGAAACAGACAAGGAGTTTTTGTTATATTGATGACCTAATAGATGGGATTGTTAAAGTTCTTGATGTTAACTACAATTTACCGATTAATCTTGGGAATCCTGAAGAATTTACAATAATTGAACTTGCAGAAAAAATTGAAAAAATATTTGAGAAAAAACTTGGAATCCAATATCTCCCAGGACTTCCTGATGACCCAAGGAAAAGGAAACCTGATATAACACTGGCGAAAAAAATACTTAACTGGGAACCTAAAATTAAACTTGAAGAAGGACTAAAAAGAACAGTTGAATATTATACTAATCTTTCTAAATTTTAATGAAATCATTTTTAATGAATTTTTTATACCAGTTTTTGTATTCTTTGTAATTTGCAAGATGGATTTGAAAAGGAGAAAATGAGTCAATTTTTGATTTTATATCTGTTTTAATCTTAATTCTTTCTTCATTTGATTCAGGCAAACTATCTGATACTATTAAAACATCTATATCACTTAATGGAGTATATTCATTTTTTAAAATTGAACCAAAAATAAACACCTCAACTTTCCCAAGTATTTTTTCCGCCTCTTCTTTTATTTTTTTACAGTAAAAAAGATAATTCTTAAAATATCTCTCTTTCTCCTTTGCCCTCTTTCTTAAAATATCTACTAAACTTTTATTCATTGAAGTATTTTTCACCTGTTAAAATAAAGGCGAAGCCCTTCTTCCCAAAATTCTTTACTCCTTTCCTTCAAAAAGCCAATCTCTTTTTTCATTACTTAATTATATTATTTTTCACAAAAAAATTCAATTTTTGAAGCCCCACCCTCGGTATTATTAAAGAAAAAAATTTGACTTGACAAAAATAAAGTATAAGAGTATAATAATTGTTGAACAAATATACAAAAAGGAAAGGAGGTGATAAAAATGAAAAGAAAAGGGATTTACATTGATTGAGTTGCTTGTTGTGGTGGCGATAATAAGTATCCTTGCTGCTATACTTTTACCCGCTTTAAGTAAAGCAAGGGAGAAGGCAAGAAGTGCTATATGTATAAATAATTTAAAACAGATAGGTCTTGCAGTTCATATGTATATAAATGATTATGAAGGTCTTTTACCTGATAAACCAGCAACTCCATGGCAAGGTTCTTATGCTTTACCTTATAGATTATTTAAATATGGATATTTAAAAGATGGGAAGGTATGGTATTGCCCAAGTTTTTCAAGAACAAGATATAAAATAAATTATTGGCAACCTACAAAACCATCTGGACCAGATGAAGTAGTTGCTCCAGGTGTTCCTGTTACATATGGAATATCAGGGGATTTACATATATATGCTCCAAGTATTAATTTAATCCCATCAAAGCAAATTGTTTATATTATGGAAATGGGTGTTTTAAGACCATGGGGAATAAGTGTATTCCTTTATCCTGTTTACAACTATGGGGCTGATTTAAGAATTTCGGCTGGTGATAATCCTGCTTATTGCTGGTATAAATCTCAATATATTCCAAACCATTATAATGTTTTATATTTTGATGGTTCTGCTGGTATGTTTAATGAATGGGCTCCAAGTACAAATAAACCAGGAGATTTTTACATTCCTAATAGTGCCTTGTGGAAATGAATAGATTTTTTTTATCTTTTTATTTTGTGGAGTTCTAATGGCAAAAGTTCCGGATTGGGATATTTCTTATAAGTTTATGGATAAGAAAGGGAGAATGAAATGAAAAAGATTATAATTTTAATTTTATTATTTTCTGGTATTATCTTCTCAGAGGAGAAAAAAATAAGTTTACCAATTGATGTTGAGTATGATAGATGGATAGTTGTTGATTATGATATTCCAAATTGGGGGAAAAATAGATATTTTTATGGTTCTTCAAGTATGAATGGATGGTATTTTGAGCCACTATTTTTAACTGATAAAGAATATAAGATAAAAGGTGGATTTGGATGGAGTGTTGATTTTTACTTATCTAAAGATGGAGATATTTCAATAAAAAATATTGAAAAAGGTCCTTATATGAGAAAACAACCAATTGTAAAAATAATCTCTTCTGGTCAAAGTTGGGCAAAACAAAAAAGAATAAGAATAATGATGCCTGAATTAATTAAAGTTTCTCTTTCAATTCCTTTTGAATATGGAAATTATAAATTAGATGTTTTTGAAGGAAATTTTAGAGGAGAAAATATATTTGAATTTCCAGAAGGAGTTTATGAATTTAATGGTGAAGATGGACTTGGTTTTAAAATTTTTGTTGAAAAAGATAATATTTCTATTTCAGATATTCAAAAGGGAAAATTTATTTTTGATGAAAAGAAAATAAATATAAAAAAAGAAAATGGTTTATTTAAAGTTGAGTTTCCTTTACCTTTGAATGTTTATTCTATTGATTTTGATATACCAATTTATCTTTATCCAATTGAAACAAAAAAATATTATTTGGAAGGAGAATATAAATTAAAAGGGAAAATTGGATGGGAAATAGATTTTAAAATAAATGGAAATGGTATAAATATAATTAAGGTTGAGAAAGGTCCTATTTTGAATGAGTTAAAATGTAAAGTTGATGGTTTTAAAATTTATCTTTCAACAGATGATTTTAAGTATGTTTCATTTACAACTGGGAAAAATGAGAATTATGAAATATCAAACTTTCTTTCAACTTGGGAAATGAATTCCTATTATATTTTTGATGATGATTTAAAAATTGCAAATTTATCTCTTCCAGAAGGAAAATATAGATTTGGAAATTATGAATTTGAAATAAATAAGTCAAAATTTAATTCAATATCATTTATGAAAAATAGAGGGATGAAGATTGAAATAGATGATAATTACTGGATATCAAAAAAGAATGTAAAATTTTTGGGAGAATTGAAAGGGAATTTTGAATCACCTTTTTTAACTATATGGGCAAAAAAATATAATGAAAATTGGGAAAATAGTAGAAAAATTTATGAAGGAAAATTTGAAAAAGAGATTGAATTTACACTCCCAGAGTTACAATTTGAAAATTATACATTAAGATTCAATTTAAAAGATAAAGAATTTTCAAAAGGACCGAATGATTATCTTGTTTGTTG
Organism: Candidatus Ratteibacteria bacterium; assembly: GCA_049970595.1. Lineage (GTDB taxonomy): Bacteria > Ratteibacteria > UBA8468 > B48-G9 > JAFGKM01 > JAMWDI01. The sequence continues at coordinate 1,084 of JBMFMQ010000045.1, read as the reverse complement.
CGAAATCCCTTATTTTCCAATTGTTTCTGATGGATATAATCTCTATATTTATACAAAAAATAATCAAACATATTTTTATCAAGGAATGCCAATTGAATTTTCTGTATCAATTAAAAAATTTGGAAAAAAAATTAAAGAAAATTTTCTTTATATAATTCTTTCTAATGGAGAAAAAGAAGAAATTTTAAGGAAAATAGATATTTCTAAAATTAATGTTTCAGAAAAATTAAATTGTAAAATTGAAACAGAAGATTTAAAACCAGGTGATTATAATTTGATTGCAAAAATAGGAAACTCTTTTGATAAAGTTGATATAAAAATTGTTGATTCAATACCTGAAACAAATTTTATAATCCATGCATATGGAGGAGAATATGATGAAAAAATATTACAGGGACTTTCTGAAATAGGGGTAAATACGCAGATTAATAATGGAGCAATTTCTTCTGGTTGGATAAATAAAAAATTTCAAAATCAATATGATTTTTTAATTTATGAAAAAAACCCATATCTTTTACCAGTTGAAAAATTATATAAAAAATCAGTTATAAGAAAATATTTTGAAGAACTTATAAAAAATAGAATTAAATTAATTGCTCAATATGGTTGTGCCCATCAATTTTTCCATTATTCAACATGTTTTCTTGACCCTGAAATTCAAAAAACAATTGCAAGGGATATATCTTTATATTTACAGATTGTAAAGGATTATGGTGTTTTATATGGAATTAATCTTGGAGATGAAGCAGGAACACCAAGAGGACCAACTGGCTGGGATGACCATTGTAATATATGTATGGAAATATTTTCAAGAGAAAATAATATTGAAATTCCTTTCAATATATGGGATATAGATGAATGGAGAAGATGGGTTATTAAAGATGAAATATGGGAGAAATATTATTATTTTAAACAAATCCAAATGCCTATTTTAATGGAATATGTAAAAAAAGAATGTGATAAGGTCTTTCAATTTCCATACCATACACAAGGAGGAAATTTAAATTATTTTTCAATAGATGCAGGATATCCTCCAATATCAAATAAGCCATATGGATTTAATACTGCTCATTGGTACCCCCAT
>JBMFMQ010000044.1:0-13390 GCA_049970595.1 Candidatus Ratteibacteria bacterium | reverse complement strand
CTATAGAAAAATCAAATTCAATATTTTTAAGTTCAATACCTTTCTTATAAAGAGCGACTATTTTATCTTTTAAATTAAATCCTATTTTCCCAATGCTTTTATCATCAAGAATCTCTCTATATTTCGCTGTATTTTCAAGTATTTCGTTATATCTCACTATCTCTCCTGTAGAAAAACCGATTAAATTTTCTATATCTTGGAAACTTTCAACTTCTGGAAAAAGTTCTTTCAATGTTTCCTTCAATTTTCTAAACTCAAATAATTCAAATAATTCAAATAGCTTATGTAATTGGGGCACCTTAATTCTTATTTCTTCTAAATCAATCTCATCAAATATCTCTTTATTCAATTTTGCAAGTTCTTTACTTATAAATGCAATTTCTTTATTTTTTTTAAGTTTTTCCCTTAATTTTTCAGAATCAATTTTTTCAAGATTATTATATATATCTTCAATTGAATTGAATTTTGATAAAAGTGAAATTGCTGTCTTTTCCCCTATTCCTGGAATCCCTGGAATGTTGTCTGAAGCATCTCCGCTAAGTGCAATAAAATCAACTATTTTTTCTGGAGGGAACCCATATTTTTTGATTATATAGTTTTTATCAATAATTTCATAATTTACTGGATTGATAACATAAACATTATCATCAATAAGTTGGAGAATATCTTTATCACAGCCAATAATAAATATTTCACAACCCTTTTTTTTGTTTTTTTCTACAAAACTACCTATTAAATCATCTGCTTCATAACCTTCTTTTTCCATATATTTTATTCCTAAATAATTTATAATTTCTTTAATTTTTGTTATTTGACCTTTCAGTTCATCAGGCATTGGTTTTCTTTTTTCTTTATATTTTTCAAAAGTTTTATGTCTAAATGTTGGAACAGGTATATCAAAGAAAACAGCAATATATTCAGGTTTTTTTTCTTTCAGAATTTTAAGCAGAGTAGATGTGAAACCATAAATAGCATTTGTAATAAATCCTGTTGATGTTTTTAATTCTGGTATAGCATAAAAACTTCTATAAACTATTCCACTTCCATCTATAAGATATATTTTTTTCATTTTATCCTATTTTTGTTTCAAACATGAGATACCCATACTTAAATTTAATAAATAAGGTTTATTTTTATCTCTTTTCATTTCAAAATAGGTAATATAAACACCTTTAGTTCTTTCAATCTGACTTAAAATTGACAATGTCTGCTCAAGTGTAATGAGATTCAAATCAATTTCTAACTTTTCAAGAATATATCTTCCTATTTCTTCCTTTGGCAGAATTTTTATATCTTGTATATTTGTTTTAATGCCTGTTTTTTCGATTAAATCATTTAAATATGTAAAAAAAGAAAATTTTAAGGGAGCATATTTAATTTGATTCTCATTCTTTTTCCCCTTTGTTTTTTTATATTTTTCACATAGGTCAAGAAATTCTATATATTGTTTTTCTTTTTGTATAATAAGTTTATCAAGATTTTTAATTTTTTTTCTATTTGGTAAGTATATATATTGAAATTCAAAAATAATTATGAAAACCAGTATAAGAAAAAAAATCTTTCTGTCCATTTTTACATTTTCAAAATTAAAACAAATCTAACTCTATTTTCCTTAGTAAAAGAAATGGTTTCTATTTCAAAACTTTTAAATACCTTTGATTTTTTGAAATTTTCTTTAATTATATCAAGATTTTTTAAATTATCAACAATTCCAACCAGATTTACATTTTCACCATTAAATACAAATTCTTCAACTTCTGCATTTTTTAAATCTGTTGAAAAAATGGTGGTAACTTCTTCAAGAATCTTAATGATAGATATCTCAGAAACTAAAAATTTCAAATTATTCTCATTTTCTCCAAGTTTTTCCTTTATCTGAATTAAAGGATTGATTACTTTTTTTGTCTCCGGAAACAATGACCTGTAAATTTCTTCCATTTTAAAATTAAATTCTTTTAATTTTTTTTCCTTTTCAATGCAAAAAAAATAAGGTCTTATAAGCAAAAAAGAAATTGCTATTAAAAAGAATAAAGAAACAAGATAATCAAAAGGTATTGTAATTTTTTTAATTCCCAAAGGATTTAAGGAAACTTCTGGAAATTTTTTTGTTTCTTTCAATATTTCAAAAATATTTTTTTTGAATAAAAATTTACCTGTTTCCAACTCAATTTTATCAAAAAGTGTCCTATCTCCTATAAAATAAACTGGAAATTTTTTATCAGAAAGAAGGGAAGAAAAAATATCAGAAATACTTTCAATTAAATTTTGTGAAAAATATGAGAAAACACCAGAGATTTCAGAATTTTCAACAAGATTGATAAGCAAATAATCCTTTTCAACAAAAAGTTCTATATAATTTTTCTCACTTATTATATCCTTCAAAAATCTGTACAATAGAATTGAATCAATTGTAAAATGAAATTTAACTTTATTTTTTCTAAATGCTTCTATAAAAAAATCTATTTTCTTCTTTTCAACTGCATAAATAAATACAATGGTTTTGTTATATTCTGGATAATAAAAATCAGTATAAAAATAAAAATCATCCACTGGCTTAGGTAATTTTCCTTCAAGTTCCTGGGAAAGAATTAAATTTATTTTTTTTCTATCTTTAAATTCAAATTCAACTTTTCTAAAATAGCAATCAAGTTTTGAAAATATTAGATAGAATATATTTCCTCTTTTCTCCTTTATAAATTCCTCTATTTTTTCTTGGGGAATTTCTATTTCTTTCTCATTTTCTAATGAGAAATATTTTCCATTTTTAAAGTAAAGATAAGTTCTCATAATATTCCTTTTCTGATTAACTCAAGATTTTTATCTTTCTTTAATATTCCTTCATAATTTTTTTCATCACCCTTTTCATTTCTTACTTTTATTGATATGTGAAAATAACTACTTGAATATTTTATCAAAATTTTGTTTTTTAAAAAAACTTCCCTATTTATTTTAACCAAAAAACTCTCATTTAAAGGTCTATTTTCTCTTTCCTTTAAAATCAAATCCACTTGTTCATTTGTAAATCCCATACTATTTATTATTTCTCTCTCACAGGTATTAATATTTATCTTACCGTCTGAATAAATAGTTATGAAATTTAAAAGTCCTTTATCCTTCTTTTCTTCATCTCCTGAAAGAATTTTTTCATCAAAACCTTTTATCAGATAAAATTCTCTTAAACTTTTAATATTTCTATTTGGTGGTAAATTTTTAAAACCAATTGATGAATAATAAAAATTTTCTGCTCCTGAAATCCTTTCTATATTATCCTCGTCAATCCAGTCCAAAAGACAATCAATTAAAGAAGATGGATAATCACATATTACAAACAAATTTTTCAATATATTTAATAAAGATTCATTTATCTTGCCTTTTTCTTCTATAATTTTGTTTATATTTATTTTTGAATCTTCATCTTTAATAAGAATTTTTAAATCATAATTCATTATATTAAAATTTCTCTCAAATGCCCATTTTTCTTTAAGCCAGTCATAATCTGTTTTGTCCTTCTCAAGTATTTTCTTTGCAATTTCAAAACCAATTTCACCAATTCTATCCATTTCAAAATTCTCATAAAGTTGTGTAAGAGTATTTAAATATTTTTGCGTTTCATAATTAAAAAGGATGGTAATAAAAACAAAGGATAGAGAAAATCCCAAAACAAGAATCAATATAAAACCCTCATTCTTTTTTTTCATTTTCTTTTTTTAAATTTAAAAAAATAGGGAAGAAAATCTTATCATTTTTGTAATTTATTTCAATAGCAATACCAGAAGGCAATTTATCTAACTCAACATTTCCTTCCCATCCATCATTTATATAAAACAAAAAATTGATATCTTCCCCTTCTAAAGCAGTTAATTTAAATTCATAATCAGTTAATAGATTTCTCTGAATTCTAACAAGTTTTTCTCCCTCATTAGTTTTTTCAACAACATATTTAATCTCTACCGGATACTCCATATTATAAAGAAAAGTAAAAAAATCAATCTCTTTTTTATTCAATTCTAAATTTTGAGTATCACATATTCCTTCTATTTCATATTTAAAACTGCTTAAAAACCTGTATAATCTCTTTCTATTTTTAATTTCCTGTGTAATTTCCATAATGTTTCTGTTAACTGTAAAAAAAGTTCTATAAACCAGAATAAATGTAAGCAAAATTAAAATCGCCGAAATCATAACCTCAACAAGTGTGAGTCCTCTTTTAACAAAAAATTTATTCATTTTTCTGAAAACTCCTTTAAAAATGGAATAATTGTTGAATTCGACTCACCAGGACTTTCAACAAAAAGAACAAATGGTTTTAAATAAATATCTTCCACACTATCATAAATAACATTGTCTGATAATTCAATTTTCCAGGTATAATCAGGATAATTCTCGCTGAAATTTCCAGTAGTTTCTTTAACTTCTTCATTCTTAATTTTTAACTCTTCTATTTTCTGCTGAAACAAAATTAAAACTCTTATTCTGTCATTGGCAGATTTAATATTTTTTAATAAAACAAGATAATTCCCAATACATGCAATGGCAACTATCCCAAAAATTCCAATTGCAACCATAAGTTCAAGAAAAATAAAACCTTTTTTAAAATTCTTCCTCATTTAATTCCTCATTGTAGATTTTTATATCAGAAAAAGGATTGAAATAAAGTGTGTAAGTTTGCTTTTTTTCATTGTCATATAAATATAGAACAAAAAAATCTTTTTTACCTTCGGGATAAATTCTGAAAAATATTATACCATTATTCCTTTCTTCAAATTCATTCCTCGCTCTATAAAAATCTAAACTGGAATTATTTATTTCAGTCATTTCTGCGTTATCTTTGTCAGATTTAAACCAGTAAGTATCCTCATCAAGATTGAAATAAAAGTAAACAGTTTTTTTCTCAGAGGTTGATTTTTTTTCTGCTTCATTTATAGTTTGTATTATCTTTTTTATTTCCTCACTCTGAACTTCTGGTAGGAAAATTTTAATTGTGGGTAAAATCATAGAAAAAAAAAGGATATAATTAAAACTACAACAAGCATTTCAAAAAATGTGAATCCATATTTTTTTATTTTTCTTGCCATTTTATTCCCTCAATTTTATATTATACTATAAAAAATTTCTCCTCAAGTTTTTATATATTTTGAGAGTAAGTTCAGAATTGGAAAGGAGAACTACCATTTACTGCCTGACATATATGGAATTCAGGATTTATGCCTGTTTTTTCTTTATAGTTTTTCCCGACCTTTCTAATGTATTCATCAATAGAATCTTTATGTATTATAGAAATCAAACAGCCACCAAATCCACCTCCTGTAATCCTTGTTCCAATTACTCCTTCTATTTTTAATGACTCATTTCTCATAATTTCAACTTCATTACAACTTACTTGATAAAGGTCTCTCAAAGAGATATGGGACTGATTCAATAATTCACCAAGTTTTTCAACATCTCCTTTTATTAAATACTCACTTGCTTTTTCTGTCCTTTCATTCTCATTTATTACATGTAAAATCCTCTTTCTTATAATTTCAGGCAGTTTATCCTTATATTTCTCAAAATCATCCTTTTTTAAATCTGAAAGTGTTTCAATATTTAAATATCTTTTTAAAATTTCAAGTCCTTTCTCACTTTCTGCCCTTCTTTTATTATATTTACCTGATGCAATTGAATGGGAAACATTTGTTGATGAGATTAAAAAGTAATAATCACCAAGATTTAATGGAATATATTTATACTGATGATTTCTACAATTTAAAAGTATCGCATTATTTCCCTTTGCCATTGTTATTATAAACTGGTCCATTATTCCACATCTTGCTCCAACAAATTCATTTTCTGCTTTTTGACATAAAAAAGGTATTTTTTCTTTTTCAATTCCAAACTCAAACAATTTATTTAAAGCAGTTAAAGTTATAACTTCAATGGCACCTGAAGAAGAAAGCCCTCCACCTATTGGAATATTACTTTCAAAAACAAAATCAACTCCATCAATTTTGTATCCATATTTATTTAAAATATATATAACTCCAAGAGGATAATCAGCCCAACTTTTTGTCTTTTTTATATTTTCATTTTCAACAGATACAATTTCTTTAAACTGAAATGAGAAGAAGTTTATAATTTTTTTATAATTTCTCCTTATTGCAAGATATATATATTTATCAACAGCAAAGGGTAAAACATATCCACCATTATAATCAGTATGTTCTCCAATTATATTTACTCTTCCTGGAGCAATAAAAAACAAAACTTCTCCTTTACCAAAAATTTCTTTCATTTTTTTACTCAAAATATAGAAATTTGCTTGATGGAACTGATTTATATCTCCTATATCAAACCACATATCTTTAAAAACAAATCCATAAACATCAACTTTTTTATGAAGATATTGAATGAATAAACCTGCCTGGTCTGGATTGTTTTTTTCCATTAAGTATTCATCAATATATTTTTTTAAAGTCCCTTTTGGAAAATAATAAACACAGATTGCAGCATCTTTTGTTTTTGGATTTTCTGGTTTTTCTTCAAAATAAATTATTCTATTTTTTTCATCAAGAATTACCTGGCTATATTTTTTTATTAAATTTATATCTTCTACCCTTTTAATTCCAACTGTAATACCATTTTTTCTCCCATAATTAACAAAATCTGTAAGTTCAAACTCAAATAGATTATCACCTGCAATTACTAAAAATTCATCATCTTTGAGTTTATCAACTGCAAACTTAATATCTCCAATTGCTCCCAATTTATTTTTATCAGAATTTGAACCATCATTTAAAATAATTACATTCTTTTTATCTTCAGCCCATAATTTAAAATCATTATAAAATTTGTCATTCGAAACAATAACAATTTTATCTACTTGAATTTTATTTAACTTTTCAATGATATGCTCAATCATTGGAATACCACCTATTTGAAGAAGATTTTTTGATTTAATAAGTGTTAAAGGATACATCCTTGTTGCGTACCCTGCTGCCAAAATAATCGCCTTCATAAATTCTCCTTTTCAATAATTTTTACCCTGATATATATTTTTCTCTTTCATTTTTTCTTCAAGTAATTTTAACATTTTCTGTTTTTCAAGCAACCATAAAGGAGCAACAAGATATTTTCTATCTGAGTCAGCAGTCAACCTTTGAATTACTGTTTCAGGATAAAGATAAGAAAGAAAGTCAGATAAAACATCAATATATTCTTCCATATCCATAACATTAAATTTACCTTCTTTATACAAATTTTCAAGTTCAGTATTTTTTAAAACATGGACTGGATGTATTTTTATTCCATCAAGTTTAAGTTTTCCACATTCTTTTGCTGTCTCAATTATATCTTTTTTTGTCTCTTCTGGAAGTCCAATTATCACATGAGCACATATTTTTATATTTCTTTTTCTCGTCATATTATATGCATTTAAAAAATCTGAATATGTATGATTTCTGTTTATAAGTTTTAATGTTTTATCATGAATACTTTGAAGTCCATACTCAATCCAAACCTCATAATTACTGCTATAACTTTCAATCAATTTTAGTTTTTCTTCATCTATACAGTCAGGTCTTGTTCCTATTGAAATTCCAACAACTTCAGGAAATTTTTTTATAACATCATATTTTTCTTTTAAAATTTCAACAGAAGCATAGGTATTTGAAAATGGCTGAAAATAAACAATAAACTTTTCTGCCTCAAATCTTTTTTTTCCAAATTCAATCCCTTTTTCTATCTGTTTTTCAAGTGAAAGATTTGTTTTTAAAGAAGGACTGAAAGCATAATTGTTGCAGTAAATACATCCTTTTCTGCTTAATTTACCATCAAGATTTGGACAGGTTAAACCAGCATATACACTGATTTTATGAACTCTACATCCAAATTTTTTTCTCAAATAATCTGAAAACTTTTTATACAATTCCATTAAAAAATTTTATAATAAATCCCTTAAAAAGAAAAAGCCCTCCCTGGTAGCGGCAGGGAGGGTTCTACCAGCATTAAGCAGCAAGGGAAAAAGCTATTATAATTATACCCTCTTATTTTAAAAATGTCAAGATATGTTATAAGTGATTTTTGACAGACCTTACCAGTGGGGTAAAATTATAAAAAAGGAGAAAAATATGGTTAGACAAGTTTTGTTTATATTTTTAATTTCCCCTTTTTTGATATTTGCCAAAAAAAAAAGAGAAACTGAATATGATTTAATTTATAAAGAGGTTAAAAAGACATTTTCAATAAATCCTGAGGAAGTAGTTGAGGGTGTTTACAAAATCGGAGAGATGAAAATAGAAAAGGCAATCCCATTAATTTTAAGATTACTAAGTGATGAGAGAATTGTCTGGTTGAAATATGATGGAACAGGAAAATGGACTAAAATTGATAAAGAAGTAGAAGAAGCATTGATAAAAATTGGTAAAAATTCATTGAAGTATTTGTATGCTCTTTTGGTAAAAAATGAATATCCATATGTAGAATTAGATGAAAAGACAAAAGAAAAAATAGCAGGTATAGTTTCAAAAATTACTGGAAGAAATCTAAAGGATATAGATGATTTTAGTGAAATTCTGGAGGAATAATGGAACCGAAAGAAAGGGTGGAAAGTGTTTTAAAAAGAAAAAAACCCGATATAATTCCATTTACAATTTATGAAAATAAACTTCCTCAGTGCACTGTTGAAAGAATTTTAAGAAACAATGGTTTATGTATTGTAAAAAGGATTTCAATTTATAAAGTTGTCTATTCTGACATATCTTTTAAAACAGTTAACTATACAGAAAATGGAACCAACTATACAAAAACAATATTTAAAACTCCTTTTGGTGAACTTGAAGAAACATATAGAAAAACATCTGAAACAGGTAATTTTACATCCTGGAGGATTTCCTATTTATTTAAAAAACCAGATGACTATAAAAAAATTTCATTTATGGTAAAAAATGCAAAATATTTACCTGATTATGAAAATTTTATTGAAATGGAGAAAGAATGTGGTAATGATGTTTTTTTAAGAGGTAATATTGGACTAACACCATTGCATCAGATAATGGTTCATTTTATGGGAATTGAAAAATTTTCTGAAGAATGGGCTGAAAGAAGAGATGAGATTGAAAATTTATATAAGCAAATGGCAGAAAGAATGAAAGAAATATACAAATTATGTGCTGAATCTCCATGCTTTGCCTTCAATTTTGGAGGAAATGAAACAGGTGATGTTATGGGGAGAGAAAGATTTGAAAAATATGTTTTACCTTTATATTATGAAGCGGGTGAGGTATTACATAAAAAGGGGAAAATTTTTGGTCCACATCTTGATGGAAATAATAAAGTTTGGGCTGATTTAATTAAAAAAGCACCTTTAGATTATGTGGAAGCATTTTCTCCTTTCCCTGATACTGACATGGAATTTGAAGAAGGTTATAATTTATGGCAAGATAAAATTTTATGGATAAATTTCCCTTCTTCTTTGCATCTTGCATCTGAAGAAAAGATTAAAGAGACTGTTCATAAATATATTGAAATTGCCAAAAATGATTATAGATTGATAATTGGAATTACAGAGGATATACCAAAAAATAAATGGCAGAAAAATTTACTTTTGATCTCAGAAGTTATTAACAATCATCCACTTTAATCTTTTAAATTTTTGAGGTATAATAAATTAAAATGTATATTCCACTTGCAAGAAAATATAGACCACAAACTTTTGAAGAAATTTGTGGGCAGAAAGAAGTTGTTGAGGTATTAAAAAAGTCATTAGAGATAAAAAGGATTGCTCATGCCTATCTTTTTGCAGGACCAAGAGGAGTTGGAAAAACAACAATTGCAAGAATATTTGCAAAAGGACTGAACTGTATAAATGGTCCCACTGCTCTGCCCTGTAATAAATGTGATAGTTGTATAGAAATAACAAATGGGGCTTCTCTTGATGTTCTTGAAATTGATGGTGCTTCAAATAGAGGGATAGATGAGATAAGAAACATAAGAGAAAATGTAAATCTTTTGCCAGCAAAATCAAGATTTAAAATTTATATAATAGATGAAGTCCATATGTTAACAAATGAAGCATTTAATGCCTTATTGAAAACCCTTGAAGAACCACCCACCCATATTAAATTTTTCTTTGCTACAACTTCTCCAGAAAAGATACCACCAACAATAATTTCAAGGTGCCAGAGATTCAATTTAAAACCATTAAAAAAAGAAGAAGTAAAAAGGAAAATTATGGAAATATGCGAGAAAGAAAAAATAGAAATAGAAGAATCAGCAATAGATGAAATATATGATTTTTGTGAAGGTTCTTTAAGAGATGCATTAAGTTTACTGGAACAGTTGATAATACTTGGTGAAGAAAGAATAAGATATGAAGATGTGAGAAATTTACTTGGCTATCCTGAAGAAAAAACAATAGAAAAAATTTTAAAAGAGATAAGGAATAAAAATTATAAAGTGTGCATTGAAACCTTTCATTATCTTGTTTCTAATGGAAAAGACCCAATATTAATTCTTGAGGGGATGATAAGAAAATTAAAAGAAATAATTACATTGAAACTTAGTGCTGAAAAAATAGAATTAAATCCAGAATTCTTTGGTTTTTTTGAAGATTTAGAATTTGAAAAGATATTTGAAGGTGTAAATTATATAATTGAGTATAAGGATAGAATTAGAAGAGAAAGAGAACCAATTTTAATGTGTGAAATTCTTTTGCTTAAATTAATTAATTTGTGGGGTAAAGAGGAAAAAGATGAAATCACAGAAAATGAGAAAATCCCTTCTGAAACAATATTTGATGTTAAATTAAAAGAAGAAATAGAAAAGAAGGAAGAAAAATGTAAGGGGTTTGATTGGAATGAAATTTTAAAAGAAATAAAAAAAATAAAACCAACATTAGAAGCAGCTTTAAGAGAAGGAAAGCTAGAAAAAATTGAGGAAGACAAAATTTATATATCTTTTGATAAAAAATTCAGTTTCCACAAATCAATGGTGGAAAAACCACAAAACAAAATAAAAATTGAGAAAATAATATTTGACTATACTGGAGAAAATTATAAAATAATTCCAGTTTTAAATCAGAATAATGAATCAATTTTAGAAAATCCTGAAGTAAAAAAAATAATAGAATTTTTTGATGGTGAAATAATTCAACTGGAGGAATAAAATGGGAATATTTGATAATTTAAAGCAACTTGCTCAATTAAGACAAAAGGCATCACAATTTCAAAAAATGCTTGCTTCAAAAATTATTGAAGTTAAATCCCCTGGGAATGAAATAAAATTGAAAATAAATGGAAAAATGGAAATTTTAAGTATTGAGATTTCTGAAGATATTTTAAAGCCAGAAAATAAAAATTATATTGAAAAACTTATAAGAAAAACATTTCAGGAAGCACAAAGAGAAGTTGAAAAAATAATCGCAAATGAAATAAAATCCCAAATAGGTCCATTACCATTTTGAAATGGCAATATATCCAGAAATTATAGAAAAATTACTGGAGAAACTTAAAAAACTCCCAGGAATAGGTCCTAAAAGTGCTGAAAGAATTATTTATTATTTAATCCAGGAAAAGGACTCAGAAGTAATATCCCTTGGAGAAACAATAATAGCACTTAAAAATAAGGTAAAACTCTGTAAAAGATGCTTTAATTTTTCTGATGGAGAGTTATGTAATATATGCCTTGATGAAAAAAGAGAAAATATAATATGTGTTGTTGAAGAAGTAAAGGATTTAATTTCTATTGAAAAGACAAATTTTAAAGGTAAATATCATGTATTATGGGGAAAACTCTCTTTAATTGATAATGTGAAACCTGAGCAGTTAAAAATACCCCAACTTATTGAAAGAATTAAAAATGAAAATGTTGAAGAAGTTATAATTGCAACAAATCCAACATTAGAAGGAGAAAATACAGGTATTTATATTTCAGAAATACTGAAGAAAATTGGTGTAAAACATTCAAGATTAGCAATCGGACTTCCTCTTGGAAGTGAACTTGAATATATTGATACTCAAACTTTAAAAATGGCTATAGAAGGGAGGAAGGAATTATAAAGTTTTTGCTTAATCTAACATATATTTTATTTTCTTTTATTGGAAAATTTTTTCCTGAAAAAATCTGTTTTTTAATTGCAAGATTAATTACTGAAATAAGATATATTTTAACACCAAATTTAAGGAGATTGATGAGGGAAAATATCAGAATAATTTTAAATTTTAAAGAAAAAGGGAATTTAAAAAATCTTGACTTATCCAGGTATGTCAAAGAAGTTTATTATAATTTTGGAAAATATATGGCTGAATTCTTCACAATTCCAAAATTAAATTATAGAAAGGTTAAAAAAAGATTAATTATTGAAAATAGAGAAATACTTGATGAATCCTTATCAAAAAAAAATGGAGTAATTGCTCTTACTGCTCATATTGGAAACTGGGAACTTGCAGGTGTTTTTACATCACTTGTTGGATATAAAATTTCTGCGGTTGTTATTCCATATTTAACTCCAAAAATCACAGAAATTTATAAAAGAATAAGAGAAAGTAAAGGAGTTGAAGTTATTTTTACAGGTTCAAATCCAAAGGACCTTGTGAAATTTAAAAAAGAAAATAAAGTTCTTGCAATATTAGGAGATAGAGTTTTTACTGAAAAAGGAACAATTGTAAATTTTATGGGAAAAAAGGCAATTTTTCCAAGAGGTCCTGCTACTCTTGCTGTAAAACTGAAGACAGAATTTATTGCTGGATTTTTGGTCAGAGAAAATAAAAAATATAAACTTTTTTTTGAAAAAATTGAATATCCAGATGAAAAATTAAGCGAGGATGAAAAAATTGATTATTTACTAAATCAAAGTGTTAAAATAATTGAAAAAGTAATATTAAAATACCCTACTCAATGGTTAAGTTTTCAAAATATATGGGTTAAATGAAAAAATATAAATTTAAAGATGCTGTAAAAATTGCTGAAAAAATAAGAAAAAAATGTCCATGGGATAAAAAGCAGACAAATGAAAGTATTTTAAAATATTTAAAGGAGGAAACAGAAGAATTTATAGAAGAAGTAAAAAAGAAAGATTATGAAGGAATGAAAGAAGAACTCGGGGATATCCTGTGGCAGGTTTTAATTCATTCCCAGATTATGAAAGAAAAAAATATATTTACAATTGATGAGGTTATTGATAATTTATGTAGAAAAATGATGAGAAGGCATCCACATGTTTTTGGAAATAAAAAAGTTAAAGATGAAAACCAAGTTATTGAAAACTGGAAAAAAATAAAAGAAAAGGAGAAATTTTTAAAGTAAGTTTTTACTGGTTCCCATAAGTTATTTTCCCTTTTTTATATTTTACCACATTCTTAAGTTTGTTTCTTAAAGGGGTTTAAACCCCTTTAAAATCCCCAAAAGGTATCAACTC
>JBMFMQ010000043.1:0-13889 GCA_049970595.1 Candidatus Ratteibacteria bacterium | reverse complement strand
TCTTAAAGGGGTTTAAACCCCTTTAAAATCCCCAAAAGGTATCAACTCCGCAAAGTCCCTCATTCTTGAGGGGAGTTCAAGGTATTTTTATCTGTTCTGGGCAAAAAACGCCAGAAAAAGCACTTGGGGTTGTTTCTCCATTTCCTTCATTTTTACTGATGTATTTAGTTTATTTTTATTCCCTTTGTTTTTTCCACTGCCTTGGTATTACCGAAACCATCCTAGTGCTTTATATGTGATTAAGTAAGTATCTACATGATGTGTAAGTTTTTACTAAATCCCATTAGTTATCTTCCCTTTTTTATATTATACCACATGATTATTCTTCATAGCCTGCTTTTTTATCTGAACCTGTCTTATTATCAGGGATATAAGCACCTGTTCCCTTGATTTTTCTTGCTTTTGATGAATAAAACATCCTTGCTGGTCTCCATATACTTTCTTCATAATAAGGATAAACATAACTACCAGGAGGAACAATTTCATCCACTTTTTTCATTTCTTCTTCAGTTAATTTAATATCACATGCCTTAATTCCTGAAAGTAAATATTCAATTTTTCTTGCTCCAAGAATAACAGAACTAACCCCTTGCATATTCATAAGCCAAGAAAGAGAAAATTCAGCCAAGTTTACCCCTCTATTTTCAGCAAGAACTATCAATTTTTCAATAACTTCAAGTGATTTTTCAACAATAGGGTCCATTTTTTCAATTCTCCATTTCATCCTTCCTTCTTCAAGTTTTACTCCCTTTCTATATTTCCCTGATAGAAGACCTGCTGCAAGAGGAAAAAATGGAGTTATTCCAATTCCATATCTTAAAGCCATAGGTATAAGTTCATTTTCAATACTTCTATCAAGGAGATTATATGGTGGCTGCTCACTTACAAACCTTGCCCATCCATATTTTTCACTTATAAAAATACCTTCTAAAATTAGATATGATGGATGCTTTGAAGTTCCTATATACCTTATCTTTCCATCCCTTACAAGTTTATCAAGTGCATATAATGTCTCCTCCATTGGAGTATTAGGGTCAACAACATGAATAATATAAAGGTCTATATAATCTGTCTTCAATCTTCTTAAACTTGCCTCACATGCCTCAATTATATGTTTAATACTACCACCATAATCATTTGGACCATCTCCCATATACCAGCCAAATTTTGTAGCAAGAATTACTTTATTCCTTTTACCTGTCTCTTTTAAAATCCTACCAATAATTTCTTCGCTTTCTCCATAACAATCAGCAGTATCAATAAAATTAATTCCATAATCAATTCCTGTCTCAACAATTTTTTTTGCCTCCTCATAATTCTCATTTGTAAAGCCAACCATAGTTCCAATACATAATTTTGAAACCCTTAAACCACTTTTTCCAAGTTGTCTATATTCCATATTCCCTCCTTTTATTTTTTTATTATATAGTTTATAATTTAATATTTCAAAGGAGGAAAAAATGGGAAAAGCATATCCTTTAATACCAAAGAAAGTTAAAAGAATTGAGACAAAATATAGAAGAATAATAACTGATATACCTGTTCCTGAGTCATTGCCGATACTGGAAAAATTAAGAAAATATGAACCTTTTTCTATGACAGGACAACCACCCATAGTGTGGGATAGAGCGGTTGGAATAAATGTTTTTGATAAATTTGGAAATATGTGGCTTGATTTTTCTTCTGGGGTTCTTGTTGCAAATGCTGGACATTCTAATGAATATGTTTTAAATGAAATTAAAAAAATGATAGAAAAACCCTTATTGCATAATTATTGTTTTCCTTCAGAAATCAGGGCAGAACTTGTTGAAAAAATTGCATCTTTGTCTCCTGAACCATTAAAAAAGGTATTTCTTCTTACAACAGGAGCAGAAGGTATAGAATGTGCAATTAAACTTGCAAGAACATATGGTAAAAAGAAAAATAAAAGGGTAATTGTTTCATTTGAGGGTTCATTTCATGGAAGAACTCTTGGAGCCCAGATGATAGGAGGCATACCATCTTTAAAAGAATGGATTATCAATCCAGACCCAAATATAGTTATTGTTCCATTTCCAGGGGACCCAAGATGCAAGGATAAAAGTTTTGAACTTTTTTTGGAAAAATTAAAAGAAAATGGTGTTAAAGAAAATGAAGTTTGTGCAGTTATAAGTGAAACATATCAGGGAGGGAATGCTTCTTTTATGCCTGTTGAATATGCTAAAGATTTAAGAGAATGGTGCAATAAAAATGATGTTATTTTAATTCTTGATGAAGTTCAGGCAGGATTTGGAAGAACAGGGACTTTCTGGGGTTTTGAGCATTATGGAATAATTCCTGATTTATTTGTTCTTGGTAAAGGGATTTCAAGTTCTTTGCCTATTTCTGCAGTTGTTGGAAGAAAAGATATTATGGACCAGTATGAACCAGGAACAATGACAAGTACTCATACAGGAAATCCTGTGTCATGTGCTGCTGCCTTAGGTAGTATAAGGTATATTGAGGAAAAAAGATTGTGGGAGAATGCCTTAAAGATGGGAGAGATATTTGAAAGAGAACTGAAAAAACTAAAAAAATATAAAATTGTAAGATTTGTTTGTGGTAAAGGACTTGTATGGGGACTTCATATAACTAAAGAAAATTCAGATGAACCAGACCCTGACACTGCATTTGAGATTGTTGGAAAATGTTTTGAAAAAGGATTGCTTTTCTTTGCTCCTGTTGGATATAAAGGAGCAACTATAAAAGTAAATCCACCTCTTATTATCAATGAAGAAGCAATTGTTGAAGGATGTTCTGTTATAGATGAGGCAATAAGGGAGGTAATTTGAAGGATATAAAAAAAGTAATTGAAAAAAATATAAATGAAGCAAAGGAATTTTTAAAGGACTTAATAAAATTTGAAAGCATTTCAGGGCAAGGTGAGGAAGAGATTCAGAATTTTATTTATGAAAAATTTAAAAATTTTGGAGATTGTAAACTTATAAAAATAGATGAGGAAATAAAAAAGGACCCTGAATATACTTTCTGTGATATTGAACTTGATTACTCAAAAAGAAAAAATCTTGTTCTTGAATTAGGGGAAAGTAACACTTATTCAATTATTTTAAATACACATTCAGATGTTGTTCCTGCAAAAAACTGGAAGAATGCTTTTTTGCCAGTTGAGAAAGATGGTTTTATATTTGGTCGTGGTGCATGTGATGCCAAAGGTCAGATTGCCACAATTTATCTTATTTTACTTTCTTTAAAACAACTTGATATAAAACTTTCTGGAAAATTGATTGTTGAAATTGTAATAGAGGAAGAGATAGGAGGTAATGGTTCTTTATCTTTAATAAGGAAAGGATATAAAGGAGATATTGTTATAGTTCTTGAACCAACAGAAATGAAAATTACACCTTCAAACAGAGGTGCTTTATGGTTTAAACTTGAAATTGATGGGAAAAGTGTTCATATGGGTAAAATTTGGGAGGGAGTTAATGCAATAGAAAAATTCTGTTTTCTATTTAATAAGTTAAAAGAATATGAAAAAAAATTGATTGAAGAAAGCAGAAATTTCCCATTATTTGAAAGATATAAACAGCCAGTCCAGTTAAATTTCGGAACTATAAAAGGAGATGGATGGCCAAGTATGGTATGTGGGAGAGTTGAAGTTGAAGGAGGGATTGGATTTTTACCAAATAAGTCAATAGATGATATTAAAAGAGAAATTGAATATGTTATAAAAAATTGTGGTGATGAATGGATTATTTCTCATTATAAACTTACCTTTCCAAAATTACACAATGATTCATATTCTATACCTTCTGAACATATAATTGTTAAAACATTGAAAGAAAGTGCTGAAATTTCTGGAATTGAACCAGTTATTGAGGGTTTTATTGCAAGTTGTGATGCAAGATTATTTAATAAAATTGGGAAGATGCCTGTGGTTGTTTTTGGTCCTGGTTCATTGGATGATGCCCATTCTGATAATGAAAAAATAAAAATAGAAGATATCAAAAAAGCAGGAGAGATAATTTTAAGAACAATTATTAAACTCATTGGAGGTGAAAAATGATAAAACTTGGAGTTATTGGTCTTGGGAAATTTGGAACAAATATTTTAAATACTTATAAACAACTTGAAAGAGATGGGATATGTAAACTTACTGCAATCTGTGATATTAATGAAAAAGTCCTTGAAAATCAGACAAAAAAGTATAATGTTAAAGGATATACAGATTTTAAAGAAATGATAGAAAAAGAAGATTTTGATGGAGTTGCAGTTGCCACTCCTGACCCATTCCATAAAGAACCTGTTATTTATGCAGCAAATAAAAAAATACATGTTTTTGTTGAAAAACCACTTGATTTAAGTATTGATGGTTGTATTGAAATGATAGAGGAATGCAGGAAAAATAATGTTTTACTTCAGGTTGATTTTCACAAAAGATTTGACCCATTCCATATTGCAATAAAAAAAGATATAGAAGAGGGTAAAATTGGAAAAATAGAATATGGTTCTGTTCATATGGAGGATAAAATTGTTGTTCCAAGGGACTGGTTTCCAAACTGGGCTTCTAAAAGTTCTCCTGTATGGTTTCTTGGTGTTCACTTTTTTGACCTTATAAGATACCTTATAAAAAGTAATGGGAAAAGTGTTTTTGCAAAGGGAATAAAAAATAAACTTAAAAAAATTGGTATAGATACATACGATTCTATAGTTGCAATAGTTGAATTTGAGAATGGAGCTATTGTTTCATTTGAACTTTCTTGGATTTTACCTGAAAATTTTGAAAGTATAGTCAATCAAGGATTTAAACTTGTAGGAGAAAAAGGCGTAATTGAATGTGATAGTCAGGATAGGGGAACAAGGGTATGTTATGAGGAATATGGAATGATGACATATAATCCTATTTTCATAAATGAATATGAAGGGAAAGATGGTAAAACTTATTTTTCTGGATATGGAATTGAAAGCATTGCTGATTTTGTATATAATATAAAATATATAAAAGAAGGTGGTAAAATTGAGGATTTGAAAAATAAAATAAGTGCTTTTGGTGAAGATGGACTTGAAGTTACAAAAATAGGTGTTGCTATTCATAAAAGTATTGAAACAGGAAAGGAAGAAAAAATATAAAGGAGAAAAAATGGCAACAAAAATTCGTCTTGTAAGAAAAGGTAAAAAAAATAGGCCTTTTTTCAGGATTATCGCTGTGAGTGACCAAAAGGATGGAAGAGGAGATTTTCTTGAAGTTCTTGGATATTACGACCCTTTACCTGACCCTGCTATTTTTGAAGTTGATGAAGATAGAGTTAAATACTGGTTAAGTGTTGGAGCAAAACCAAGCAAAACTGTAGAATCGTTCTTGAAGAAAAAGGGTATCATTTAAATTTAAATGAGGATTGATATTATCACAATCTTTCCTGAAATTTTTGCCCCTTTGGATGTAAGTATAATAAAAAGGGCAAAGGAAAAAAAAATTGTTGAAATTAAAATATGGAATTTAAGGGATTTTTCAAAGGATAAACACAGAAAGGTTGATGATAAGGCGTATGGTGGAGGGAAAGGAATGGTTTTAAAATGTCAGCCAATATTTGATGCGGTAGAAAGAATAAAGGAAGAGAATAAAGAAAGTAAGGTAATATTAACAAGTCCTGCTGGTATTCTTTTCAATCAATCATTAGCAAAAAAATTGAGTAAGGAAAAGGGGTTAATAATTATATGTGGTCATTATGAAGGAGTTGATGAAAGAGTAACAGAAATATGTGATTATGAAATTTCTATTGGTGATTATATTTTGACAGGTGGAGAACTTCCGGCAATGGTTATAGTTGATAGTATTGTTAGAATTTTACCTGGTGTTTTACCTGAACAGGCACCTATATATGATAGTTTTTACAATTACTTACTTGACTGGCCATGCTATACAAGACCAAAAAACTATAAGGGATTAAAAGTTCCTGATATTCTTCTTTCAGGAAACCACAGAGAGATAGAAAAATGGAGAAGGGAAAGGGCAATTGAAAGAACAAAAGAAAAAAGGCCTGATTTATATGAGAAATATTTAAAAGAAGGAGGGAAAAATGACACAGAGATTTGAAGAAATTGAAGAAAAATTAAAACCAAAAAAAGAAATACCTGAATTCTGGCCAGGAGACGAGATTGCAGTTCATATAAGGATAAGAGAAGGTGAAAAAGAAAGAATACAGGTCTTTACAGGGACATGTATTGGAAGAAGAGGGAAAGGAATAAGAGAAACATTTACTGTAAGAAAAATTTCCTATGGAGAAGGAGTTGAAAGAATTTTCCCCTTATATTCACCAAATATTGTTAAGATTGAGGTTTTAAAAACAAGAGAGAGAAATCGCCTTAGCCCCAGAGCAAAAATGTATTATTTGAGAAATAAATGAGAAATATTGAATTTGGAAAATTTGGTGAAGAAAAAGCAGTTGAGTTTTTAAAAAAGAATGGATATAAAATTATTGAAAGAAACTATAGAACAAAGATTGGAGAAATAGATATAATAGCCAGAAAGAAAAGAGAGATTATATTTATAGAGGTAAAAACAAGAAGTTCAGATGATTTTGGAATGCCAGAAGAAAGTATAAATGAAAGGAAATTAAGAAAAATTGAAAAAGTTGCACAGATTTATTTAAAAAATAAAAAATTAAAAATTCCATTTAGATTTGAAATTTTAAGTATTTTAACAAAGGATAATGATTTTAAAATAGAAATAATTCCTATTTAGTCAAAATTAAATCCCTTTTTCTCAAATAAATCTACGCATATTTCAACAACTTCCGGGTCATATTTTATTCCCTTATTTTTCTTAATTTCTTCAATTGCCTCTTCCAAAGAAAATGCAGGTCTATATGGTCTATGAGAACTCATTGCTTCAACAACATCACTTACCCCAATTATTCTTGCCTCTTTTAAAATCTGCTCTCCAATCAATCCTTTTGGGTATCCTGAACCATCAATCCGCTCATGATGTTGAAGAACAATTTGTGCAACTTTTTCAAAATTTGGTATTACCTTTAATATGTTATATCCAGTAATTGGGTGGGTTTTTATAAGAGTGAATTCAATATTTGTTAATTTTCTTGGAACAACAAGTATTTCACAAGGGATTGAGATTTTCCCTATATCATGAAGTAAAGATGCCCACACAATTTCTTTAATTTCATCTTTTTTATATCCCATTTCTCTTGCAATTGCCTCTGAAAGTTTTGAAACATTTAGTTGATGGTTTGCTGTAAAAGGGTCTCTTGTCTCAAGAATCTTTGAAATAGCATAAATTGTTCCATTTAATGTACTTTCTATTAATTTTTGGTTTTCCTTTAATAATTCTTCTTCTTTTTCAAGTTTTATCTTTAAAAATTCTTCTTCTGTAATATCATGAATTATTAAAATTTCATCATCTTCTGCTCTATTAATCTCTAAAAGTCCTATCCTCTTTTCTCCTTCCTTCGTTAATATATAAATTTTAAATATCTCCCCTTTCTTTTCAAAAACATCCATCAATTTTTCTTTTTCAATAAACAAAGGCAAATCATAAATATTTCTCCCTTTAACTTCCTCAATTTTATATCCAGTGTCTTCTATTTTCCTGTTAACTTCAATAATATTTTTATCCTTATCAAGAAGAAATATGATGCATGGAACAGAGTTTAAAATAATTTGATATCTTTCTAAATTTGCTTTTTCTTCCATTTTATAATCATTTTACATTTAAATTTCTTTTTTGTAAATTAAAATCTGGATTTTTCTTTTATGTTTTCCGATAATATTTTAAAATTTTAAGATAGCGATGGAAAAGATAATGGAAATTTATAAGAGTTTGTTCAAGATAAAAAAAGAGGAAATTTACCTTTTATTAATAACTTTTACATGTGTTTTCTTAAGGAGTTCATTTTTTGAAAAAATAAGTCCATTTTATTTTTTATTTTTTTTACTTGAGATTTATTTAACAGTTTCAGTTTATTCTGGAATTAAAAAATCTTTATATAATGATAATTTCAAATTTTCAGATATTTTCAAAGATGGTCTATATTTTTTCCCTTCAATTCTTTTATATCAGTTCATTGTGGGTTTATGTTTCTCTATTATTTATTTAATAATTTCATCGTTAATTGACTCAATAAAGTCATTTTCATTTTTCTCTTTCTTCTTATTCTTTTTAATAATTGTCTGGGGAGCAATTGGATTATATTTCTTATTCCTTACCATTTATACTCCTTTTATAGTTATTTCAGAAGAAGAAATACTTTTTGATGCAATATTGAAAAGTTTCAAATTTATGAAAAAAAATATAGAAAATTTAATCGTTTTTTTCTTTCCATTTTCAGTTTTATGGTTTGTTTTTTTTACAAATTTTCAAAAATATGTTAATATTTTTTTCTTAAGGTTTTTTTTATTATTTTTAATTTCATTTCTTGAGATTTTGACAGTTAAACTTGCTTTTTTGATATATAAAGAAAGGGGTGAAAATGAAAGAAATTTTTGAAATAAGATGGCATGGAAGAGGTGGTCAGGGAGCAAAAACAGCAGCACTTCTTTTTGGAGATGCATGCCTTTCAACAGGAAAATTCATACAGGCATTTCCTGAATATGGTCCTGAAAGAATGGGAGCACCTGTTTCTTCATTTAATAGAATAAGTTCTTCTCCTATTAGAATTCATACAAATATAGAAAATCCAGATGTTGTTGTTGTTCTTGATTTTACTTTAATAGAGCAGGTTAATGTCTGTGAAGGACTTGATGAAAAAAATGGAATTTTAATTGTAAACAGTCCTTTGTCTCCATCAGATATTAAAAAGAAAATAAATTTTTCAGGAAAAGTTTATACAGTTGATGCTTCAAAGATATCCATGGAAACAATTGGAAGGGACATACCAAATACTCCAATGATTGGAGCACTTGTTAAAGTTACAGGAATAATTACACTTGAAGAACTATTAAGGGATACTGAAAAGAAATTAAAGGTTAAATTCAGAAATAAGCCAGAAGTTATTGAAGGAAATTTAAAGGCAATAGAAAGGGCATATAATGAGGTGAAAGGAGAATAAAATGGAAAAAAAATTAACATGGAAACAATTACCTGTTGGAGATATTCTTGAAGGAGGTAGTTCATTAAAGTTTAAGACAGGAAACTGGAGAAGCAAAAGACCAGTCCATATTCCTGAAAAGTGTATAAATTGTCTTACCTGTTGGATAAGTTGTCCTGATGATGCTGTTATAATTGATAAAGAAAATGGTAAATTTGTTGCTTTCAATTATGATTATTGTAAAGGTTGCGGTATATGTGCTTATGAATGTCCTAAGGAAGCAATTGAAATGAAAAGAGAGGAAGAAAAATGAGAAAAAAAATTTATTTAATAGGTATTTTATTTCTTTCTGGATGGATTTTTTCAGGAGTTCAATATCTTATCTTTAAAAATGAAAAGGGAAAATTGAATAGAAAGATACAGGAAAAAGAAGCAGAGATTATTACATATAAAAATTTACTTGGTGAAGTTGAAAAAACAAAAAATGATATTGATAACATTATAAATAACTTAAATAATTTAAAGATAAAACTTCAAGAAATTGAAGAAAAAATAAAAAAGGGAGAATAAAATGGGAATAAAGGTAGCAAAAACAGCAAATGAAGCATTTGCAGAAGGGATGAGACAGATAAATCCAGATGTTGTTGCTGCATATCCAATAACACCTGCAACTGAAATTGTCCAAATTTTTTCTCAGTTTGTAGCAGATGGACTTGTTGAAACTGAATTTATACCTGTTGAAAGTGAACATTCTGCAATGAGTGCATGTATTGGTGCAAGTGCAGCAGGAGCAAGGACAATGACAGGAACTAGTTCCCAGGGGCTTGCTTTTATGTGGGAGATGCTTTATATTGCTTCTGGACTTCGTTTACCAATAATAATGGCAGTAGTTAATAGAACTTTATCCTCACCTATAAATATTCATTGTGACCATTCAGATACTTTTGGAGCAAGAGATAGCGGATGGATACAGATTTATTCAGAGAATGTTCAGGAGACATATGATAATTTAATTCAGGCAGTTAGAATTGCAGAACATCCTGATGTTTTATTGCCTATAATGGTTATGACAGATGGTTTTATATTAAGTCACTGCCTTGAAACTATGGAAATGCTTACAGACCAGGAAGTTTGCGATTTTGTTGGAAAACCACCTATTAGACCAAATCTTATAAAATCAGCAATTGAAGGAAAGCCAATAACTATTGGAGCACTTGACCTTCCTGATTATTATTTTGAACATAAAAGACAGCAGGCAGAAGGAATGAAAAATGCTTTAAAAGTTATACCTGAAATTGGGAAGGAGTTTGGAGATAAATTTGGGAGATATTATGGATTTGTTGAAAATTATAAACTTGATGATGCAGATATAGGTATTGTTGTTATTGGTTCAACAGCAGGAACAGCCAAAGAGGTTGTTGATAATTTGAGAAAAAAGGGTATAAAAGCAGGACTTTTAAAAATAAGGGTTTTAAGACCATTACCTGTTAGTGATATAAAAAATTCACTCAAAAATTTAAAAGTTGTTGGAGTTATGGATAGGGTTGAAGGAATGAATGGCTTTTGTGGTCCATTATATTCTGAAATTTCTGCAATTCTTTATGACCTTGAGAAAAAACCAATATTGACTAACTTTGTTTATGGACTTGGTGGAAGGGATGTTAAAATTGAAGATATTGAAAGTATTTTTAATGAATTATTAGAAATTTTGGAAAAAGGGAAAAAGGAATTTACATTAAAATATATAGGCGTAAGGGAGGACGGACATCGGTAAAGAAAGGGGGAAAAATGCCAAGTATAAAAGAACTTGCAAAAAGGGAAAGTAGATTTGTTTCAGGTCATAGATTGTGTGCTGGATGTGGAGCAGGGATAATTATGCGACTTGTATTGCTTGCTATTGATAAACCAGTTATTGCTTCTTGTTCTACTGGATGTATTGAAGTTGCCTCTACAATATTTCCTTATTCTTCATGGAAAATACCATGGATACATTCTGCTTTTGAAAATTCAGCTGCAACAATAAGTGGAATAGAGGCAGCATATAAAGCATTTAAAAGGAAAGGTAAGATTGATAAGGATATTGTATTTGTTGCTTTTGGAGGAGATGGAGGAACACATGATATTGGGCTTCAGGCATTAAGTGGTGCTGCTGAAAGAGGTCATAATATTTTATATGTCTGCTATAATAATCAAGCATATATGAATACAGGAATACAGAGGTCAGGAGCAACACCAAAATATGCAAATACAACTACATCTCCAGTTGGAAAACTTATTCCTGGTAAAATTCAGTGGCAGAAAAATCTTGTTGAAATTATGGTTGCTCATGGAATTGCCTATGCTGCAACAAGTATCCCTGGTAGATGGAATGACCTTGTTAATAAAGTTGAAAAAGCAGTTAAAATTGATGGATTTAAATATATAGAAGTTCTTTCTCCATGTCGACTTGGTTGGCCACATGAGCCAGAGTTAACTATGGAAATTTCAAGAGTTGCAGTTGAAACATGTATCTGGCCATTATATGAAGTAATTGAGGGAAAGTATAAATTAACATATAAGCCAAAGGAGAAAAAGCCAGTAAGTGAATGGTTTAAATTACAGGGAAGATTTAGACATCTTCTTTTACCTCAAAATGCTCAATTGCTTGAAGAAATACAGAAAGAAGTTGATAGAAGATGGGAAGAACTCCTTAAAAAATGTGAATCTTAAGAATTTCTATAAATAAACAATTTTACTATATTTGAGAACTTGAAAATAGGAATTAAAAGTAATAGATTATAAAGACCAAAACAAGGAAGAATAATAAGAAATAGAGAAAAAATCATAGCACCTGTAAGGTCAAGAGAATAAAGTTTTCCTGTAGTATCAACTATATCCTTTCTTTTCAAAATAGATGATATTAACCCAAATTCCCAACCAGTAAAAAATCCTGATAAGAATATTAAAATTAAAGGTAGTTTCCAATTTATAAGCAAAGTAAAAGAAAAAAGGTAAAAAATAAAATGGAAGATTTCAGAAAAATATAATGTTTTTTTACTCTGATTTTTCAAAACAGAAATTAAACTTCCAAAAGAGATTCCAGCCATAAAAATTCCAATGATTCTGCTAATAGAACTATACAAAAATCCATAATTTATCTGAAAAAAGAAAAGGAATAATGTTTCAAAAGCAAAAGAAGAAAAACCATTTGTCAAAATAATTGATGAAAGGGCAGATGGAAAAGGGAAAAGAAAAATTGAAAAAAGAATAAGAAATAAAAGGTATAAAGATTTCCTCATTTTAAAAAGTTGAGTAAAAATTAAATCAAGAAAATTTCCAATTTTTGGTGATGTCTGTGAAAAATAATATGAAAGAGAGTAAAAAAGGCAGAACTGATTTGATAAATTGTTTTCATAAGAATCAAAACTTAAAATTCTTTTTAAATATTGGTTTTTCTTATTTTCATCAAGAACATATTTCAAATAATCCTTATTAAAAAATTGTCTGTCAAAATTAAAGTCCTCATTTAATTTCAAATCTTCATTTGAAAAAACTATAATCATGGGATATGTAAAAATTATAATCTCATTTTTAAAATATTTTTTGCATGTTTTATATATTGAAGAATGAATCTTTAACATAATTTTTCCGAAATATTCATAACTTCCAGGCATAACAATTAAAAGAGATCTGGTAAAATTTGAAATAAAATTTATAAACTCATCTGTTAAAAAATAATTTTCTTTTAAACTTAAAGGAAGAGAATTTGTAATAAAAAAAACATCAAATTTCAAATCATTTTCTTTCAAAAACTTTTTTATATCATAATTCAGAAAAAAAACATCCCTGTAATTCTTTCCAAAAAAATAATTTTTTATAATTTCTGATTTCCTTTTATCAATTTCAAAAAAATATATCTCCTTTATCTTATAATTTTCAAGTTCTTCAATTATCTCTGGACTTCCATATATGCCAACTCTTTTGACATCTTTTAAAAATGAAATTGGAAAAAATGATATATTTTTTATTGAAAAATAATCTGGTTGATTTGAAAATTCCTGAAAACCATTTGTTACCAGAATATACTGATTTTCTTTATTCAAAAGAATGAGTTTATTATATACTGTTTCTGAAATTTCAATTATTTTAAAATCTTTATATTTTGCTGAATTTGTTTTAAAGTCAATTTTTTTTGAAAATATAAGTAAAACCAAAAGCAAGAAAAGAAAAAAAATCGCAGAAGTCCTTTTAAAATAAAAAACTGTTAAAAGATTAAAAATAAAACTTAAAAAAAGTAAAAAAAAGGTATTTTGCCTAAAAAAAAGAAAAAGGGAAAATAAAAAACCACCGATTAAAAATCCAATACCCTCAAAACCATAAACCTTTCCCGAACTTTTTTCATCTTGATAAAGAAAAGAAAGTAGTATAAATCTTGCTCCTTCAAAAAATCCAGAAAAAAATGAAATAAGGAATGAAAAAAGAAAAAACCTTAAATTTGAAATATAAGAAATTTGAATATTTGAAAAAATTCTTAAAAGAAGCAAAAGAGAAAAAATAAAGATTATTTCCAGAATTGTAAAAAATGTGTAAAATATCTGAAAATTTTTAACCCTTCTGAATAAATAAGTTCCTGTTGCTCCACCCAAAAGCCATATTGAAATAATTATACTGAAAGAAAGTTCATTACCAAAAAAATTGGAAAAAATCTCCCTTAAAATAATTGATTGAATAAAAATTCCTGAAATACCTTTTAAAACAATCAGAAGATTTCTCATTTTTCGTAAGTATTTACTGAATCCAGTTAGTTATCTTCTCTTTTTTTATATTATACCCCATTCTTAAGTTTGTTTCTTAAAGGGGTTTAAACCCCTTTAAAATCCCCAAAAGGTATCA
>JBMFMQ010000042.1:0-14244 GCA_049970595.1 Candidatus Ratteibacteria bacterium | reverse complement strand
CTGGGCAAAAAACGCCAGAAAAAGCACTTGGGGTTGTTTCTCCTTTTTCTTCATTTCTACTGATATATTTAGTTTATTTTTATTTCCTTTGTTTTTTTCCCCACTGCCTTGGTATTACCGAAACAACCCCAGTGCTTTATATGTTTTTAAGTAAGTATCTACGAAAAATTATACCTTTCTCAGAGAAAAAATTGAACCTATAATAAAGCCGAAAAGGGTAAAGGAGTTTATATTGAACTGAACTTTAAATGATATATTGAAAATGACAAGGTCAAAATTATCAATACTCCAAACTGGATTAAGATAATTTGAAAGAAAATTGTAATAAATAGTATCCTTTGGCACAAAAGAAATTAAGATTTGGCCTATACATGTTCCTATCATTCCACATAGAAATATTACAAAAACTATATATAAAAACTTCATTTTTTCACTATAATCTGTTCTCTTGATGAACCAGTTGAGATTCTTTTTATTTCAACACCTATTTTTTCCTCAATTTTCTCAATATATTTTTTTGCATTTAAAGGTAATTCACTATAACTTTTGATTTTTTCTATATCCTGGCTCCATCCGTCCAATTCCTGATAAATCACCTGGCAGTTAGAAAAAATCTTTGAATTAAAAATATACTCATTAATTATATTCCCATTATACTTATATCCTGTTCCAATTTTGACTTTCTTTAAGCCAGTAAGAACATCAAGTTTTGTTAAAATTATTTCATCTATACCATTTACAATACAGGCAAATTTAACTATAACTGCATCAAACCAACCACATCTTCTTGGTCTACCTGTTGTTGCTCCAAATTCATTTCCTATTTTTCTCAATTTTTCTCCTATCTCATCTTTGATTTCAGTTGGAAATGGTCCCATACCTACTCTTGTTGTATATGCTTTAGCCACTCCTATTATTTTTTCTATTTTTTTAGGAGATATACCAAGTCCTATACATGCACCACCTGCTATTGGATTTGAAGCGGTAACATAAGGATATGTTCCAAAATCAATATCAAGAAATGTTCCTTGAGCACCTTCAGCAAGAATTTTCTTCCCTTTATCAATCTGTTCATTAAGATATAAGGAAGTATTTATAACATATTTTTTTATTTCTTTCCTGTAAAATTTATATTCATTAAAAATCTTCTCAGGGCTTAAAATTTCTTCTTTATAATATTCCTTAAAAAGATAATTCTTCAATTCAAGTGCAATCTTTAATTTTTCCATAAATATATCATCATCAATAAAATCTATTATTCTTATACCAATTCTTGCAAATTTGTCTGTGTATGTAGTTCCAATTCCTCTTCCAGTTGTTCCAAGTTTCCCTTTGCCTCTAAATTTATCTTCAACCTGGTCAAGTAATTTATGATATGGTAGTGTTACATGTGCATTTTCAGAAATAAAAAGTCTATTTTCAACATTTATTCCATTTTTTTTCAAATAGTCAATCTCTTCAAAAAGTGAAACAGGGTCTATTACAACTCCATTACCAATAACACATATTTTATCTGGATATAAAATTCCTGATGGAATTAAATGAAAGATAAATTTTTTATCATTAACAACAACAGTATGGCCTGCATTTGCACCACCCTGATATCTTGCAATTATATCAGCATCTTTTGCAAGATAATCAATAACTTTCCCCTTTCCCTCATCTCCCCACTGAGTTCCAACTACAACTGTTACCATTTTCCTCCCATTTTTTCTACTATTGCCTTTCCCATTTCTATCGTTCCAACATAATTTGTATCATCCGGTTTTTTAAAATCATATGTTACATACTTACCTTCTTTTATTACTTGTCTAAGGGCTATTTCAATTTTATCTCTTGCTTCAATTTCTCCAAGATAATCAAGCATTAAAATACCAGCAAGTATCATAGCAGAAGGATTTACTTTATTTTTTCCTTTATATTTTGGAGCAGAACCATGCGTCGGTTCAAATATTGCAACATTTTCTCCGATATTTGCTCCTGCAGAAAGTCCAAGCCCTCCAATAATACCTGCACAGAGGTCTGAAAGTATATCTCCATAAAGATTTGGACAAACAATAACATCATAAATTTCAGGTTTTTGAACAAGTTGCATAGCCATATTATCAACAATTTTATCTTCAAATTCAATATCTTGATATTCTTTTGCTATCTCATTTGCAACCTGAAGGAAAATACCATCAGAATATTTCATTATATTTGCTTTATGAACAACTGTAACTTTTTTTCTTTTATTTTTCCTTGCATATTCAAAAGAAAATCTTATTATTCTTTCCGAATTTTCATAAGAAATTGGTTTTATACTTATTCCTGTATTTGGACTCAATCTTTTTCCAGTTTTTTCTTCTATAAATTTGATTAATTGGAATGTTTCTTCTTTCCCTTTTTCAAATTCAATTCCTGAATATAAATCTTCCATATTTTCCCTTATTAAAACAATATCAACATTTTGGTATTTTGTCCTTGCTCCTTCATAAATTTTAAATGGTCTTAAACAGACATATAAATTAAATTTTTGTCTTAAAAAAACATTTATACTTCTAAAACCTGTTCCTAAAGGAGTTGTTATTGGTCCTTTTAAGCATATTTTATTTTCTTCAATTGATTTTATTGTTTCTTCAGGAATTGGTGTTCCATATTTTTCTATACATTCTTCTCCAGCCATTTTTATATCCCATTCAATATCAAGACCAGTTGCCTCAATAACTTTTCTTGCAACCTCTGTTACTTCAGGTCCTATTCCATCACCAGGTATTAAAGTAATTTTATATGACATTTTTCACACCTTTTTAAATTTTAAACTCTTTATATTTTTTTAAATAATTGACTACTCCACCTTCTTTAATAATTTTAATTAAAAAATCTGGAATTTTTGTAGTACTGATTTGGATATTTTTTGTAATATTTTTTATTTTCCCTTCCTCAAGATATATTTCAATTTCATCCCCATTTTCAATTTTATCTGTATCACCTTCAATTAAAATAAGACCATTATTTATTCCATTCCTATAAAAAATCCTTGCAAAACTTTTAGCAATAACTGCTGAAATTCCTGCATGTTTAATAACAAGTACTGCCTGTTCTCTACTGCTTCCACAACCAAAATTCCTTCCTGCAACTATAAAGTCACCCTTTTTAACCTTCTTATAAAATTCTGGGTCTATATCTTCCATAAGATGTTTTGCAAGTTCATCCATATCAAGTGTTTTAAATTTATATTTTCCAGAAATTATATAGTCAGTATTTATATTATCTCCAAATTTATGAACCTTACCTCTCAAAACCATTTTCTCACCTTTCATAGATTCCAATAATTTTTACCATAATTTTGACAATATTTCAAATTAAATTTGAAAAAATTTCTGTTCATTGTAAAATTTTAAATAAAAGGAGGAGGGGAAAAATGAATATACTTGCAATTGGAGCACATCCTGATGACCTTGAAATTCTATGCGGTGGAACACTTGCAAAATATTCAAAGAAAGGGCATAAGATTTTTATGGCACATTTATGTAATGGAGATATGGGAGGAAAAAATATTTCTCCTGAAGAACTTGTTGAAATAAGGGATAAGGAAGCAAAAAAGGCAGGAAGTTTAATTGGAGCAGAAGTTTTAGGACCTATTGCAGGAGACCTTGATTTATATAATACAAAAGAAATGAGAGTTGCAGTTATTGACATTATAAGATATGCAAAACCAGATATAATAATTACTCATTCACCCGATGATTATATGCCTGACCATGTTATAACTTCCCAACTTGTTTTTGATGCTGCATTTACTGCAACATTACCAAATTATAAAACAAAATATCCTGCACATGAACTGATAACTCCAATTTTTTATATGGATACAGTTGTAGGTCTTAAATTCCAGCCAACCCATTATGTAGATATAACCGAATTTTTTGAAATAAAGAAAAAGATGCTATTATGTCATGAAAGTCAATATAAATGGATAAAAGGTCATCATCTTTCAGACCCGATAAATTTAATAGAAAGTGTGGCAAAATTCAGAGGTCTTCAGTGTGGTGTTCTTTACGCAGAAGCATTCAGAATTGAAAATGTCTGGGGAAGAGTAAGACCTACTGACTTAATTTAAGGGTTTTGATAGTTTTTATTATTATTTTTTCGGAGTTTTCGCCAATTTTACATGCTAATGGTAATGTTTCATAACTTGAGTTTATCCCGATTGCTTCAGAAATTCTAACATTGTCAAAGTCAGGCTTTATTTCAATATTTTTCTTATGCTGTAAAAATGCTTCTTCTGTCGGAACATATCCAAGATTAAAGTTTGAGTTTTGAGCAATAATTATATTTTCAAATGGTAATAATTCCCTTATTTTTATCCCAATTCCTGTAAAAATCTCTCCTGGTAAAGTCAGAAGACATAAATTTCTATTAATTGTAAAACCATTCATATATAATTCCCATTTTTTCCTTTTCTTTTTTTCTTTTTCCAGATTCAGAATTGAAATTGCAATTAAATATTTTAAAGAATCCTTTGGTATTTTACTTTTTATAACCTTTTTTGCATTTTCAAAATCAATTTCTGTATATGGATAAAAATCAAGTGAGTATTTTTTAAAAAATGGAGTTAATTTTTCAAATTTTTTGAATTCAATATTTTTTAAAATTTCTTTAAAAGATGAGAAAAGTTTTTCTGCAATTATATCTTTAATTTTATCAGTTCTTGTTTTTTGAACTTTGGGATTTATATGGTTTATATCTCCACTTGGGCCATTTAATATTAAAGTTGTACATTTAAATTCATCCTCAATTTTCTTTCTCAAAACACCAGGCCAGTCAGATGATATTAAATTACCTCCTATTGTATCTGGATGAAGTGAAAAATTAACTATAAAGCCAATAAATTTTTCTTTTTCTTTAAAAGCAACAACATATAGATTCTCATCAACTTTACCTGCACTCTTAACAATATTTTCTATCTGATTAAATGGATTTGTTATAACTCTTCCATCTTTCATTAAATACCTTCTATTAAATGCAACTCCTCTTACTTGTTTTTTCCCTGCACCAATTTCTATATCTATTCTATTTCTATAAGCAATCTTTATACTTCCTGCTATATAAAGTGGTAATATCTTTAAATATGAATTATCAACATAAAAATTCTCTGTATAAATTGAAGCATCTGGTTTTGAAGTTAAAGGTCCTGTATGTGTATGTGTTGCATGAATTGAAATGTTTTCTGGTTTAATTTTTAAATCATTTGAAACAATTTTTTTTACTTTTTCTGTTATTTTTTCATCAATCCATATAAGGTCACATGAAACAACAACAAATAAATTCTCTCCATCATCAATTAAAAAAGAGACTGCATAAAGTTCATCAAGTATTCCTTCAGACCTTCTATCAAAAAAATAACCAACAAGAGAAAAACCACAAGGAGGAGTAATACATACCTTTCCAAATCCAACTTTCATTTTATTCCTTTAATTCATCAAGATAAACAACTCTTTTTTCTCTCTCACTTATTAATGCACATTCCATAAACTTCATTATTTCAAGTGTTTCCTCTTTTTTTACAGGTGGAATTCCTGTTTTGAAAAAATCAATTATTTTTTTTAGAAGTTGAAAATAAATAGGTATTTCTGTTGAATATGTTACCTGATAAATTTTCTTCTCCCCAAAAACTGTTGCACCATAACTATGACTTCCCTTTCTCGTTCCCCTCACAGACCCAATTTTATTATCTTTCCATTCTCCAATAACAAAATGAAAATCATCTGTTTTTTTACAATATACATTTTTACATCCAGTGCCCATAAAAGTATATAAAATTTCAACTCCATGAATTCCATACCAGAAAAGGCCTGGATTTGTAGGGTCTAAAGGGGATGGAGAAAAAGCATCACATCCAAAAACCTCTCCAAGGAAAGGGTCTTCTTTTACCTTTGAAATATTATAATCAAATCTTAAAGATGAAGATGAAAAAACAGGACATTTATATTCTTCTGCCATTTTATAAATTTTAACTGCATCATGGTAATTTGCAGAAAGGGGTTTATCTATAAATAATGGTTTTTTTGCCTTTATTGGTAATTCTGCTTCTTTTAAATGTCTTCTTCCGTCAACACTTTCAAGCAAAATAGCATCTACTTTATCAATAAGTTTTTCAATTGAATCAACAATCTCAATATTATATTTTTCAACAAGTTCTTTCTTAAATCCATCAACCCTTGAATAACTTGCTTCAAGGTCAGGACTGAAAGATGGATAACCTGCTATTACTTTTCCTCCCTTTATATGAAAAGGGTCGTTCTTGTCATTTAAAAGTTTTGTGAAGGCAATAACATGAGAAGTATCAAAACCAATTATTCCTATTTTTATTTCTTCCATTTACACTCCTTTTTATAATTTTACTGTTTGATTTTTTGATATACTTTCATGTGCTTTAATCGTTATTTTAAGTGTTTCAATTGCATCTTCATAATCAGATTTTATATACTTTTTATTATTTTCTTTCACACTTTTTATAAATGCAAGGTCTTCCTCAAACATTGGATCAACTCCTGATATAAATCTTTCAATTTTTGTTCCTCTGTTTATTTCAATTGTATTGCCTTTATAAGTAAAAATAACATCTTTCCCAATAATTTCAACATCAGTTTCATACCCTTTCCATAACCATGTACAACTTAAATTCCCAATAATCCCATTTTTAAATTTCATAAGCATAGTCAAAGCATCTTCAACATTATATTCTGGATAAATTTTATTGTTTATACCTTCAAATTTATAAGCAAAAATTTCTTCTACATCTCCTAAAAGATATCTCATTAAATCAATTGTATGGGTTGCCTGTTCAATTAACTGACCGCCTGACATATCTTTTTTTATCAACCACAATTTTTTCCCTTCTCCTGGAACTTCACCATAATATCTTCCTCTTACAAGTCCTATTTTTTCATTTTTCAATATATCTTTTAGTTTTTCAATAATATCAAAGTATCTTAAAACATATCCAACAGAAGTAATTAAATTTTTTTCTTTTACTTTTTTCCCTATTTCTTCTGCCTTCTGCAGATTTAAATTTATTGGCTTTTCAACAAAAAATGGAATATTTCTATCACAACATTCTTCTTCCTGTCCTGTATGAGCAAAAGGAGGAACACATATAAAACAGGCATCTATTTTTTCACTATCAAACATTTTTTTAAAATCAGTATATACATTGCCTCCATAAATTTTTGCACATTCAGTTGCTGCTTTTTCCTCAACATCGCACATACCAACAAATTTCACTCCTTCTATTTTAGATAATCTTGTCATATGAGCCCTTGCAATTCCACCACAGCCTATAAATCCAATTTTTATTTCCATACATTCCCTCCTTTTTGGTTAATTCAATTTATGATATCATAAAAGAAATGAAAAGTGTAATATGTAAAATTTTAAAAAATAAAAATCTTGCAGAAAACTATTTCCTCCTTGAATTGGAAAATAAATTTAATGAAGAATTTAACCCAGGAAACTTTGTTCATATAAAAATTGAAAATAACTTTCTCAGAAGGCCATTTTCAGTTTTAGATTATAATAAAAAGTCAATAAAGATAGTTTATAAAGTTGTTGGAGAAGGAACTGAAAAATTGAGTAAAAAAAATAAAAATGAAAATCTTGATATTCTTGGACCTCTTGGAAATTCTTTCCCTATTTTTGAAAATAAAAAAGTGGCTCTTGTTGGTGGTGGGGTAGGTATTGCTCCTTTGATATTCCTTTCAAAAAAACTTAAAAGATATAAAAATGAAATATGTTTTTTTTATGGAGAAAGAACTAAAAAATTATTTTTATTTGAAATATTACCTACTGGAATTTATTATATTTTTTCTACAGATGATGGAAGTTTCGGCAAAAATGGCAATATTTTTGATGTATTTAAAGATTTTAATGAAGATTTTGATGTTATTTACTCTTCTGGTCCTGAAGAACTTTTAAAAAAAATTTCTTTTTTTTCAGAAAAAAGGCCTGTTTATATCTCACTTGAAAATTATATGGCATGTGGAATGGGATTATGTTATGGGTGTGTTGTAAAGGTTAAAAATAAAAATGGCTGGGAATATAAAAGGGTTTGTAAAGATGGTCCTATTTTTAATGCTGAAGAAATAATATGGGAATGAAAATTATAAAAACTAATCTTGGGAAAATTGAACTTGAAACTCCAATAATACTTTCAAGTGGAGTTTTTGGTTTTGGGGAAGAAATGCCTGATTTAATTGATATAAAAAAAATAGGTGCAATTACTACAAAAACAATAACTTATAAACCATTAAAAGGGAATGTGCAACCAAGGATATATGAAACATATTCAGGAATGATTAATAGTATAGGACTTCAGAATCCTGGAGTTTTTTATTTTATTGAAAATATTCTACCAAAAATAAAAAAGAAATTTAAAAAAATTTTTGTAAGTATAACTGGGAAAACAGAAGATGAATTTATTGATTTAACTAAAATTATTTCAAAAGAAAAAGTTGATGCAATAGAGTTAAATTTATCATGTCCTAATTTTGAAAAGAATAGAAAAATGATTTCCCAGGACCCTGATTTAACATATAAGATTGTAAAGATTGTAAAAGAAAATACAGATTTACCGGTAATAGCGAAACTTACACCAAATGTTACAGATATAAAAGAAATTGCCATCAGTGCTCAAAAAGGTGGTGCTGATATTTTATGTCTTATAAATACACTTAAGGGATTAAGAATTGACCTAAAAAAAATGAAAATAATAGATGGAGGGCTTTCAGGTCCATCTATTAAACCAGTTGGACTTAAATGTGTTTATGAAGTATATAAAGTTGTAAATATTCCTATAATTGGAACTGGTGGTATTTTTAAAGGCCAAGATGGTATTGAATATATTCTTGCTGGAGCAAATGCAATTGGTATAGGAAGTGGATTTTTTAACAATATAAACATTATAGATGAGATTATAGAAAAACTGTTAAATTTCATAAAAAAAGGAAAGTTTGGGAAATTG
This sequence comes from Candidatus Ratteibacteria bacterium, assembly GCA_049970595.1. Taxonomy (GTDB): domain Bacteria; phylum Ratteibacteria; class UBA8468; order B48-G9; family JAFGKM01; genus JAMWDI01. Next base: position 5,240 of record JBMFMQ010000042.1, on the reverse strand, counting down.
GATAAAATAGTGGGTTTGTTGAATGAAAAAAAAATATCTACTTGAAGAAATTCTCTCATATATTTTATGCTTTCTTATATTTTTCAGATTTATTTTTGATGGCATAACATATCCAGAATTTAACCTGATTTTTACAATATCACTTTTTATAATTTTCTTTTTTTACATAATTTTAAGATTTAAAGAAGTTGACATGACCTACCTTGAATTTCTGCTTTTTTTATTTTTACCATTTTCTATTTTATCCTTTTTTTTATCAGAAATAAAAATAACAGGTATAAGATTCAATTCCTATTTTGCCGGCTATTTTTGTCTTTTTTTTCTTGTGAGAAATATTTTCAATTATGAAAAAAACAAGGAAAAGTTTTATTTAACAATATTAATAATAACTCTGTCTATTACAATATATGGAATTTACCAAAGATTATGGGGACTTGAAGAAACAAGAAAATACATGATTGAAAATTTAAAAAATATTGATATTAAAAAAATTTCTCCAACTTTTATTGATAGAATTCAGAGCAATAGAATTTTTTCTACTTTCGTTTATCCAAATATATATGCTGGGTTTCTTATTTCTATTATGCCATTTTTATTTTTCTTTTCTTTAAATAAAATTAAAACATTAAAAGGACTTTTTTCAATTATAATTTTTTTCCTATGTTTTTTAAATTTAATTCTTACAGAATCAATGGGAGGACTTTTAATTTTTCTTTTTATCTTCCAGATTATTTTTCTGCAGATTATATTGTCTCAATTAAAATTTAAAAAAATTTTGCCATATATTATCTTTGCTGAAATTCTTATAATTTTTATAGGATTCCAACTTAAAATTCTTCCTCATATCCATTCATTAATTGATAGGATTTTATACTGGAAAGCAAGTATAAAAATTATTCCTTTAAATCCTTTTTTAGGAATAGGTCCTGGGAATTTTGAGTATTATTTCCTTAAATTCAAATTACCTGAAACTTTAGAAGCCAAACATGCTCATAATTTATTTATTGAAATTTTTGTTGAAAATGGTTTTTTTGGTTTTTTATTGTTTTTTTCATTTTTAATATCTATAATAAAAAATTGCCTTGAAAAAACAAAGAATAAATATTTATCTTCTGGAATATTTTATTTGCTTATTTCTTTTTTACTCCATAATTTAATTGATTTTGATTTTTATGACCCATCTGTTGCTATTTTATTTTTTATATTTGGAGGACTTGTAAGAGAAAAGAAAATTACAAGTAGAAAATTGACAAAAACGCTTATATGTCTTATCATTATAATTAATTTAAGTTTGGGAATTAAACTTGTAAAATTTGAAAATTCAGAAAGGTATAGAAAGTATGCTGAAAAAGTAATAGATATAAATTTAAAACTATTTTTTCTAAAAAATGGAGAAAACTGGGAAAAAGATAATTTTAAAGTTTATGCAGATAAAGGTGATTTATTTTTAACTATGTGGCATTATACAGAAGATAGTAAATTTTTAAATGAGGCAATATTCAATTATAATAGAGCAGTTTATTTAAATCCATATCTGACAAAGGCATATAGAAAACTTGCTTATATTTATGAAATTACCAAAAACTATGAGATTGCGGAAAAAATGTATTTGAAATTACTTGAAATATACCCGAATAAGAAATTATACAATCTTGAAATTGCGAGATTCTACTTAAAAAAAGGTGAAAAAGAAAAATTCAAATATTATTATGAGAAAAGCAAAAAATTGAAAGAAGTAACAACTGAAGAGGCGATTTTAACAAACCAAATAGAAAAATGGATAGAATTGCAGAAATAGAAATAAGAAAAGTTGAAAAAAATCTTTACTTCAGATTGCCTTCTGAAATAGATGTGAAAATTATGGATTTTGTTCTTGTAGAGTTTACTGAAGGAACTATTGATTATGGAAAAGTATATAAAATTATGGAAGTGAAAGGAATTTTTTCTCCAGTTATATCTGGAAAGATTTTGAGAAAATTAAGTGAAAAGGACTTTATAATAATTCAGGAAAATAATGAAAAGAAAAAAGAAGCATTTAAAATATGCAGTGAAAAAATTAAAAGTTATAATCTACCAATGCGTCTTGTAGATGTTGATTATACATATGATAAAACAAAAATAACATTTTATTATCTTGCTGAAACTCGGATTGATTTTAGGAAACTTGTGAGAGATTTAGCAAAAATTTTTAATTGTAGAATAGAAATGAGACAGATTGGTTTTAGAGATGAGGCAAAAATTAAAGGTGGCTATGGAGTATGTGGAAGACAGTTATGCTGTGCTACATTTTTGAAAAAATATGAATCAATAACAATGAGAATGGTAAAAAATCAAAAACTTCCTCTTGATATAAGTAAAATAACAGGAATTTGTGGAAGATTGCTTTGCTGTTTAAGTTATGAAGAGGAATTTTATAAAAAAGAAAAGGTTGAAAAAAAATGAAATTTTATATAACAACTCCTCTATATTATGTTAATGCAGAACCACACATAGGCCATACGTATACAACAGTTGCTGCTGATTGTCTTGCAAGATTTTACAGGATGAAGGGATTTGATGTATTTTTTTTAACAGGAACTGATGAACACGGTCAAAAGATTTATGAAGCAGCACAGAAAAAAGGGATAAGTCCGAAAGAACTTGCTGATGAAGTTTCAGAAATATTTAAAAAAACATGGGAAAAAATGAATATTTCTTATGATAGATTTATAAGGACTACAGAAAGACAGCATGAGGAAATTGTAAAAAAAGTTTTCAAAATCTTACTTGAAAATGGAGATTTATACAAAGGAGAATATAAAGGATTTTATTGTGTGCAATGTGAAAGTTATGTAACTATAGAAAATTTAGAAAGACCTCTCTGTCCCGATTGTAAAAGACCTGTGAGTGAAATATCAGAAACTTCATATTTCTTCAGGTTATCAAAATATCAGAAGAAACTTGAAAATTTGATTTTAAATTCAGAAATAGTGAAACCAGATTTCAGAAAGAATGAAGTTTTAAATTTCATAAAGCAGGGATTAAATGACATAAGCATAACAAGGAAAAATGTAGTATGGGGAATTGAATCTCCAACAGAAGAAAAATATACAATTTATGTTTGGTTTGATGCTCTTTTAAATTATTTAAGTGGAGTAGGTTATCTTTATGATGAAAAAATGTTTGAAAAATACTGGCCAGCAGATGTTCAACTAATTGGAAAGGACATTATGAGATTTCATCATATTGTCTGGCCTGCATTAATATTTGCTCTTGGATTGCCTCAACCTAAAAAAATATTTGCTCATGGATGGTGGATTTCAGGGAAAGAAAAAATATCAAAATCAAAAGGAAATATTATATCTCCAGAATTTTATATAAATGAATATGGAGTTGATTCTTTTAGATTTTTTCTTTTAAGAGAAGTTCCATTTGGACTTGATGGAGAATTCTCTGAAGAGAATTTTAAAAAAAGGTATAATAGTGACCTTGTTAATGATTTTGGTAATCTTTTAAATAGAACTTTAAATCTCATTGAAAAAAAATTTGATGGATACTTACCTGAATCAGAAATAGATGAAAAAATAATGGCTCTTTCAGAAGATATTTATAAAAATTATTCTGAAAAAATTGAAAATATTGCTTTTTCTGAAGGGATTGAAGAAATCTGGAAACTTGTTATCTATTTAAATAAATATCTTGATGAGAAGGCACCATGGAGAAATGGTGTTTCTGATATTGAAAAGACGATTGTTTCTGTTTTTTATGGTATAAGAAATCTTTTAATATTTTTAAAACCATTTATTCCAAAAACATGTGAAAAGATGGCTCAAATGATGGGATTGAATAAAAAAGATATAGAGAAATTTGAAAATATAAAAACTAAATATCCTTGCAGAATAAAAATGGGGAAAAGAGAGATTATTTTTTACAGAAAAAAATGAAGGTAAAATATAAAAGAATACTTTTAAAATTGTCTGGCCAAGCATTGCAAGAAGATGAAAAAGGCGGGATAAGTTCTAAAGCATTGATTTCTATTTCACATGAGATTAAAGAAATATGGGAATTTGGATGTGAAATTGGAATTGTTGTTGGTGGTGGTAATATTTATAGAGGGACTGAAAGGGACAAAGATGTTATTGAGGTTGTAACTGCTGATTATATGGGAATGCTTGCTACAGTTATAAATGGTCTTGCTCTTCAGAATTCTCTTGAAAAACTTGGGCTTGATACAAGGGTTCAGAGTGCTTTTGAAATGAGACAGTTCTGTGAGCCATATATAAGAAGAAGGGCAATAAGACATCTTGAAAAAGGAAGAATTGTTATATTTGTTGGTGGGACAGGAAATCCTTACTTTACAACTGATACAGCAGCAGCATTAAAAGCAATTGAAATAAAAGCAGAAGTTATATTAAAAGCAACAAAGGTAGATGGTGTTTATTCTGCTGACCCTTTCAAATATCCTGATGCTAAAAGGTATGATAGATTAACTTATTTTGATATTTTAAAAAATCAACTAAAAATAATGGACAGCACCGCTATATCTTTATGTATGGAAAATAAAATTCCTATAATTGTATTTAATCTTTTTAAAAAAGGGAATCTTAAAAAAATTGTTCTTGGAAAAGGAGTAAAAACTATCATATCTGAAAAAGGAGGGTTGAATGAGAAATAAGATTTTTAATGAAGCGGAACAGAAAATGAAAGGAGTTGTTGATTTTTTTATAAAAGAAATTTCTAAATTAAGAGCAGGAAGAGCATCAATATCTTTACTTGAAGGAATTTTAGTTGAATGTTATGGTTCTAAAATGCCACTGACCCAAATAGCAACAATTACAATACCACAGCCACAGATGATAGTCATTCAGCCATGGGATAAAAATATATATGGAAATATTTTAAAAGCAATTCAGACAAGTAATATTGGACTTTCTCCGATTTCAGATGGAAATGTTATAAGAATACCTATACCCCCTTTAAGCGAGGAAAGAAGAAAGGAACTGGTTAAAATACTTCATAAGATAGGAGAAGAAGCGAAAATTGAAATAAGGGAGGTAAGGAGAAAGGCGAATGAACAACTGAAAAAAGCAAAGGAAGAAAAACAGATTTCAGAAGATGATATGTTTAAAGGGACTGAAGAAATTCAAAAAATCACAGATAAATATATTAAGGAAATTGAGAATAAAATAAATGAAAAGGAGAAGGAAATAATGGAAGGATGAAATGAGAAACTTTGTTATTGCAATTGATGGACCAGCAGG
>JBMFMQ010000041.1:0-14286 GCA_049970595.1 Candidatus Ratteibacteria bacterium | reverse complement strand
GAGTGATTTATAACAAAGATATATTTAAGTTGAAAGAAGAATATGAAAAATTACTTAATTTGCTTGAAATGTATGATTTGTTTAAGGAGATTGAAATTCCTCTTATTGAAGTAATTGCATGGATGGAGATAAATGGGATTAAAGTTGATATAGAATATTTATTGCAGTTAAAGAAAAAATTTGAGGATGAAATAGAAGATATTAGAAATAAAATTTTTTCTTTGGCAGGAGAGGTTTTCAATTTAAATTCTCCTTCACAGGTTGCAGAAATACTATTTGAAAAATTAAAACTACCCATTATAAAAAAAACAAAAACTGGATATGCAACAGATATTTCTGTTTTAAAAGAACTTTCTAATATTCATCCAATTCCACATTATCTTTTGATATATAGAGAACTTTATAAAATTAAATCTACATATATTGATGGAATTCAGCCATTTATAAATGAAAAAACAGGAAGGATTCATCCTGTTTTCAGCCAGATTTCAACAACAAGTGGAAGGTTAACATGTTCAAATCCCAATTTACAGAATTTACCTATAAAAACCCAGAAAGGAGGATTGGTCAGAAAAATTTTTTGTGCAGATGAAAAATTTTGTTTTTATTCCTTTGATTACAATCAGATTGAGTTAAGAGTTCTTGCTCACTTTTCTGAGGACCCTGTTTTAATTGATGCATTTGAAAATAATAGAGATATTCATAATGAAACTGCCCAACTTATACTTTCTTCAGAGTCCTTATTTTCTCCTTTAAACTTAGAAAATTTTGAAGAGAAAAGGAGGATTGCAAAGACAATAAATTTTGGAATTATATATGGTATCAGTCCATATGGATTATCTAAGGAACTCGGTATATCAGTTGAGGAAGCATCATTATTTATAAAAAAATATTTTGAAAAATTTGGAAAAGTTAAAGAATATATTGAGAAAGTAATTGAAGAAGCAGAAAAAAAAGGTTATGTGGAAACTCTATTGAAAAGAAGAAGATATATTCCAGAACTTAAAAGTTCAAATAGAAATGAAAAAGAATTTGGGAAAAGAGTAGCAATTAATATGCCAATTCAGGGAACAGCTGCAGAAATAATTAAAGTTGCCATGAATAAAATTTATCGGAAATTTAGAGAAGAAAATTTAAAAAGTAAACTTGTTCTCCAAATTCATGATGAACTTTTATTTGAAGTAGATGAAGATGAAGAAGAAATTGTGAAGGAAATAGTTATAAATGCGATGAAAAACTCTATAAGTTTAAAAGTTCCTATAAAAGTTGATGTAAAAAAGGGGAAAAATTTTCTTGAAATGGAGGGGATAGATGATTGACAGAATTAATTTTTTAAGCGAAAATTATAATATGAAAAGCATTCAAGTATTAATGGTCTTTTTTTTACTTATTAGTTTCGGATATTCATACTGGGAATGGACACCTCAGACAAAGAAATGGATTAATCCAAAATATGCTGTTAAAGATACTCCAGAAGAACAATTTAATTATGCGGAAGAATTTAGAAAAAATGGTAAAATTGATATAGCAATAAGAGAACACAAAAAACTCTTAAAACATTATTCAAAATCTGAATATGCACCTAAATCATGCTTTATACTTGGAGAAATTTACAGAGAAAAGGGAGATTATAAAAAAGCATTTGATTATTTTCAGAAAATTATAGATGAATATCCATCATCACAACTTGTTTTTTCAGCAATAAAAATTCAATCAGAAATAGCAGAGGAGACCTTAAAAACAAAAGAAAGAAATTTATTGAAATTTTTGACAAAGAAAGAAGAAAAGGGAGATTTAATGAATAAGGTCATAGAAAATAATCCATATGCTTTAGAATCAATAGACAGGATGTTTAAACTTGCAGATTTTTATTATGATATAAAAGAATATGAAAAGGGAATAGAGGTGCTTAATAAAATAATTAAAAATTTTCCTGAAAAAGATGAGATTTGTGAAAAAGCAAAATTCTTAAGGATAAAGTATCTTTTGACTTTGATTCCTGATAAAAATTACGATATGGATATGATAGATGAGATAAAAGATAGAATTTTTGAATTTCTATCCGAATATCCTGAAAGTAAATTTAAAGATGAAATTGAAAGAATAAGAAAGATACTTGATGAAAGGGGAGCAAAAAATTATTATGAAATAGCAAGATATTATGAAAGGGCAGGTAAAAAGAAAGCAGCAATTTATTATTATAAAAAGATTATGAATGAATTTTCAGAAACAGAATATGGGAAAATTGCTTCTGAAAAAATTAATAAGGGTCTTTAGTATTTTTATCATTTTCACATCTTGTTATTTAAGTAAAAATTTTCAGGGAAATAAAAGAATATATTTTGAAAAAATTGAAAATTTTTCAAATCAACCAAACTTGACATTTGTTTTAAACGAGAAAATTAGAGAACTTATAATTAAATATCCTGAATTTAATATTTCAAACAATGAAAAATTTTCTGATTATATTGCAGATTTAAAAATTTTAAAGTTTGAAAGAAAACCCTTATTTTATTCAAATGAAAATTCAGATGATATAGTTGGTGCAGAATTTCAAATTGAAGTAAGACTTATTTTGAAAGAAAATGGTGTTATAATTACAGACAAAAATCTTGTTGAAAAATTTTCAACTTCAATATTTAGAATATATAATGAAGAGGAAGTTCTTGATAAAATTTCTGAAAGAATTGCCAAAAAAATATATTTTGAAATTTTAAAGATAAAAAAATGAAAAATTACTTTGTTATTTTGAATGATTATGGCAGATTTAAAACATTTGTTGAAGATTTAAAGAAAAAACATAAAATAAACGAATTTGATATTAAAATTTTTGATGCAAAAAAAATAAAACTTGATGAAATTTTGAAAAAATTTGATTTTCTTCCAGTTTTTTCTGAAAAAGTCCTTTTAATAATAAAAAATGTAGAAGAATTTACAAAAAAAGATTGTGAAAAACTTTATGAAGTTTTAAATAAACTTCCAGAAGGTATTCTTATTATTCTTTATGGTTCATCAATAGAAGAACCATTTGAAGAAAGTTCAATAAAAGAGAATTATAAAACACCTGAAAATATGTTGTTTTCAAAAATTTATTCTTTGAAGGAGCAAGATAATAAGAGAATTTTTGAAATATTAAAGGAATACATCAAAATAAGAGAAAGAAATTTTACTTTGTTGATAAGTGGAATTGAAGTTTATTTAAGAAATATAATTAAAAATGAAAAAAAATTAAGAAAAGAGATTATAAAAAAAATAGATGCTCTTTACAATTTTGATTATTCTTTAAAGGTTGGCAGGATTGAATTAGGTTCAGAACTGGAGATAAATCTCCTTTATTATTTATTCTCAACTTTTGATTGAACTTTATATTTTCTGATAAAATTAAGTAATCTACTTTTCCTTCTTGCAGCATTGTTTTTATGAATTACTCCCTTTGAACTGGCTTTATCAATTTCTTTAATAGTCTCACGCAAAATTTTATCAAATTCAGGGTCATTATTTAAAATAGCATCTTTTGTTTTTTTAATCATTGTTTTTATTTTTGAAATTATCGCTTTATTTCTTAATCTTCTTTTTATTTCCTGTCTCTGTCTTTTTAAAATGCTTCTTTTCTTTTTTGCCATATCTTCCCCTCCTTATTTAAGGTAAAATAATATCATAAAATAAACTTTTTATCAAATTAAATGGTCTAAATAAAATGAAGGAAAAAGAAAATTTTGAGGAATGTTATATAAAATATGCAAATAAAATTTATGGAGTAGCATATAAAATGGTTAACAATCATCAGGATGCAGTAGATATTGTTCAAGAAGTTTTTTTAAGGGCATATAAAAACTGGAATAATTTTAAAGGTCTTTCACAAATTTCAACATATCTTTACAGAATAGCAGTTAATCTTTCCTATAATTTTTTAAAAAAAAGAAAAAGGTTTAAAAAAATTGAAAATAAAGATTTTGAAAACTGGCAAAAATTCTCTTCAAATGTAAAATTTGAAGATTGTGTTAGGGATGAAGAATTGGTAGATGAAATAAAGAAGGAAATAGATAATTTAACGGAAAAACAAAAAGCAATTTTTATTTTGAAAACATTTGAAGAATTGAAATATGAAGAGATTGCCAATATTTTAAAGAAAAGAGTTGGAACAGTTAAGGCGACATATTTCCAATCATTGCAAAAAATAAGAGAAAATTTAAAAAAGAAAGGGGTAATAAAAAATGAATTGCAAAAAGGTTAAAAAATTTCTGATAGATTATATTGAAGGTAAATTGTCAGATAAATTATTGAATGAAATGGAAATTCATATTGAAAATTGTTCGGATTGCAAAAATTTATTAAATGATTTTCAGTTTATTATTGAAAATTCAAAAAAGATAAAAACCCCTGAACTAATGGAGGACTTCTGGAAAGAAAAGGTAAAATTCTATAAAGAAAAAACAATACAAGTAAGAAATTTTAGACCTGTTTTCATTGCTGTTTCTTTACTCCCAATTCTTTTATTTTCCTCTATTTTATTTTTTAAATTAAATTTTATACCAAAATCCAGTGAAGAAAAAAAATCAGTTGTAATCTCACTATTTGATGAAGAATTGCTATTTTCTGAAGAAGAATTTATTAAATATGCTGACTATATAGATGAGAAAGATGTTGAAAATATTATTGATTTTATTTTAGACCAATCCAAATTTTCCCATTTTTAAATATTTCTCTCCCATTTTGAAAAAGGTATAATTTTATTGATGGGAAAAATTTTCAAAGAAGAATTAAAGAATGAGATTTCAATTGTTCATATAATAGGAAAGGAATTACAATCATCCCTTGATATAGATAAAATTGTTCATGTAGTTTTAACTGGAATAACTGCTGGATATTTTCTTGGTTTCAGTCGTGCTTTTGTGATGTTTTATGATGAGAATGAGGATTTATTGTATGGGAAGAGAGGGATAGGTCCAATTGATGAGCAAGAGGCAAATTTTATATGGAGCAGGATTGAAAAAGAAAATCTTCCAATTGAAAAATTTTTTGAAAATGGAGAAAGGGAAAGTATTAAAAATTCAAAATTTAATCTTGAGATTGAAAAACTTAAAATAAAAGTTAATGAATTACCGGATACAGATTATTTTAAAAGAACTTTAAAAGAAAAAAAATTGTTTGTTGTTTATAATGCAGAAAAAGATGAAAATATTCCACCAAATGTAAAGTTTTTACTTCATCCTTGTGATGCAGTAATATCTCCAATTTTTACTGAAACAAGATTAATTGGTATTATTTTTGCAGATAATTCATTTCATAGAAAAGAGATTACAGAAGAAATAATAAATCTTTTTTCAATAATTTGTGTCCATGCTGCCTTATCACTTGAAAATGCCTTCAAATTTATTGAACTTAAAAATCTTCAAAGAAAACTTATTGAAAAAGAGAGATTTGCTACAATTGGAAAAATTGCTTCATATATCACTCATGAAGTTAAAAATCCACTTGTTACAATAGGTGGATTTTCAAAACAGATACTGGAAACAGATGATATAAATAAGATAAAAAGGGATGCAAAAATAATATATAGTGAAATAATTCGACTCGAGAACATTATTGATAATATTGTAAATTTTTCAAGTTTGTCTGAAATTATTTTTGAAGAAGTTGATATTTCAGAATTAATAAGAGAAACCATTGAGTTTTTTATAAATGAAATAGATGAGAAGAAGATAAATATTGAGTTTGATTTATCAGAAATAAAATTGAAATGTGATTCAATTCAGATGAAAGAAGTTTTTTTAAACATAATTAAAAATGCAATAGAAAACAACAGAGAAGGAGGGAAAATAATTATAAATTGTGAGAAATTTGAGGAATTTTACAAAATTATAATAATGGATACCGGCTATGGAATGGATGAAGAAACATTAAGAAATGTTATGACCCCATTTTTTACAACTAAAAAGAAAGGGATTGGACTTGGATTGACAATTTCAAAAGAGATTATTGAAAGGCATAATGGTAGGATAGAAATTGAAAGCAAAATCAATGAATGGACAAAAGTATCAATTTATTTACCGAAGGAGGTGAAAAATGAAAAAGAAAATATTGATAATTGAAGATAATGAAAATGAAAGATTACTTTATGAGGAAGAAATGAAAAAAGAAGGATATGATGTTTTAACAGCATCTTCTGGAAAGGAAGGTTTATCAATCATTGAAAAAGAAAAAATTGATTTGATAATTCTTGATTTAAAAATGCCTGAAATGGATGGGCTTGAGGTTCTTGGGAAGATTCTATCAAAAAGGAAAAATTTACCTATCATAATTTATACATCATATCCACACTATAAAAATAATTTTTTAAGTTGGGCTGCAGAAGCATATTTAATAAAATCATCAGATATAAATGAATTAAAAAATAAAATTAGAGAATTAATTTGAGTGAAATAATCATGTATAAGAATGTAATTACTTTTATTCTTGCAGGGGGAAAAGGAGAAAGATTATATCCACTAACAAAAGATAGAGCAAAACCAGCAGTTCCATTTGGAGCAACTTATAGAATAATTGATTTTTCCTTAAGCAATGCAGTAAATTCTGGATTAAAAAAAATTTATATTTTAACACAATATAAATCATTTTCTTTGCAGAGACATATAAGAGAAGGATGGAATATTTTATCTAAGGAGCTTGGGGAATTTATTGAAATAGTTCCTGCACAGCAGAGAATTGGAGAGGACTGGTATCTTGGAACTGCTGATTCAGTATTTCAAAACATTTACATTCTTGAAAGAGAAAAACCTGAATATGTTTTAATACTTTCCGGAGACCATGTTTATAAAATGGATTATACAAAAATGATTGAGTTTCACATTAAAAAAAAGGCAGATTTAACAATATCTGTATTTGAGGTCAAAAAGGAAGAAGCAAAAAGATTTGGAGTTTTGAAAGTTGACAGTGAATATAGAGTAATTGATTTTGTTGAAAAGCCAGAAAATCCTTTTACTATACCAGAAAATCCTTCAATATCTTTAATATCTATGGGAATATATGTTTTTAATACAGAAATACTTGTAAAAAGATTAATTGAAGATGCGAAAAAAATAGAAAGTTCACATGATTTTGGGAAAGATGTAATACCTTCAATGATTAAAAAAGATAGGGTTTTTGCATATAAATTTACTGAAGAAAATAAAAGAGAAACAAAGTACTGGAGAGATATTGGAACAATTGAAGCGTATTATAATGCAAATATGGAATTACTTGAAATAGACCCCATTTTAAATCTTTATGATGAAAAATGGCCAATTATGACATATAAACCACAATCACCACCTGCAAAAATTGTATTCCTTGGAAGAAATATTGAAATATTAAACTCATTAATCTCAGATGGATGCATAATAACTGATTCATCTATTTATAATTCTATAATCTCTCCAAATGTAAAAATTGAAAAAGGAAGCGAAATTTTTGATTCAATAATAATGAATAATGTTTGTATTGGAGAAAATTGTAAAATAAAAAGGACAATAATTGATAAAAATGTTATAATACCTGATAATTCAGTAATAGGATATAATATTGACCAAGATAGGAAAAAATTTTTTGTTACAGAAACTGGTATTATTGTAATACCAAGAGGTAGTTATATATAAAAAGGAGAAAAAAATGCCTGAATTGAGAAAGGATATAGTAATAGGTAGATGGGTTATAATTTCAACAGAAAGAATATGTAGACCTGACCAATTTTCTCAAATAAAAGAAGAATTTAAAGAAGAAAATAATAATTTCTGTCCTTTCTGTCCTGGTAATGAAAATAAAACTCCGCCTGAAATTTTTGCAATAAGGAAAAATAATTTGCCAAATACTCCTGGCTGGGAAGTAAGGGTTGTTCCTAATAAATATCCTGCATTAAGGATTGAAGGTGAATTGAAAAGAAAAGGCATTGGAATGTTTGATATGATGAATGGAATAGGAGCACATGAGGTTATAATTGAAACACCAGACCATAATTTACAAATGCATCAATTTGATTTAGAACATTTTTCAAAAGTTATATATGTCTATAAAATTAGAAGTTTGGATTTAAAAAAGGATTTAAGATTAAGATATATTATGATTTTTAAGAATTATGGTAGAGAAGCAGGTGCATCTTTATTTCATTCACATTCACAGTTAATAGCAACTCCTGTTACTCCAAAAAGAGTAAAGGAAGAATTGAATGGTGCAAAGATATATTATGAATATAAAGAAAGATGTGTTTTCTGTGATGTTATAAATCAGGAAATTGATAGCGGAAAAAGAGTTATTTATCAAAATGAATATTTTATAGCAATCTGTCCATTTGCTTCAAGATTTCCTTTTGAAACATGGATATTACCATTGAACCATAATCCTGACTTTGATACTATAAGTGACCAAGAGATAAAACAATTATCAGAAATTATGAGTTCAATCCTTAAAAAAATAAATAAAGGTCTTGGAAATCCTTCATATAATTTTTTAATTCATACAGCACCTACAAGATATCAAAGACCAGGATATTGGCAGACAATTGATAAGGACTATCACTGGCATATTGAAATAATACCAAAATTAACAAGACCAGGTGGATTTGAATGGGGAACAGGTTTATATATAAATCCTGTTCCTCCTGAAAATGCAACTGAATTTTTGAAAGAATTTAAAATTTAAAAAGGAGAAGAAAATGAAAAGGATTGGTTATGTTGCAAGTGAATGTTTTCCTTTTGTAAAAGTTGGTGGACTTGCTGATGTTGTTGGCTCACTTTTTAAAATTTTCAAAAAAAACTCTTATCTTTTTTTACCATTTTATAGACAGATTAAAGAAAAATTTTTGATTGAAAAAATAGGAGAGATAGATGTATTTTTTTCACCAAATAGGAAAGAAAAGTGTGAGATTTTTAAAATTAAGGAATTTCAAAATGTTATTTTAATTGGAAATAATTATTATTTTGATAGGGAAGAAGTTTATGGACCAGATGGAAAAGATTATCCTGATAATCTTGAAAGATTTTCATTTTTTTCAAAAGGTGTATGTGATGTCTCTAAATATTTGAATATTAATATTGATGTTTTTCACTGTAATGACTGGCATACAGCACTTTTACCCTTATATCTTAAATTGTTCTACAGAGATTTCTTTAAAAATACTAAAGTTGTTTTTACAATTCATAATATTGCATATCAAGGAATTTTTCCATATGAAAAGTTTTCATCCCTTGGTTTACCAGATAATTATTTTTCAATGGAAGAACTTGAATTTTATGGAAATATTAATTTAATGAAATCCGGCATAATACACAGTGATATAATAACAACAGTAAGTAAAAGATTTGCTGAAGAAATTATGACAGAAGAATTTGGATTTAAACTTGATGGTCTTTTAAGAAAATATAAAGGAAAAATAAGAGGAATTATAAATGGCATTGATTATCAAGTTTGGAACCCAGCATTTGATAAATATATAAAAAAAAGATATAAAACTCCTGATGGAAAAATTATAAATAAAACTTATCTTCAGGAAGAATTGTCTTTGAAAAAAAACGAAAATATTCCTTTATTTGGAATGGTAAGCCGTCTTGTTGAACAAAAGGGGATTGATCTTTTAATTGATAAATTTGATAATTTAATGGAAAATAATATCCAGATAGTTATACTTGGAGAAGGTGACCGGAAATATAAAGAAAAATTGAATGAATTAAGTTTAAAATATAAGGGAAATTTTTCTTTTAATTCTGGATTTAATGAAGTGCTTTCTCATAAAATTTATGCTGGAAGTGATTTTTTCCTTGTGCCTTCAAGATTTGAACCATGCGGACTTGGACAATTGATAGGTATGAAATATGGGAGTATTCCTGTTGTGAGAAAAGTTGGTGGTCTTTATGATACTGTTATTGATATAAATGATGGAGGATATGGTTTTACATTTTTGAAAGATGAAGAATTTATAGACACAATTAGAAGATGCATTTGGTTTTATAATGAAAAAGATTCCTTTAAAAAAATTGTTGAAAAATGTATGAAACTTGATTTTTCCTGGAAAAATTCAGCAAATCAATATAAAGAAATATACGAAAGTTTATAATGGGATATTTATGTATTTTATGGCATTTACATCAACCATATTATTCAGATATAGAAGAAAACATTAATAATACAAGTGTGATATTTTTCAGAACAATACAGAATTATTATCCAATGGCATTTTTAATTGAAAAGTTTGAAAATGTCAAAATAAACTTTAATATCACACCTTCACTTTTAAAACAAATAAAATTGATTTCAGAAGGCAAAATTGAAGATATTTTTTTTAATATTTTTAATTATGATTTATCTCCTGATGAAATTTTAAATTTTTACAATGAATTTCCAAATACATATAAAAATTCAAATAAAACTCTGAATATTTTAAAAGAAAAAATTGAAGAAAACTTTTACAATAAGAGTGATTTATTTGATTTTAAATTTTTGCTTCATCTTATTTCATTCAATCCTATGATTTTTGATGAAGAAATTGATTATTTAAGAGAAAAGGGAAGAAACTTTAATGAAGATGACCTTGAGATTCTTCTTGATAAAGAAAGAAAAATCTTTAAAAATATAATCCCATTATATAAAAAACTTCAGGAACAAAAAAAGATTGAAATAAGTTCAAGTCCATTTTATCATCCAATTTTGCCTCTTATTTATGATACTGAAATAATGAAGAAAACAAAAACAAATCTTTCCTATCCAGATATCAGATTTAATTATCCAGAAGATGCAGAAAAACAGATTGAAAGAGGAATTAAATTTTACAAGGAAATTTTTGAAAGATATCCTTCGGGTATATGGCCTTCAGAAGGTGCTTTAAGTGATGAAATAATTGAATTATTTTGTAAATATAATATTAAATGGACAGCAACAGATGAAAATTTACTTTTTGAAACACTAAAAGATAATGATAGAAGAAATCTTTATAAAAATTATAAATATAAGGATAAGATTTTTATTTTCTTCAGAGACCATTACCTTTCTGATTTGATAGGTTTTTCTTATCAGAATATGGATGAGGAAAAAGCAGCATTTGATTTAATTGGAAAGATTAAGAAAATTTTTGATGAAAAGCCCGATGGAATTGTCACAATAATACTTGATGGAGAAAATCCTTGGGATTATTACAGGGAAAAAGGGATTAAATTTTTAAAAACATTATATAAATTACTTGAAGAAGATAAAAATATAAAGACATTAACTTTTACCGATGCAATTGAAATTTGTAAAGAATATAAAATTATTGAAGGTATTTCACCTGGAAGTTGGATGGGAACAAATTTTGATAACTGGATTGGGAAAGAAAATGCAAATAAAGCGTGGAAATTTTTAAAAGATGTAAGAGAAAAAATTGAAAAAGTTAAAAATAGGGATGAGATTGTTTATGAATTGATTTTAAATGCTGAAGGGAGTGACTGGTTCTGGTGGTATAGTATTGAAGCGGATAGAAGAATAAAGGAAAAATTTGATAGATACTTTAAAAATAATTTAATAAGGATTTATAAAAAATTGAATGAAAATATTCCGGATGAAATAGAGGGAAAAATAATATTTGAGGAAAAAATCCCTTTTATAAAGGTCAAAATAGATGGAAAAATTACTGACTTTTACGAATGGTATCAATCTATTGAGATAAAAATAGAGGATTTATGGAGAGTATTTAAGCCTTTTAATTTACCACTGAAAAAGATTTTTTATGGATATGATGAAAAAAACCTTTATTTAAGATTTGATTTTGAAAAAAAGATTGAAGATTTAAAAATAATTTTTGATGGAGAAGTTTATGATATTAATAAAAAAGATTTTTATGAAAAAAAATGGGAATATGTAATGGATGAAATACTTGAGGTAAGAATTGAAAGAAAAGAAAATAAAAATAAATCAGAAATTCAGTTTGAGATAAAAATTGATGATTATGACTTTTTACTGCCACCAGATTCAAAAATTCTTATAATTTTTAAAGAACCGGAATGGATAGTATAGAAAAATTGATAAAAGGAGAACATCATAATCCATTTGAAATTTTATCGTGGCATAAAGAGAAAGATTTTTGGAAATTGAGGGTTTTTATTCCGGATGCTGAAAATGTTTCTGTTTTGGACAAACAGACAAATAAAGAATTTCTTTTGAAAAGAACTTTTAAAGAAGGGATATTTGAAGGAGAATTTGAAGATAAGTTTTTTTATAAATTGAGAATAGTTTATAAAGGTGGATACTTTAATGAAGAATATGACCCTTATTATTTTTTACCTAACTTTTTAACTGATTATGACCTTTATCTTTTCAATGAGGGCAAAAATTATGAGATTTATAAAAAAATGGGAGCAGTTAAAATAAAAATAAATGATATAGAAGGATACCATTTTTCTGTCTGGGCTCCTAATGCAAAGAGAGTAAGTGTAGTTGGAGATTTTAATAATTGGGATTGGAGAAGACATCAAATGAAAGTTCTTGGAAATTCTGGAATATGGGCTTTATTTATACCTGAAATTAAAGATTTTTCTCTTTATAAATTTGAAATAAAGACAAAAAATGATGAGATATTCTTAAAAAGTGACCCATATGGAAAATATTTTGAAAAAAGACCCAATAACTCTTCAATTACATATACACTTTCTTATAATTGGAATGATAATGAATGGATAGAAAAAAGGAAAAGTGAAAATATTTATGAGAAACCAATGTGTATTTATGAAATCCATCTTGGCTCATGGAAAAGAAAAAATGGAGAATTCTTAAATTATAGAGAAATTGGTGAAAAACTTGTTCCATATTTAAAAGAATTGAATTTTAACTGGGTTGAATTTTTACCAGTATATGAACATCCTCTTGATAGTTCATGGGGATATCAAACAACAGGTTTTTTTGCACCAACTTCAAGGTATGGAAAGCCAGATGATTTCTGTTTTCTTATTGATTACTTACATCAAAACAACATAGGAGTAATAGTTGATTTTTCATGCGCCCATTTTCCAAAGGATTCTTTTTCTTTATATTATTTTGATGGAACACATTTATATGAACATTCTGACCCAAGAAAAAGAGACCATCCTGACTGGCATACAGCAATTTTTAATTATGGTAGATATGAAGTAAAAAATTTTTTAATATCAAGTGCATTAAATTTATTTGAAAATTACCATATAGATGGAATAAGATTTGATGCAGTTGCTTCAATTTTATATCTTGATTATTCAAGGAAAGATGGAGAATGGATTCCAAATATATATGGAGGGAAGGAAAATCTTGAAGGTATTGAATTTCTGAAAGAATTAAATAAGGTTATATATGAAAAATACCCTTGGTGTTTTACAATTGCTGAGGAATCAACTGCCTGGCCTGGAGTAAGTAAACCAGTTTATCTTGGAGGACTTGGTTTTGGATTTAAATGGAATATGGGATGGATGCATGATACATTATTTTATTTTTCACTTGACCCTATATATAGAAAATATCATCATAATTGTTTAACTTTTTCCCTTCTTTATGCATTCAGTGAAAACTTTATTTTACCAATTTCCCATGATGAGGTAACCTATGGTAAAAAATCTTTATATTCAAAAATGCCGGGAAATAGAGAAGAAAAATTTTCAAATTTGAAAGCATTTTTAACATATATGTATGGACATCCTGGAAAAAAATTGATTTTTATGGGAAGTGAATTTGCTGAAGAGAAAGAATGGAACTGGTATGAAGAAAGGAGTTGGGATTTAATTGAAAACCAAGAAAATAGAAAAATTTTAAAATTTATAAGTGATTTGAATTATTTATATATAAATGAAAAACCATTTCATCAGATTGATTTTTCACCTGATGGTTTTCAGTGGATTGATTTTTCTGATTATGAAAAGAGTATTATTTCATTTATAAGAAAAGGAAAAGAAAAAAAGGATATTTTAATTTTTGTTTTCAATTTTACTCCTGTTTTAAGGACAAATTATAGAATAGGAGTTCCTTTTAACTGTGAATATATTGAAATTTTTAATTCTGATTCAATTTATTATGGTGGAAAAAATATAGGAAATTTTGGAAAGGTAAAATCAGAAAATATTCCATTTCATAATTTTCCATTTTCTATCAATATAACAATTCCAGGCCTTTCAGGACTTATATTCAAACTCTACCCGGATACTATGTCCTAACTTAAAAAAACTTGCCAGATGGGATAAAAAAGATGGTAAATACTAACTGAACAACATATAAAGCACTGGGGTTTAAAACAACCCCAAGTGCTTTTTCTGGCGTTTTTTGCCC
>JBMFMQ010000040.1:0-14467 GCA_049970595.1 Candidatus Ratteibacteria bacterium | reverse complement strand
TGATACCTTTTGGGGATTTTAAAGGGGTTTAAACCCCTTTAAGAAACAAACTTAAGAATGGGGTATAATATAAAAAAGGGAAAATAACTAATGGGGTTTAGAAATACTTAAGGAGAAGATATGGTTGAAATTATTGTTGGAATTTTGCTTATTTTCATGATAATTGGAAGTATAATATCTCTTGAAACAAAGGACTTACTTTCTTCAGTTATAGCAATTACTGCTGTTGGTTATTTTTCAGTAATAAATTTCCTTTTACTTGGAGCACCTGATATAGCAATAACTCAGATGGTTGTTGAAGTTTTATCTTTAATAATTTTAATTAGAGCAACTATTAGAAGAGACATCACTACTATAGAAGAAGATAGGGATTTTTTTGGGCTTATAACAACCTTTGCATTTATTTTTGTATTCTTCATTTTCAGTATGGAAGGTTTAAGATATCTACCACCTTTTGGGAAACCTTCTTTTACTTTAAATCCAAATTCACCTTCAAATAGATACCTTTTAAATGGAGTTAAAGAAACAGGAGCAGCGAATATTGTAAGTTCAATTATTCTTGATTATAGGGGATATGATACTCTTGGAGAGGCAACAATTTTATTTACATCAATTCTTGGAGCACTTGCAATTTTAAGAATATATGCAAGAAAAAGGAGTAAAAAATGAATGAAGAAAAAGGAATGAGTTTAATAGTAAAGACAGTTACAAGATGGATTAAAGGATTTATATTTTTATTTGGTGCTTATATTGTTGTTTTTGGTCATTTAACCCCTGGTGGTGGTTTCCCTGGAGGAGTTATTTTTGCATCTACCTTTATTTTAATTACACTTGCATTTGGAAGAGAGTATGTTTTAAAGAAAATTGGGAAAGTACTTGCATCTGAACTTGATAGTTTAGGAGCACTCTTATTTTTATTAATTGCAACATTAGGAATTTTCTTTGGAGGTATTTTCTTTTTAAACTTTATTGAAAAATCACATCCAACTGGAAATTTCAATCTATTTTCTGCTGGAATTATACCTTTATGCCAGATAAGCATTGGAATGAAAGTAGGTGCCTCTTTATTTATGATATTTATAATTCTTGCAGTTATAAGGGTTATTTTTGAAGATGGAAAAGGAAAACTTATAACAACTGAAAAAAGGGATAAAAAATGATTTACTATTTATGCTTTGTTTTATTTTTAATAGGTCTTTATGGTGTAAGTTGTAAAAAGAATATTGTTAAAATTATTTTTGGTTTATGTATTATGGAATATTCAGTAAATCTTTTTTTCATACTTTTAGGATACAGAAAAGATGGAATACCCCCAATTTTAAATAAAGGTGAAGATATTTTGGAATTTTCAAAAAAAGCAGTTGACCCATTACCACAGGCACTTGTTTTAACAAGTATTGTTATTGGTCTTGGTGTTCTTTCTTTAATGGTTTCAATTGCAATAAGAATTTATCAGAGATATGGAACATTTGATATAACAGAAATTAAAAAATTAAAAGGATAAAAAAAATGAAAAATTTACCTTTATTTATTATTATACCACTTGGAGTTTCATTCTTTATACCTATGGTTTCAAGAAAATTTAAGTTTATTCCTGATATTTTAGGTAATATAACAACATTTATTTTATTCCTTTTATCATTGATGACAATGAATCAAAATTATGTTTATCATATAGGTGGATGGAGACCTCCTTTTGGAATAGTTTTTGTTCTTGATGGACTTTCCTGTTTACTTTTAATAATTATAAATTTAATTTCATTTATGGCAACATTATTTTCAATTGAATATATTGAAAAAAAGTTTACTTCAAAATTAAGATATTATTCACTTTTCCTTTTAATGGTTGCTGGTTTAAATGGAGTAGTTCTATCAGGAGACATATTTAATTTGTTTGTTTTTATGGAAATTGCTGCAATTAGTTCTTATGCTCTTGTTGGTTTTGGTTGTGAAGCAAGGGAACTTGAGGCAAGTTTTAAATATCTTGTAATGGGAAATGTTGGTAGTTTATTTGTTTTATTTGGAATTGCACTTTTATATGGGAAGACAGGAACATTAAATATTGCTGATGTTGCAAGAATTTTAAAAGAAATACCTTATGATAATTTAATTGGATTTGTTTTTGTTTTATTCTTAACTGGTTTTATGATTAAAGCTGCAATTGTTCCATTTCATGCATGGCTTCCTGATGCTCATCCTTCTGCTCCTAGTCCAATTAGTGCAATGTTATCAGGTGTAGTTATAAAGGCACTCGGTGTTTATGTAATCTGCCGGCTTATATTTAATCTTTTTGGTTTTACTCCTTTAATAAGTCAGATTCTGGTCTATATGGGCGTTATCTCAATGATTTCTGGTGTTTTACTTGCTTTATTACAATGGGATTTAAAGCGTCTTTTAGCATATCATTCAATAAGTCAGATGGGATATATTATTGTTGGAATTGGTCTTGGAACTCCTTTAGGTATTCTTGGAGGTATATTTCATCTTTTCAATCATTCATTATTTAAATCACTTTTATTCCTTAATTCTGGAGCAATTGAATACCAAACAGGAACAAGGGACTTAAGAAAAATAGGACTTCTTTATAAAAAAATGCCAGTAACATCTTTTTCAACATTAATTGGTTCTCTTTCAATAAGTGGTATGCCTCCATTAAATGGTTTCTGGTCAAAATTAATCATAATCCTTGCAGCAATTAAAGAAGGTAGACCAGTTATTTCACTTTGGGCAGTAATAGGAAGTATTTTGACACTCGCTTCATTTACAAAGGTTTGCAGATATTCTTTATATGGAAAGGGAGAGAGATTTGATGAAAATAAATGGAGCAAATTTAAAGAAGTCCCTGAACTTATGATTATTCCTTTGATTATTCTTTCAATTTTATGTATTTTTACAGGAGCCCTTTTAATAGGAATGGAAGATGGAATTTTTGGACCAGTTTGTGATGTCTTTACTGGAGGTGTTTTACAATATATAAATAAGATATTCGGGAGTTAATATGAAAAAAGGAATTTTAACAATTTTACTTTTTATTGCATGGATATTTTTAACATTGCCATTTAGTAAATATGGAATTGACTGGCAAATTTTAATTGCAGGTCTTTTTATATGTGTAATTTCTGGTTTAATTTTTGGTGAAGCATTTACAGAAAGTCCAAATAAGTTTTTTGAGATAAAAAGATACTTTTGGGCAATTAGTTATATACCTGTTTTAATTTTCTGGTGTATTGTTGCAAACTTTGATGTTGCATATAGGGTTTTACATCCAAATTTACCAATTAGACCCGGAATTGTTAAAGTAAAAACAAGATTGAAAAGTAAAACTGCTTTAACAGTTCTTGCAAATTCAATAACTTTAACACCTGGAACAATGAGTGTTGAAATTGACCAAGATGGTTTTTTATATATTCACTGGATTTATGTAAAATCAGACGATATTGAAAATGCAACTGAAATGATAGTAAGAAAATTTGAAAAGATAATAGAAAGGATATTTGAATGATTACATTTTTACTTATTTTGCTTTTATTTTGCTGTTTCTTGTGTCTTTTTAGGATTTCAAGGGGTCCAAGTGTTGCTGATAGAGTTGTTGGTATAGATATTCTTGGTATAATAATTGTTAATTTTGCAGGGATTGTAAGTTATATTTCAGGAAGTGATTTTTATATGAATGTTTCTATTTCATGGGCATTATTAAGTTTTATAGGAACAATTGCTATAAGTAAATTTCTTGAAGGTAAAGGGTTTGATGAGTGAGGTGAAAAATGAGAGAAATTATAAGTTTAATTTTTATGTTTATTGGTGGTTTTTTTAATCTTTTTGGATGTATTGGACTTGTTCGACTACCTGATGTTTATAATAGATTACAGGCATCAACAAAATGTGTAACTTTAGGAACATGTTCTATTTTGCTTGGTATCTTAATAAAAGGACCTTTAAATATATCTTTAAAAGCATTTCTAACAATAATCTTTATCTTAATTAGTGCTCCAACAGCAGCACATGCAATTTCAAGAGCAAGCCATATACAAGGAGTAAATTTATGGGAAGGCAGTATCTGTGATAAATTGAAAGAAGAGGTAAAAAATGAGAAAACCAAAAATTAGAGAACTTAAAGAAGCAATAAAAAGTTTAATTTCAAAGCCATATACAACAAAATTCCCATATAAAGAACATAAGCCATTTCCAAGATTTAGAGGAAAACCAAAATATAATGAAGAAAAATGTGTTGGATGTGGCTCTTGTTTTTTTGTTTGTCCTTCAAAAGCAATTGATATGATAGATGATATAGAAAATAAAAAAAGGATTTTAATTCATAATCCTGATAGGTGTATTTTCTGTGGAGAATGTGAAAGAAATTGTATAACAAAGGAAGGGATAAAACTTACAAATCAATTTGATGTTTCGTATTTAAAAGATGTAAGTGAAGTTCAGAATAAAGTTGAGCATAATTTAGTTATCTGTATTTCATGTGGCCAAATAATAGGAACAGAAAAACATATAATATACATTTACAGAAAACTTGGAAACCTTGCATTCAGCCAGCCAGTTATTATAAACCAAATTATTAAAAATTTAAAAATACCAACTGAATATGAAGAAAAATTTGTTCCACCAATAAATAGACAAGATGTTTTAAAAGTAATATGTCCAAGATGTAGAAGAATTGCCTTTATAAAAGATGAAGTTAAAACTCCTCAAAAATAAGTAGTACCCTTTTTATTACCCAACTTTTTAAAAATTTGAAAATTTTTATTTTTTGTCTTAAAATTTAAATAAAGGCGCTTGTGGCTTAATTGGATAAAGCGCTGGCCTCCGGAGCCAGAATATCCGGGTTCAAATCCCGGCAAGCGCAAAAGGAGATATAATGAAAAAAAAGAAAATTTTGTTTATTATACCTTTTGTCTTCTTCCCTTTTATCTGTATTGGTTTTTTTCATTTAATTATTCCATATATCTGGATAAAAGTTGATGAAGCATTCCATAAAGGAGAATATGATAAAGCAATTGAATACCTTTCTTTTATCTCTTTTTTTCAACCAAAAAATCCTGAAAGTTATGTTTTAAAAGCATGGCTACAATGGTCAGAAGCAAAATATTTATATCTTTGTGGTCTTCCATATAAAGAAAAATTAAATCAGGCAATAAAAACATATAAAGATGGAGAGAAAAAAAATCCAAATAACTGGAAGATATATTTTGAAGAAGGAATGATGTGGGAAGCATTTGGAGAAAAAGAAAAAGCAGTTAAAATGTATTACTTAAGTTCAAAATATAGTGGACCACCATATAACAGGATTTATGAGATAAAAAGTAAAAAATATAATATAAAGGTTGAAGAAAAAAAGAAATGAAATTTTTAATTAAAAATGGATATTTAATTGAGCCAAAAACAGGGAAAGAAGGGAAATTTGATATTCTTATTGAGGATGGAGTTATAAAAAAAATAGGTAAAAATATATCTTCTAAAAATTATAAAGTGATTGATTGTAAAAATAAAATTGTTTGTCCAGGATTTGTTGATTTACATTGCCATTTAAGGGAACCTGGAAGAGAAGATGAAGAGACAATATATACTGGGAGTTTATCTGCTGTAAGTGGTGGATTTACAACTATATGCTGTATGCCAAATACAGAGCCTGCTCTTGATAATAAAGTAAGTATAAGATTTGTCTATGAAAAAGGGAAAGAAGGTTTCTGTGAAGTTTTACCTATTGGTGCAATAACAAAAAAAAGAGAAGGGAAAGAACTTGCTTTATATTTTGAAATGATTGAAGAAAATGTAGTTGCCTTTTCAGATGATGGTAATTGTGTTATGGATAGTAATCTTATGAGGAGAGCACTTGAATATACTTTATTGCATAAAAAAGTTGTTATTTCACATTCAGAAGACAAGAATTTATCAAAAAATGGGGTTATGAATGAAGGATTTATTTCAACAAAACTTGGTTTACCAGGAATACCAAAGGAAGCAGAAGAGATTATGGTTGAAAGGGATATTAAACTTGCAAAGTTAACAGGAGGGCTTTTACATTTAGCACATTTATCAACAGAAGGTTCTGTTGAATCTGTAAGAAGAGAAAAAAATAAGTTAAAAAATATTACATGTGAAGTAACAGCACATCATATAACTTTAACAGAAGAGGCAGTAATCGGTTATAATCCAAATGCAAAAGTATCTCCACCTTTAAGAACAGAAAAAGATAGAATTTCTTTAATTGAGGGATTGAAAGATGGAACAATTGATTGTATTGTGACAGACCATGCACCACATAGTTATGAAGAAAAGGAATCTGGATTTGAAAATGCTCCTTTTGGGATTATTGGATTTGAAACATTCTTACCTTTATGCCTTAAACTTATTGATTATGGAATTAAACTTAAAGATATTATTTATAAGATTACATATGCACCTTCAAAAATTATAAATATTGAAAGGGGGATAATTGAAGAAGGTAAAAAAGCAGATATAGTTGTTTTTGACCCAGATATTGAATGGATATACACTGAAGATGAAATTAAAAGTAAAAGCAAAAATACTCCATTTTTAAACTGGAAATTAAAGGGGAAAGTTTTATTAACTATAAGCAAAGGGAAGATAGTTTACAGAGATGATAAGAGATTTAAAGATTAATTTTCTTTCCCTTTTTTATTGACTCAAGTGCCTTAAATACCATCCTTAAACTTTTTAAATTGTCCTTTCCACTTGTCTCTGGCTCCCTATCTTCAACAATGCTTCTATAAAACTCATAAAGGGCAAGAAATCTATCTTCTCTTTCAAGTTTTATCAATTCTATAACTTTTTCTTTCCCTTCAAAAACTTTTTTAATACCTGAATTATCCCATATAATTGTTCCTTTATCTCCATATATTTCCCATTCACCAGACCATTGAGTATCTTTTCCAACGCTTACCCAACTACCTGAATAATTAAAATGAACATTTTCTTGAAAATCAAAAATTATGTTTAAACAGGCATCTCCTTTAAACCAACTCCATTTTGGATTCCAACTTTCAGCATAAACATTTAAAGGTTCTTTACCAAGTATATATCTTGAAAGATCAAAATGATGTATTGACATATCTATTAAAAGAGGATATTCCATTTTTTCTCTAAATCCAGAAAATCTTGGACCTTTTTGAAAGTTTAAAATACACCAACTTATATCTCCTATATCCCCTTCTTCTATCATTTTTCTTATTGTCCTTGGTGCCCTATTATATCTATAATTCTGACTAACCATAAGTTTTCTTCTATATTTTTCACTTACCTCAACTATTTTTTCTGCATTTTTTAAACTATCAGATAATGGTTTTTCAACAAGAACATGTAAACCCTCTTTTAATGCTAAAATAGAAGTTTCTTTATGAAAAGATGGAGGAGTAATATTTAAAAGAGCATCTGCTTTTACTTTTTTCAAACAATCCTTTAATGATTTATATATTTTCCCTTTAAGAAATGGATACTTTTCAACACTTTTCTTTAAAATTTCCTCATTTATATCAACTATTCCAACAATCTCCCATTCTTTTGAAGAAACAACTATATCAAGCCAACTTTCACCAAATCCACCAACTCCTATCTGTATAATTTTCTTTATGTTAAGTCCCATTCTTCATATAAATCACTAGATACTTCTTCAATAAATATTGATTTTTTTAAAGGCAGATATCTGTAATGGTCATAAGAATAATATGTAATATAAAGGTCTTCTTTTGCCCTTGTAACTGCAACATAAAAAATTCTTCTTTCTTCTTCAAGTGCTGACAAATCATATTTTGAATAAGGATGGGGAAAATGGTTATCACAAACACCAATAATAAAAAGAATTCTCCATTCAAGTCCTTTTGCCTGATGAATTGTTGAAAGAATAACTGCATTTTTTAAATTTGGGTTTTCTCCTTTTGAATATTCCTGTAAAGATGCTTCTGAAAGAAAATCAGAAATATTAGAATAAAGAGAAACAATTTCTTTTAAACTATTTATATCCTCTAATCTCTCAGTGCTATCCTTATATTTTTTTGATAAATACTTAGAATATCCTGAATTTAAAATTAGGTCTATCCCTTCTGTAATTTGTTTATTTTTCAACTCTTCAATCAAATTTATATTTTTAATCAAACTTTCTTTACCCTTTTTTATTATTTTTAACCTTTCAATTTTATCCTTAAATTCGTCAAAACTTTCTACCTTTAAAACCAATTCTGTAAGGGCTGTTTCTGTTTTTTTCCCAATCCCTTCACATA
The DNA here is from genome assembly GCA_049970595.1 of Candidatus Ratteibacteria bacterium. GTDB lineage: Bacteria > Ratteibacteria > UBA8468 > B48-G9 > JAFGKM01 > JAMWDI01. Next base: position 6,221 of record JBMFMQ010000040.1, on the reverse strand, counting down.
AATTAAATATTCTTCTCCAAGAAAGGACATCTTTGAAATTCTGGATAACTCTATAATATGCAACAACATCTTTTATATGTGCCTGCTCAAAAAATCTCAAACCACCTCTTATAATGTATGGAATTTTAAGTTTTGATAATTCAATTTCAAGTTCTGCTGCCTGATACCTTGAACGAAATAAAACTCCTATTTCTTCTGGTTCTACACCAATTTCAAGTAATTTATTTATCCTCTGTGAAACAAAAATAGATTCTTCCTTCATATTTCTACATTTAACAATTACTGGTTTAACTCCACTTTTTCTTACACTTATAAGTTTTTTTGGAAACTGAACTTTATTGTGAGAAATAACATCATTTGCAAAATCTAATATTTCAGGTGTGCTTCTGTAATTAATGTCAAGATAAAATATTTTTGCATCAGGATAAACCTTTGGAAATTCAATTATATTTGCTACTGTTGCTCCTCTGAAAGAATATATACTCTGAGCATCATCACCAACAACCATTATATTTCTATGTTTTTTTGCAAGAAGATATAAAATTTTTGCTTGAATTTTATTTGTATCATGATATTCATCAACAAGTATATAATGAAAGCGAGAAGAAATTCTATCACATGTTGCTTGATGCCTCATAAGTTTAAGCCAGAAAGTCAGTAAATCGTCATAATCAAGTTGATTTAAATTCCTTTTAATTTTCTGATATTCCTTATAAATTTTTTCAATATCTGAAATAAGATGAGCATATTCAGGGAAAAAACCTATAATTGTTTCCCTTAAATTCTCACAGGTATTTATTGAAAGAGATATAAACTCCTTTATTTTTGAAGCATGTGGGAACTGGTCTTTCTTCTCTGTTTTTTCAATTATTTCCTTTAATATAGAAACAGAGTCCTCTTCATCAATAATTGTAAAATCAGGTTCTATATTTATTTCCCTTCCATAAATTCTTAAAAGTAAATTTGCAACATGATGAAATGTGCCACCGATAAGCCCTTTTGGGAAAAAACCAAGTATTTTTTCAATTCTATTTGTCATTTCTTTTGCTGCCTTATTTGTAAATGTTAAAAGTAAAATATTTGAAGGCAAAACACCATTTTGAATTAAATAACATACTCTGTAAACAAGAACCCTTGTTTTTCCACTTCCTGCTCCAGCAAGAACAAGACAAGGACCTTCTCCATTTTTCACAATCTCAATTTGTTTCTCATTTAGTTTTTCTTCATATGATATAGGAGGATAAAGTTTAATACTCATTTTTTTTCCTTCCTATTGTTAAATATAAAACAGCCATCCTTACTGCAATCCCATTTGTTACCTGATTTAGAATCAATGAGCTATCTTTCTCAGCAACATCTGATTTAATTTCTATTCCTCTGTTCATTGGTCCTGGATGCATAATGAATGCTTTTGTTTTTATTTTCTCATATCTTTTCTTGTCTATTCCATATAAAAAACTATATTCTTTCAAAGATGGAAGGAAATTCTCTTTTTGTCTTTCTCTCTGTAATCTTAAAAGATAAACAATATCTGCATTTTCTATTGCCTTGTCTATATCATAAGTAATTTTTGCTCCTGTTTTTTCTATATCTTTTGGAATTAAAGGAGGAGGACCACATAAAATAACATCTGCTCCGAGTTTTTTAAATCCCCATATATTTGACCTTGCAACTCTACTATGTAAAATATCTCCTATTATAGAAATCTTAATTCCCTTTATATGCCCAAATTTCTCCTTGACTGTAAATAAATCTAATAATGCCTGTGTTGGATGTTCATGACAGCCATCTCCTGCATTTATAACAGAAGAGGAAACATTTTTGCTTATGATTTCAGGTGCTCCAGAAACAGAATGCCTAACGATAAAACAATCAACTTTCATTGCCTCAATATTTTTTGCTGTATCAACTATTGTCTCTCCTTTTGAAACAGAAGAAGAACTTACATCAAAACTCAAAACATCTGCACTCAATCTTTTTGCTGCAAGTTCAAAAGATGTCCTTGTCCTTGTGCTTGGTTCAAAAAATAAATTTACAATTGTTTTCCCCCTTAATGCAGGAACCTTTTTAACTGAACGAGTACTTACATCTTTAAATGAATCAGCAACTTCCAGTATCATTTCTATCTCTTCTTTACTCAAATATTCAAGTCCTATGAGGTCTTTTCTTTTCCATTCCATTTTTTAACTATAACAACTTCTTCTTTTTTATCTATTTCTTTTAATCTTACCTCTACCATTTCATCTTTTTCAACATCTATTTTTTTTCCAAAAAAATCAGGTGAAATTGGAAGTTCTCTATGGTCTCTATCAACAAGAACAAAAAGTTTAACAAATGCAGGTCTTCCAAGGTCAATTAATGCATCAAGTGCTGCCCTTACAGTTCTTCCAGTATATAAAACATCATCAATAAGAATAACCTTTTTATCATCTATATCAAATAAAATTTCTGTTGTTCCAACCACTGGATGAGCACCAACTTTACTGAAATCATCCCTGTAAAATGTTATATCAAGATATCCAACAGGAACCTTCTTTTTTAAATTTTTATTAACTCTATCAGCAAGAATAGCTCCTCTTCTTTTTATTCCTACCAAAACAGTATCAACAAGACCAATATCTTTTTCAATTTTTACCGCCATTTCTTTCAAAATCTTATTTATTACATCTTTATCCATAATTTTTCTTTCCATAATTTTATAATACCACTTTTTTCCATCTTGTTCCAAAAGGAGTATCTTCAAGGATTATTCCCTTTTGTTTCAAAATTTCCCTTATTCTATCTGCTTTATCAAACTCTTTATTTTTTCTTGCATTTTCCCTTTCTTTTATTAAATTTAAAATCTCTTGGGGTAAAATTTCTTCCTTTTTCTCAATAATACATAAAACATTATCAATATCTTCAAGAAATTCTTTAACTTCTCTTACATTATCTTTCCCAAATTCTCCTTTTGAGAAAAATATGTTTACTTTTTTTATAAAATTAAAAATAGAAGAAAGCGCAGGAGAAATGTTTAAATCATCATCAAGCCCTTCAATAAATCCTTTCCTTGCTATTTCAATCTCTTTTTTTATTTTAGGATTATATTTTTCACTTGCACATATATTAAGTCCCTTGTAAAACTCATTATAATTTTTAACTGTATTTTCTGCCTGCTTTAATGAATTTTCAGTAAAATTTAAAGGGTCTCTGTAATGTGTTGATAGAAGTAAATACCTTATTCCTACTGGATTATAATTTTTATTTAATAGGTCTCTTAAAGTATAAAAATTTCCTTTTGATTTTGACATTTTCTCTCCATTTACAAGTAGATGAGAACAGTGGAGCCAGTAATTCACAAATTTCTTCCCTGTTGCTGCCTCACTTTGTGCAATTTCATTTTCATGATGAGGAAAAATATTGTCAACTCCACCTGTATGAATATCAAATGTTTCTCCAAGATATTTCATACTCATTGCTGAACACTCAATATGCCATCCAGGTCTTCCTTTCCCAATTTCTGTATCCCACCAAATACCTTCTTCTTTTGCTTTTTTCCATAAAACAAAATCCCTTACATCATTTTTTTCATATTCGTCAGCATCAATCCTTGCACCAACTTTTATTTTAGAAAGATCTAACCCTGATAGTTTGCCATAGGAGGGAAATTTTGAAATGCTGAAATAGATTGAACCACCTTTATAATATGCATATCCTTTCTCAAGAAGTTTTTTTATTAATTCAACCATTTCATTTATATTTTCTGTTGCTCTTGGCATATAATCTGGCTTTTTTAATCTCAATGTCTCCATATCTTCAAGGAAAATCTTTATATATCTATCAGTATATTCTCTCAAACTTATTCCTTCTTTTTTTGCTCCTTTAATTGTCTTATCATCAACATCTGTAATATTCATAACCCTTATAACTTTATATCCTTTAAATTCAAGATATCTATGAAGTAAATCCTCAAAAACATAAGCACGAAAATTACCAATATGGGCAAGGTCATAAACAGTCGGTCCACATGTATAAAGTTTTACCTTTCCTTCTTCTATAGGGATAAATTCTTCCTTTCTTTTACTTAAAGTATTGAAAAACCTTAACATTTTATTCATCTTCAATAATCTCTGTTATCCTTTTAATATCAGGGTCTGTAAAAATATCTTTCTCATCTATACTCTGAGAAGAAAACTCACTTACTATTGCTCCATTATCTCCTGCTTGAAACCAGTGTAATGTATTTGGAGGTATTGTATATTGGTCCCCAGGTTTTAAAATTATCTCATGCCAACAAGTAAAATATTCCTTTCTACTTTTTAAAATTGCTTTTGGATTTTTAACTGGCTCTCCTGGAACATAAAGATAGACTTCTCCATATCTACATCTAAATGTTTCCTGTTTTCCAGGATTTTTTTCTGATATTGGAGGATGCTTATGTTCTGGACATGTCTGATTTGGTAATAAAATAAGTTCCTTTGCACAATACCTTTCATTATTTACATAAACAACTATTTGAACTCCTATTTCTTCAGGAATTCCAAGGCCTAAATCACAAACTTCCATATTTTTATATTCTTCATCTGTTATAACAATACCTGCTTCATCAAGAATTTTTTTTGCTCTTTTCTTCAATTCTTCAACTTTACTCCTTTTAATCATTTCTCACTCCTTGTTAATTTTTTTATTCTTTCAATTACTTTTTCTTTTCCGAGAAGTTCAATCATACCAAACAGGTCTGGTCCTTTTGTCCTTCCACTAACAGCAAATCTTAAAGGATGGAAAACTTCTGATGTCTTTAACTTTTTTTCAGAACAAAAATTCCTTATTCTTTTTTCAATTTCATCCCTTTTGAAATCATCTATCTTTTCAAAAATAAAAACAATTTCATTTAATATTTTTTTTGTTTCTTCATTTATAAGTTTTTCAAATCCCTCTTTTTCATATTCAATCTCATCTTTTAGGAAAAACTCAATTAAATAGGGAATATCTTTTAATGTCTTTATTTTCTCCTTTTCAAGTTCTATTGCTTTTTTTATATACTCTTCATTTTGATTTTTAAGATTATCCAAAAGATGTGCTTTTTTTAAAAATGGAATTGATAACTCATATATTCTTTCTATTGAAGAATTTCTTATATAAAAACTATTCATCCATAATAATTTCCCAGGGTCAAAAATAGCACTTGCTTTATGACATCTTTCAATTGAAAACTCATTTATCAAATCTTGCTTTGTGAATATCTCTTTACTTTCAGGTGACCCCCATCCAAGTAAAGAAATATAATTAAAAAATGCTTCAGGTAAATATCCATTTTCCCTGTATGCTCTTACACTTGTTGCTCCATGCCTTTTACTCAATCTTGTTCTATCTGGTCCAAGAGTCATTGACATATGAGCAAATTTTGGAATTTGGCCACCTATTGCTTTAAAAATTAATATATGTTTTGGTGTATTTGAAAGATGGTCCTCTCCTCTTATTACATGTGTTATCTTCATCAAATAATCATCAATTACAACTGCAAAATTAAAAGTTGGTGTTCCATCTGATTTCATTATAACAAAATCTGTTAAATTTTCTCCTTCAAAAATAACTTTCCCTCTTATCAAATCATCTATTTCAATTTTCTCTTTAGGAACTTTCAATCTTAAAACATAATTTCTTTTTTCTCTTTCATATTCACTTATTTTTTCCTTTGTTAAATTCCTGCATCTCCCATCATATCCAGGTGGAAGACCTTTTCTTTGTGCCTCTTTTCTCATTTTTTCAAGTTCTTCTTTTTTGCAATAACATTTATAGACAATACCCTCTTTTAAAAGTTTTTCAGCAAATTCTTTATATATATGTATTCTTTCACTCTGTCTGTAAGGTCCAAAATTTCCTCCAATATCAGGTCCTTCATCCCATTCAATTCCAAGCCATTTTAAGTCCTCAATTATCGCATCCTCATATTCTTTTCTACTTCTTTCTTTATCTGTATCCTCAATCCTTAAAATAAACTTTCCTTTATTTTTTCTTGCAAATAAATAGTTAAACAAAGCAGTCCTTGCATTTCCTATATGTAAATAACCTGTTGGACTTGGTGCGAATCTAACTCTTACCATCTTTTTTTCCGTAAGTATTTACTAAACCCCATTAGTTATTTCCCATTTTTATATTATACACCATTCTTATGTTTGTTTCTTAAAGGGGTTTAAACCCCTTTAAAATCCCCAAAAGGTATCAACTCCCCCAAACCCCCT
>JBMFMQ010000039.1:0-14508 GCA_049970595.1 Candidatus Ratteibacteria bacterium | reverse complement strand
AACCATCCCACCTATAGAGAAGATTGCTATACAGAGAAGGTGGGATTGTTTCAAACCCCAGTGCTTTATATGTGGTTCAGTTAATATTTACTATTTTATTTAAATTCTTCAAATTGGTTTTCTTCTTGATTATTATTTTCTTCAACTTTTATAAGAACTTTCCTTGGTTTCCCTTCCTGATATGGACCAACAATTCCTTCTTCTTCCATCCTTTCTATTAATCTTGCTGCCTTGTTAAATCCAATCCTTAACCTTCTCTGTAACATTGATATTGAAGCAATTTTTGTTGTTATTACAATTCTTTTTGCCTGTTGGTATAATTCTTCTTCATCAGTATATCCAACACCCATAATTTCAGGTATTTCAAGTTCTTCAACTTCTTTCCTTTCAAGTATTTCTAAATTATATTCTGGTATTCTCTGTTTCTTTATAAATTCACAGACATTTTCTATTTCTTCATCGGAGATATAACTTCCTTGTATTCTTATTAAATTTGAACTTAATGGTGGTAAAAATAACATATCCCCTCTTCCAAGAAGTTTTTCAGCACCAATTCTATCAAGAATAGTTCTTGAATCAAATTTAGATGTAACCTGGAATGATATTCTACAAGGTAGATTTGCCTTTATTACACCTGTTATAACATTTACTGAAGGTCTTTGAGTTGCAAGAATCAAATGAATTCCGGATGCTCTTGAAAGTTGAGCAAGTCGTATAATACTATGTTCAATTTCATTTTTAGCAACAGCCATCAAATCAGCAAGTTCATCAATTACAACAACTATATATGGTAACTGCTCCATTGGATTCATAACATTATAACTTTCAATATTCCTTACCTTTCTTTCAGAAAAAAGTTTGTATCTTCTTGTCATTTCTCCTATAAGCCATTTTAAAGCATTTACCGCTTTTTTAATATCAACAATAACAGGACATAATAAATGTGGAAGGTCATTGTAAAGTGTTAGTTCAACCATTTTAGGGTCAATCATAATAAATTTTACTTCATCAGGAGTTGCCTTATATAAAATAGAAGTTATTAAAGAATTTATACATACTGTTTTTCCAGAACCAGTAGCACCCGCAATTAAAAGATGTGGCATAAGTTTTAAATCAGTAACTATTGGTCTTCCCATAATATCTTTTCCTATTGCAAGGGTAAGTTTTGAAGGCGATTTCTGAAATTCCTTACTTTCAATTATCTCTCTTAAGTAAACAATTGAAATTTCCCTGTTTGGAACTTCAATACCAACTGTTGATTTATTTGGCAATGGAGCAACTACTCTTATCGTTGTTGTTTTTAAATTCATTGCGATATTATCCTGAATTTTGAAAATTTTTTGAACCTGAATACCGGGTGCAAGTTGGACTTCAAACATTGTAACTCTTGGCCCCTGATTTATCTGAGCCACTTCTCCTTCTATATCAAATTCAGATAATGTCTCTTCTATTACTTGTGCATAAATTTCAAGGTCTTCTTTTGTTTCTTTTTGAGTCGGGCTTCCTACTTTTAATAATTCAATCGGAGGAAAATGGTAAATAACTTCCTTTTTTGTAGATGTATATACTTTTTTCTCTTTTTCTTCTATTTGTGCCGGAACTTCTATTTTTTCTCTTTTAATTTTCTTTCTTTTAGGTTTTTCAGGAACAACAATTTTTTCTCCAACATTTTCTCTTCCAGAAATAAAATTTTCAAAAATTGTTTTAAATGGTTCAAAATACATTTTATAACTTACTCCAAAAAAAGAGATTCCAAGAATTCCAAGAACAAAAATTATTCCTTTATCTCCAAAATATTCTTTCAAAATTGGTCCAAATATTACCCCTACAAAACCACCATCAAAATTTTCCGATTTAATTGATAAAAATATTGAAGATATAATGATAATACCAAAAATGCTTATACTTTTTTTCCATACTTTTTCCCTCTCTCCCCAGATGACATCATATCCAGCAAAAAGAAGTAAAATTATAAGAAAATATGAACTTTTACCAAAGAGGAAAAATAGGAAACCAGCTAAATATGAACCAAATTTTCCACCAAAATTTTTTATATTTTCATTTACAGGGAATCCAGTTTGGCAGAATTTAAAAGTAGGGTCAAAATGGCTATAGGAAATAAAGGAAAAGAATAAATAAAATGTAAAACCCAATAACAAAACACCTTTAACCCAATTTTCCAAATTTTTCCATCTCATATTAAATAGTTTACTTCTAATTTCATTCTTTGACAACAGATTTTTAAAACTGTAAAATAAATAAGGAAAAAAAAGGAGGTAGAAATGAAATTGAAAACAATTAAAGAGAGAAATTATAAAGGTAGAAAAGTTTTTTTAAGGGTTGATTATAATGTGCCTATTGAAAAAGGAGTTATAACAGATGATACAAGAATTTTAGCAACAATTCCAACAATAGAATACTTACTTTCTCAGGGTGCTAAATTAATTATTGCTTCCCACCTTGGAAGACCAAAGGGAAAGCCAGTTTCTGAATTGAGTTTAAGACCTGTTGCAGAAAGATTATCAGAGATTTTAAATAAAGAGGTAAAATTTGCCCCTGATTGTGTTGGAGAAGAGGTTAAAAATATGGTAAATTCATTGAAAGAAGGAGAAATTCTATTACTTGAAAATTTAAGGTTTCATCCCGAAGAAGAAAGTGGAGATGAAAATTTTGCAAACCAACTTGCTTTACTTTGTGATTGTTATGTTAATGATGCCTTTGGGACCTGCCATAGAGAACATGCCTCTGTTTATACAATTACTAAATTTGTAAAAGATATTGCTGCTGGATTTTTAATAGAAAAAGAGGTTGTTGCTCTATCAAAACTTCTTACAAATCCTGAAAAGCCATTCCTTTTAATTCTTGGAGGTGCAAAAGTTATAGATAAAATAAATATGGTTAAAAATCTTCTTGATAAAGTTGATACAATAATTACAGGTGGAGTTATGGCATATACATTTATAAAGGCAAAAAACTGGGAAATAGGAGATTCAAAAGTAGAAGAAGAAGCAATTCCCCTTGCAAAAGAAATTATTAAGGAAATAAATAAAAGGCATCTTGAATTTCACACACCGCTTGACCATGTAATAGTTCAGAAAATTTCAGAAGATGCAGTACCAATAGTCACAGAAAGGGGAACTGTTCCTCATGGATGGATTGGTGTTGATATTGGACCTCAGGCAATTGAAGAATATACAGATTGTATAAATAGAGCAAAAACTATTTTCTGGAATGGACCTATGGGAATTTATGAAATTGAGAAGTTTGCAAAAGGGACAATAGAAATAGCAAAAGCAATAGCAAATTCTAATGCCTTTTCTGTTATAGGTGGTGGAGATTCAATCGCAGCAGTCAATAAAGCAGGTGTTTCTGATAAAATTTCTCATATCTGCACAGGAGGAGGTGCTTCTTTAGAATTTCTTGAAAAGGGAACACTTCCTGGAATAGAGGTTTTAAAGGAGAATCTATGAGAAAATCACTTATTGCTGGTAATTGGAAAATGTACAAAACACCAACAGAATCAATAAATTTTGTTAATGAATTAATAAAGAATTTTAAAAATTATGATGACAGAGATGTTTTGATATGCCCACCATTTACTTCACTTTATCCTATATCACACATAATAAAAAAAACAAATATTAAACTTGGAGCACAGAATGTATATTTTGAAGATGAAGGTGCTTACACAGGGGAAATTTCACCATTAATGCTTAAAGATATCGGTGTTGAATATGTTATATGTGGTCATTCAGAAAGAAGAAATATATTTGGAGAGACAGATGAGATTATAAATAAAAAGGTAAAAAAAGTTGCTGAAGTAGGAATGAGGCCAATTTTATGTGTGGGAGAAAAAATTGAGGAAAGAGAAAAAGGATTGACTTTTAAGGTTGTAGAAAATCAGATTAGAAAATCTCTCAAAGATTTTAAAAAAGTTGAAAATCTTGTTATCGCCTATGAACCTGTATGGGCTATAGGAACAGGAAAAACCGCTTTACCCTCTCAAGCAGAAGAAGTCCATATTTTTATAAGAGAATTGATTTCAAAGATGTTCAATAATGAAATTGCAGAAAATCTTTTAATTCTTTATGGTGGAAGTGTAAAGCCAGAAAATATTGATTCCCTTATGAAAGAAAAAAATATAGATGGAGTTCTTGTCGGTGGTGCATGTCTTAAAACAGATTCATTTTTAAGGATAATTGACTATAAAATATGATTGATTTAAATGAGGAGATTCTTATTTCCCTTGCAAAAAAAGGAAATAAAGATGCCTTTGTTTCTTTAATTAAAAGTGTTGAAAAAAAATTATATAAAGTCGCAAAAACAATCTCTCCCGAAGAAGCAGAAGATATAGTTCAGGAAACATTTTTACAGGCATATTTAAGTATAAAAAAATTTAAAGGGAAGTCATCTTTTTATACATGGATTTACAGAATTATGATGAATACAATATATAAAAAATACAGAAAAAAATTACCTTTAATCAAGAATATAGCAAATCCAGTATATTCCAATGACGAAGAGTTGAAAGAAAAGTTGAGGAATGCATTAAAAAAACTTCATCCTAAATTTAGTGAGGTTATAACTCTTTTTTATTTTGAAGAATATTCAATAAAAGATATTTCTAAAATTTTAAATATAAAAGAGGGGACTGTAAAATCAAGATTGTTTAAAGGCAAAAAAGTTTTAAAAAAATTAATAGAAAGTGAACCTTTCTGATGAAAAATGGAACTAAATATATAGGAGGAGAAATGGAAAAAGAATTTGAAAAGATTGAGTATGGATTAAAATTACTTAAGGATGAAAAAGAAAAAATTGATGAGAAAGTCAATATTGCTGAAAAAATTTTAAGATATTTAGAAAAAGAAAAACCTTATCCAAACTTTAAAATTAAATATGCTTTTTCCTTACTTTTTATTTTTTTAATTTTGTTTTTGACAGTTGAAAAATTAAACATGGAGAAATCAAAAAATTTTTATGTTTTAAATATCAATGAAAAAAAGGAAAAAGAAGTTCCCAGTATGCCTAAACAGATAAGTGAGAGTATGAAGGTAAAGAAAAAAGAATTTAAAATTAAAAAGATTGATAATAAAGAAAAAGGTGAATTATTACCTATTGAAGAATCAATAAAATTCACAGAAGAAATAGATAAAATTATAAGTCTGTTTACAATTGACTTAAAAATGGAGGGAGAAAATGCAGAAATTTAAATTATTCTTTATCTTTATGTTTTTTCATACTTTCTGTTTTTCAGATGAAGTAATTGATAATTTTTTTAGCCAGTTGAAAAATTTGAAGGAAAAAGCACAATTTTTAAGAATAGAGACAATAGAAAGTAAGATAAATGGAGAGATTTATTTTTCAGATGAGACATTTAAAACCCTAAAAACACCATTTTATAAAATTTTTCAAAAAGAATTACCAAAAAATCTAAAAATAAATGGTTATTTAAGAGGGAAAGTTTCTCCTGAATCAGAAAAATTTGAATTTGATTATCTTTACCTATATATTTTTTCTGATGTTGAAAGTATAGTTTTTTCGCAGATTAAAAAAGATGTTTGTATGCTTGTTCCTTCACTTGGAATAATAATGAAGGATAAAAAGGAAAATATAGAAAATATAATTAAATCAAGAAAAACTGAGGATTTAGAGATGAAATTAGGACCTTTGCCAGTAAATTTTTTCTCATACTTTTTTGAATATCTTATAAGCAAAGAAAATGAAATTAAAGAAAAGATAAAGTTTGAAAAAGAAGGAAGAAAAGATAACTTTAAAACTTACATTTACAATTATCCTTATAAAGATGGAAACATAAATATTGAAATTCTTGATAAATTCTATACATTCGGCAGGGTTAAGATAACAGGAAAGGATAAAACTGAATTAAATTTAATTTATTCTATTCCAGAGAAGGAAATAAAAGTTTCAACATTTTTGCCAAATTCAGTAATTTTAAATACGGAAAAGGATAAAAATAAATTATATTTAAGTTTTTCAGATATTCAATATAATAAACTTTTTTCAGAAAATGATTTTAAGATAAAGGAGATGAATTTTCCTGAAATGGTAAGTTCAGTATATTTGAAAATTTTAATGGAGGCAAAATGAAAACAAATGGCTTCACTTTAATAGAATTGCTTGTTGTAGTTGCTATTATGGCTATTCTTGCAGGTTTACTTTTACCCGCATTAAATAGAGCAAGAGCAAAGGCAAGACAGATTACATGTGTGAATAACTTAAAACAGATATATCAGGGTTTTGTAATGTATGCAAATGATTATGATGGAAGAATACCACCAAGAGAAACAGGTATTGCAGAGAGTTTTCCATTCTGTTATATAAACTGGACAAATTTTATAAGACCAATTTTTGAAAGAGAATTATATAAAATTGATATTATGGATTGGCCTATTTCTCCTGATTATTATTATTGTCCAGAAGGAAAAAGATATATTAAAAAATTTTCAGAGGACTATCTTGGAGGGGTAGTTTTACCCCATACAACTTACATTATTCATACAAATCCACCACCTGGAAATGTTGGAGTTAAAGGGATGCCTATAGATGGACAATGGGTTGACGATGATGGAAAATTTGGTTCTTCAAATATATGGTTACTTGCTGACCCACCATTAAGAACAAGTGGATGGAATGAGTTTTTTCATCTAAATGGTATAAATATTTTATATCTTGATGGACATATTGAATGGAAAAAATGGAGGTAAAAATGAGGAGAATTTTATTTTTCTGTTTTCTATTTTTCTGTTTATTTTTATACTGTGAGGAAGAAGGAAAAGAAGAAATGCCAAAAGAATATGAATTAAGTTATATTTTTAATAAAGACGAGATTTCATCCTATAGTTTAAAAATAGAAAACATGGAGAGATTGAAAATAAATGAAAAGGATATGGGTGAAAAGAGAAGAAATACAATTATAAATTTTTCCCAAAAGGTTGACAATATAGATGAAAATGGGAATGGAATAATAAAATGGAAATATTTAAGTGGGAGTTATAATGATATTAAAGTAAATCTTGGAGATAAAGAAGCGACAATTAAAATGGATAAGAAAGGTAATATTATTGAAAGTAAAGGACTTGAAGAAATGTCATTTGAATTTTTAAAAATTATTCAGAAAAGTATGGGTGATTATATTCCTGGATTTGATAGATTACCAGTTAAAATTGATTTTTCAAAATTTGATTCTAATGAATTTAATACATACTGGGAATCATTTAGACCTGTTTTTCCAGATAGAAAATTAAAAATTGGAGATACGTGGCAAAAAGAGATAATTGTGCCTATGATATTTAAAAAAGGAACAATTATATATACCCTGAATAAGGTTGAAGAAAATAAGGCATATATTTCTCTTTCAATTGGAAGACATGAGATAAAAGTTAATGGAGAAATAATATTTGATATTGAAAAGGGAAAAATTATCTCTCAGGAATTTACAATAAAGGCAGAAAACTTCAAACAAAAAGTTGATTTTGGGCAATTTATACAACAATTGGGTTCATATGAAATTTCCGGAACTCTTATAACCAAAGTTTCACTTAAACTTTTAGAATAGGACATTTCTATCATTTTTTCAGTAATTTATATAGTATTTAAAGAAGCACTTTTTTTATTCACTTTCAAATTAACTATAGGGTTGAAAATATAATAAAAGAAATAGATGAAAGGCATCAGAAGAATTATTCAGGATTTTTCTGGTTTAGAAAAGTTTCAGAAAGAATTTTATTTGATAAGTATTTATTGATACCTTCAAGATGCTCTGTATATGTTTTTGAAAAATAATTGGTTCCATCTCCTTTTGAAAGAAAAAACATATAATCTGTCTTTAAAGGATTTAAAGCAGCAATTAAAGAGTCCTTACCTGGATTACATATTGGGGTTGGAGGGAGTCCTTTATGAATATAGGTGTTATAAGGTGATTTTATTTTAAGGTCTGATTTTGTTAACCTTTTCTTTTTATAACCAAGTGCATATTCAACTGTTGAACAACTTTCTATTGGTATATTTTTTTTCAATCTTTTATAAATAATTCCAGCAATTATTCTCCTTTCAGAACTTAAACTCGCCTCCTTTTCAAGTATTGAAGCAACAGTTACTATCTTTTTTACCTCTTTCCAGTTTTTTTCATTTATTTCTTCATCATATAATTGCTCAAATACATTTTTAAAATTTTTCCACATTTTCTGACATATTCCATCAATTGAAATATTATATGGAAAATAGTAAGTATCAGGAAACAAAAACCCTTCAAGATTATTATTTTTTGCATATTCAATAAATTCGTTTTTATCTTTAATAAGATGTGATTTTTTAAGAATTTCTCCAATATCATATATGGTTGAGCCCTCAGGAATAGTAACTTTAACAAGTGCAATTTCTCCCTTTACAAGTTTTTCAATAACTTTTTTTAAAGGTGTTCTTCCTGAAAATTCATATATTCCTGATTTTAATTTTTTCTGAAGATTATATCTATTTGTCAAAAACAGAAACCATTTAACATTTTTAATAACTCCTTGGCTTTTAAGAATTTTAGCAATTTCATGGGCATTTTTATTTTCTGGTATTTCAACAAGTTTCGGTTTTTTAATTAAAGGGGGAAGAGTTATAATTTTCACAGATAAAAAAATAAAAATCAAAACACCAGAAATTATAAAAAATTTTTTATTTTTTGATTTCATCTTTTAACAATGTTTCTCTAAGAAGTTCAAACCCCTTATAAACACTTCTCTCCCTTATTGTAATTCTATCACCTGAAAAAATAAATTTTTGTGCAAATGTTTTTTTTCTATGAGAAATACCAATCCATACAAGACCAACAGGTTTGGTAGGAGTTGCACCAGTTGGTCCTGCAATTCCTGTAAAACTTAAAGAAATATCTGCCTTTCCATATTTTCTTGCATTTTTAGCCATATAAATTGCAACTTCTTCACTTACTGCTCCAAATTTTTTTAAAATTGTTTTTGGGACTTTTAAAATTTTCTTTTTCAAAATATTGCTGTATGTTACAAATCCTCCCATAAAATATTCAGAACTTCCAGGGATATCAGTTATTAATTTACATGCAAGTCCTCCAGAACATGACTCTGCAATAGCAAGGCGTAATTTCATTGATTTTAATAGATTACCTATAATTTCAGGAATTGAAGGAACATTAACTCCTAAATAATTAATTCCGAATCTTTCTTTAATTATATTTTCAAAAATTTTAAATTTATTCTCATCTTTTTTTGGCAATGTTAAAACAAGTTCTATTAAATTTGGATGGGCAAGAATTATAAGATTTTTCTTTATTCCATCTATTAAATCAATTAATTTTGTTTCAACCTCTGATTCAGGAACTCCAATTATAGAATAGATTTTTGTAATTGTTTCCTCTTTTATAAATCTTTCTCCAATCACTCTGACAGTTCTTTCAAGCATTGGTTTTAGTTCATTAGGAGGACCAGGAAAGAGCAAGATTAATTTATTATTTTCCTCTATTAACATTCCTGGAGCAGTTCCATTTTCATTTTCAATTATTTTACTTTTTTCAATTATATATGCCTGTCTTTTATTTATTTCTGGTGGTTCAATATTTCTTCTTTTAAACTTTTCCTTTATATTTTCCCATATTTTCTCATCAAATATAAGTTCTCTATTTAGTCCTTCTGCAATTGCTTCCCTTGTTAAATCATCAAATGTAGGTCCAAGTCCTCCTGTTATAATAACAACATCTGAATTTTTTAATGAATCCAAAAATGCCTCTTTTATATCTTCTTTTTTGTCTCCAACTATAATACATTTTGATATTCTAAAACCAGATTCCAATAAAACTTTTGAAATTAAATTTATATTAGTGTTTAATCTATCAAAAAGAAGTTCAGAACCAACATTAATTACTTCAATTCTCATTTCTAAAAACTTATTTCTTTCACCAATGATTTGTCAACAAGATTAAAGATTTTAACAACTTTTCTTTCAAGGTCAATTTTAGCACAAGTCGGTATTCTTTCTTTTGGCAGGGAAGGGCTTCCTGGATTTAAAATTAATATATTTTCTATTTTTTCAATTAAAGGTATATGGGTATGTCCTGAAATCAAAAAATTAACTTTCCATTTTTTTCCGAGTTCTATCCATTCCTCTTTTTTAAAAACATGTCCGTGAGATACAATAAATCTTAAATTGTTTATTTGATAAAAAAGAAAAGGGCTTGCTATTGGAATATTTAAAAACATCTGGTCAACTTCAGAATCGCAATTTCCCTTACTTATAAGAATTGGAACTGAAAGATTGTTCAGAATATTTAAAAGTTGTTTTGGGGAATAATTCTGGGGTAAAGGATTACCAGGTCCATGATTAAAAATATCTCCGCAATGGATAATAATATCTGAATCCTTTAATATTTCCCAACTTTTTTCCCATCCATAAACACTTCCATGAGTATCACTTATTACCCCTATAACCATTTTCATTCACTCTGAGGAATATTTACTTTTGGTTCTGTCCGAGCATGTCCATCTGTATATATAACACAATACATTCCAGAATGAGGAGGAGGTATTTTTTTACTTACAGCAGTCATTTCAGTTAAAAGCCATGTATTTGATAGATTTTCAAATCTTTTCCTGTTTACATTATCATTCCATATATAATTTGTTCCATATTTATTTAATTCTTCCGGAAGAGATGGACAGAATAAAATTTTCCCCCTAATTCCATAAGACCTTAAAACATTATGAATGCCTCTCTCATCAGAAAAAGATGAAGGGAAAAACTTAATATCTGGTAAAGAATCATTATCCTGCTGAAACATACTAACTGCCTGGTAAATCTGTCTTAAATTATTTATACAATCAACAGCTTTTCCTCTTTGCATAGCAGCAGTATAAACACCGAGAGAAAGAGAAGTTACAATCCCTGCAACAAAACTAATTTCAACAAGTGTAAATCCTCTTTTAATCAACCTTTTCATACTTTATATTAAATCTCAAATTAAAATTTATGTCAACAACAAAATTTACCAAATATCATTACATTCTGTCAAGAAAGTAAATTTTTTTAAAAATTCTTAAATCTTTGAAAATTGAAAAGCAAAATAAAAAAGGAACTGCATATTAAGAGGATTGATGTGAAAAAAACATTTATTATGCTTCGTCTTAAGGAGCCGGATTATGAGTGTATTGAAGCAAGAGAGATTTATTTCATCTATGAAGAAGTTTGGAAGGGTGGTTGATTCAGTTGCTTTGTTTATCTGATAGATGATGATTTTCGTATGCATAACCATTTGCCAGAATATATACAGAAAAAAGGGCTTTCACATCTTGTGGGTGTTTGTGCCAGTATCAAGGAAAGGAGCAATAACTATAAGAAGAAAAATTAGACCATGGGATCTGTTTGTTTTGCATCTATTTTGACAGATTTATTAAAACTAAAAATTTAATTGAATTCGGTTAGTGGTTAAATTTTGGATTTTAAGTTTGACATTTCAATTGCTGATAATGCTGCTTGCCATCCTTTGTTTCCTGCCTTTGTTCCTGCTCTCTCAATTGCTTGGTCTGTGCTATCTGCTGTTATAATTCCAAATGTTATAGGTGTTTTCCCTGTAAAATTTGCTTGAGAAATTGCTCTTGTTATCTGGGATGAAACATATTCAAAATGTGGTGTATCTCCTCTTATTATTGCTCCAAGACATATAATTGCATCATACCTGCCACTTTCAGATAATTTCCCGACCGCATAAACCATTTCAACAGCACCTGGAACCCAAACAATTTCTATATTTTCATCTTCTGCATTATGTCTTTTCAAACAATCAATTGCTCCTTCAAGTAATCTTTTTGATATAAATTCATTAAATCTGCTTACAATTATTCCAAATTTTTTACCTTTTGCATCAAGATATCCTTCAATTATTTTCATTTTTCCCCCTTTTTTCCAAACTTTTCTTACTTCTTGTTATTTGATATTCAATATTAGGTCTTCTTTTTTCAAGGATTGAGTAAAAAATTTCAACATCTTCTTCAACTTCATAAGAAGATGTAAATCCAATAGTTATCATATCAATATCTCTTATAGTATTAACAACAAAGTTAAGACCAACAAATGGAGTAATTCTTCCTCCTGCAAAAGGTTTTATTACTATTATCGGTTTTTTTGCTTCATTTATAATTTTATAAATCCATTCAACCTCAATCTGACATAAAAAACCAATTGGATTATAAATCTGAATATAGGTTTCTACATTAATTTCTGTGGCATCAGCATAAATTACTGTTTCAGGAAGATGAGTTGATAGTCCTGGTATCATTTCATATTCTCTTATTTTTTTAAGCCATATTTCAATCCCATTTAAGTTTTTTTCCCTTTTATTTACATAAGTATCAGTAACAGAAGTATGAGGCATACATATTTTTGCTCCTTTTTCTTTTGCCCATTCAATTTCTTCAATTTTCCATGGTGTACAGATATAAATCAACTCTTTTCCTTCTTTGTCTTTCGCCTTTTCAATACATTTTACAAGAAATTCATCTGGAGGACCCATTACAGCATTTATCCCATTTTTTATACAGGTAGTTAATATATCAACGGCTCTTTTTTCATCCATTGTTTCTTTTATTATTCTATCCTTTGAGTATGTTTGATGTGAATAACCTAAAATCCAGTTTGTTCCACATATAATTCTTGAAATATAAATTCCACCAACATTTGTTCTTGGCATTTTATTCATTTTCTACCTCCAAATTTATTAAATGACCAAGTTTTTCTTTTTTTGTTTTTAAGTATTTTTCAGAATATTTATCTGGTTCTATTTCTATTGGGACCCTTTCAACAATTTCAATACCATATCCTTCAAGTCCTACAATCTTTCTTGGATTATTTGTTAAAAGGCGAATTCTTGTAAGTCCAAGGTCAACAAGAATCTGGGCTCCAATTCCATAATCCCTTAAATCAGGTGGAAATCCAAGTTTTATATTTGCTTCAACTGTATCAAGTTTTTCTTCATCCTGTAATTTGTATGCCATTATTTTATTTACAAGTCCTATTCCTCTTCCTTCCTGAGGTAAATATATAAGGACTCCTCTACCTTCTTTTTCAATCATTTGGAGTGCTTTATGTAGTTGTTTTCCACAATCACATCTTTTTGAATGAAATATATCCCCTGTTATACATTGAGAATGAACCCTCACAAGAATACTATCTTTTTCATTTTTTAATTTTAAATCTCCTTTTACAATTGCTATGTGATAATTTTTTTCTATTTTGTCTCTATAAAGAATTAACTTGAAATCTCCAAATTCAGTTGGTAAAAATGTCTCAACAACTTTTTCTACAAGTTTTTCCCTCTTTCTCCTGTATTCAATAAGGTCTTTTATTGTTATAATTTTTAAATTATGCTTTTTTGCAAATTCAATTAAATCAGGTAATCTTGCCATTTTTCCATCATCTTTCATAATTTCACATAAAACACCTGATGGATAAAGCCCTGCAAGTTTTGAAAGGTCTACTGCTGCTTCAGTATGACCTGCTCTTACAAGAACTCCACCTTCTTTTGCTTTTATAGGGAAAACATGTCCTGGTCTTGCAAGGTCTTCTGGTTTTGTATCTTTATCAATTAAAAGTTTAATTGTAAATGCCCTGTCATAAGCAGAAATTCCTGTACTTACTCCAAATGCAGCATCTACACTTACTGTAAAGTCCGTATTATGCAAAGCAGTATTTTCTGAAACCATTGGAGGCAATTGAAGTTGGTTTATTCTATCAGGTAATAATGCCACACATATAAGTCCTCTTGCTTCCTTTGCCATAAAGTTTATTATTTCAGGAGTAACTTTTTCAGAAGCAACTATAATATCTCCCTCATTTTCTCTATTTTCATCATCAACAACTATTACAGGTTTTCCATTTTTTATATCTTCAATTGCCTCTTCTATTTGACTGAAAATTTTGTTTTCCATTTTTACTATTTTTAAACAAATTTTCCACAACTTTTTCAAAATAATTATATCATTTTCAACTCAAAAAGAAAATATTTTTGACATATAGAAAAAATTGTTTTATCATTTATCTTTGATTGAAAATTAAAAAAGAAAAATGATTGTAGATGAAATAGAAAAACTTATTGCTCTTCAGAAAATTGATAGTGAGTTATTTGAAAAAGAAACAGAAATTAATTCCTTTCCTGAAAAGGAAAAAAAATTGACAAATGAGATTGAACAAATAGAGAAAAAAATTAAAGAGACAAAAAATGACCTTAAGAAAATACAACTTGATAGAAAAGAAAAGGAACTTGAAATTAAAAGTTATGAAGAAGAAAAAAATAATTTGAATAAGAAACTTGATAGTGTTAAAACAAATAAAGAGTATGAAGCACTGTTAATTGAAATCGCAAATATTAAAAAGAAAATATCAGATATTGAAGAGGAAGTTTTAATTCTTATGGAAAAAGAGGATGAGATTACCAAAAAAGAAAAGATGCTCCAAGTAGAGTTAAAAAGGATAAAAGATGAT
>JBMFMQ010000038.1:0-14524 GCA_049970595.1 Candidatus Ratteibacteria bacterium | reverse complement strand
CCTTTAAGAAACAAACTTAAGAATGTGGTATAATATAAAAAAGGGGAAATAACTAATGGGATTCAGTAAATACTTACTAACAATCTACAATAACTACATATTTTTGTATTTGTAGGTTCACCACATATTTCACATTCACCAGGTAATTCTGAAAGTTTTGTTAATTTTTCAGCAAGCATAATTATACCTTCAAGAAAATATTCTCTGAAATTTGGTTGCCATTTTGAAATTTCTTTAATTGTTTTATACCACTTTTCTCTTCTCTTATCAATTTTCTGTTTTAAAAATTTATGAGGACATATATCTTCATTAATATAAGGAAATCCAATCATATCACAGAAATTTTTATTATCATCTCCACCAACAAAAAATAAAGGTCTTATTCTTGATAGTTGTTTTGCTTTCCCTTCAAGATATGGTGTAAATTTAGAAATCCAGTCAATGTTTTTACCCATAATATTTTTCATAAAAAAGACAATAAAATCATCTCCGTGATGGCCTGTGCATAATTTTGTCGCTCCTTGCTCTCTTGGTATTTTATTCATTAAATATCTTTTTATGGTTCCACAACTACTACATATTGGTCTATTTAGTTTTGAAATTTTTTTATAATCAATTCCAAAATCATATATATTGTAAATTTTCAATTCAATTCCACATATTTCTGCCTGTTTTTTTACAAAATTGATAATCTCTTCTGGAATAAAATCTCCAAGTTTTATAAAAAATCCAAAAATTTCACAATCAATTTTATATTTTTTTATATATTCAGTTAAGAGAAAACAGGCACTTCCACTATCTTTCCCACCTGAAAGCCCAATAAAAATTTTATCTCCATTTTCAACAAGTTTAAACTTTGATATTGTCTTAAATACCTTCTTTTTATAAGTTTCTATATTAAATCCATTCATTTTGACTTTATCCCAAGAATTCTTACAAGGTCTCCTGCTCTTTTAATAGAATCTGTTAAATTTTCAAGTGTATCAATGATTTCATAAAGAAGGATGATTTTGGCAGCAGAAAGATTTTGCTTTATTAAAACTCTAATTAATTCTCTTCTTTTATCATCTCCTTCCTCCTCAAGTGTTTCTATATGAGCGCATTCTTCAAGTAATTTTTGTATCTCATTATTTATTAAGGAATTTATAGCATCTTTTAATTTTTCCCCTGACTTTAAAGCAATAATAGCATCTGAAATTAATAAATTCCCCATTTCTTCTGTTATTTTTTCATCAAAAAATTCAAGTAATCTTGCAACTCCTTTTGCTCCATCAGCAATATCATTAAGTCCTTCATTTAAAATTATTAAGTCCTCTCTATCAGGAGGAAATAGTAAACCTTTTGAAAGTTCAAGTGTTATTTTTTTTCTGATTTCATCTCCCTGATGTTCATAATTTTTTACATTTGATATATGTTTTTCTTTTTCTTCTCTTTTTTCTTTAACAAAACATTCAATTGCATTTTTCATTTCTTCAACACACTTTAAAGATATTTCTATATGTTTTAATTCATCATTTAATATCTCCATTTCTTCTTTTTGACCAAGCCAGAACAAAATATTTTTTGTTCTTTCCATTTTATCCTCCTATAAAAATTAATAAAATTTTTAAAGCCATATAAGATATTATACCCGAAATTAAAGGAGTTATAGCCCAAGTTATTATTATTTCTTTTAACATTTTAAAATTTATTGCTTTAATCCCCTGATAAATTCCAACTCCCCAAACTGCTCCAACAATTGAATGAGAAGTTGATACAGGAATTCCAAAGTGTGTATAAAGGTGAACATTTAAAGAAGAACCAATTTCAAGTGCTATTGTCATCAATGGTTTTAAGTGAACAATATTAAAACCAACTGTTTCTATAACTTTATATCCCCATGTTGAAACACCTATTGCCATTGCAATTGCACCGATTAATGAAGCAATTTTTGGGGATATCTTTTCAGTTCCTATTAAAACACCAGTGGCATTTGCTACATCATTTGCTCCCCATGTAAAAGCAAGATAGGCACTTGTAGCATAGATAAAAAAAATAATAAGTTGTTTTTCATATTTTCTTATAAATTTTAATGAAAAAAAATATTTAATAACTGGATAAAACAAAAAAGAAAAGAAAGCAGAACCAATAGGAGTTAAAATCCAGCATATAACTATCTGAAATATTTTTTCCCAGTAAATAGGAGTTGAAAAAGCAAGACCAGCACCTGCAACTGCACCAACTATTGAATGAGATGTTGATATTGGGTATTTTTTGTAAGTTGCGATTGTCACCCATGTTCCTGCTCCAAAAAGAGAAACCATACTTATTAAATTTGAGATATCTTTTTGAAGAATATTTAAAGGAACAACACCTTTCCCTATTGTTTTTATTACATTTGAACCAAGAATAATTGCTCCAAGAAAGGAAAAGAAAATTGTTATTATTATTCCATGTTTTAATTTCATTACACCAGAACCAATATCAGCACCAACACAATTTGCAGCATCATTCGCTCCCATTGACCAGCCCATATAAAGAGAAAAGATAAGAGTGAGAATAAAAATCATTTTGTTTCCTTTTGATTTAAATGTAAAATATTTTATCATAAATGGAAATTTTGGTAAACTTTTTAATTGGACTTTCTCTTTCAATGGATGCATTTTCCGTTTCTGTTATTTCAGGTTGTTTAATTGCAAAAAAGAAATTATTTAACAGTTTAAAAATCTCCTTATTTTTCGGTTTTTTCCAATTTATAATGCCTGTTTTGGGATGGGTAACAGGGATAAAATTTTTAAATTTTATTTCTGAGTTTGACCATATAGTTGCATTTGCAATTTTATTTATAATAGGTCTTAAGATAATTTATGAGTCAAGAAAAATTGAAAAATCTATTGATATTTCAAAAACATCTATTTTATTTATTTTATCAATAGCCACAAGTTTAGATGCATTTGCAGTTGGCCTTACTTTTTCTTTCCTTAAAATAAAAGTTCTGACCCCATCTTTGATAATAGGTTTAACAACTTTTTCTGTTTGTATTTTTGGTTTTTATTTCGGTTATAGGATAAAAAAATTTTTTGGTGATAAAATTGAATTTATTGCTGGAATAATTTTAATTCTCATAGGTCTTAAAATTCTATTGACAGGTTAAAAAATTAAAGGTAAAATAATTCTAAATTTAAAATTATTACAAATTTAAAATTTTTACAAAAATGAAAAGAGAAGAAATATTAAAAATTTTCAAAGAAAAAAATATTAAACCGTCTGTTCAGAGAATTGGAATTTTTGAATATTTATCTAAATTTAAAAGTCATCCATCAGTAGATGAAATATATTCAATTCTTAATTCCAAAATACCAACACTTTCAAAAGCAACAATTTACAATACATTAAAACTTTTCTGTGAGAAAGGACTTATAAGTGAAGTTTTAATTGAAGAAGATGAAGTAAGATATGATTTTATTGAAAAACCCCATTTTCATTTTAAGTGTAAAATCTGTAAAAAAATTTATGATATTTATAAAGAATGTCAATTTATTGAAATGAAGGAAATAGATGGACATAAGATAGAACAACATCATATTTATTTGATTGGCATTTGTAGTGCATGTTTAAAAAATGGTTAAAAAATTTTTATTTGAAATATGGTATCTTTTGAATGAGATGAGCCCTTATTTAATTTTTGGTTTTTTTATTGCAGGGATTTTGAAAGTTTTAATACCAAAAGAAAAAATTTATTACCATTTATCATCATCAAATTTTTCATCAATTTTAAAAGCAACTTTAATCGGTATCCCTTTACCATTATGTTCCTGTGGAGTTATTCCTGTTGCAACACATCTTGATAAGGAAGGAGCAAGTAAAGGAGCAACAACTTCATTTTTAATTTCAACTCCAACAACCGGTATTGATTCAATACTTGCAACATATTCACTTTTAGGACCTTTTTTTGCAATTATAAGACCTTTTTCTGCTTTTGTTTCAGGAATATTTGCTGGAACAATTGTCAATATTTTTGAAAAAGGAAAAGTAATTAAGAAGATTAAAAAAGATTCCATCTGTAATTTATGTGAAGGAGAAAATCCACATTCACATTCTTTTAATGAAAAGATTGGAATTATTTTTAAATATGGATTTTCAGAACTTATAGAGGATACTGGAAAATGGATATTTATTGGAATTATAATAGGTGGATTGATTTCAGTTTTTATCCCAAAAGAACTTGTTTTAAAGTATCTTGGTAGACCTTATTATTCATATCCATTGATGCTTTTAATTGGAATTCCAATGTATGTATGTGCGACAGGTTCAATTCCAATTGCTTCTTCTTTGATAATGAAAGGAATGACCCCCGGAGCAGGACTTGTTTTTTTATTTACCGGACCTGCAACAAATTCAGCAACTTTAACTTTTGTTCTTGGAAAACTTGGGAAGAGGAATTTTTTAATTTATTTATTTTCAATAATTTTATGGTCAATTATTTTTGGTTTGTTAATTGATTTTTTATGGAAGTTTCAGAGTTCATCTTTTGTTCATATCCATAAAAGCAGATTATTACCAGATAGTTTTAAAATTTTTTCATCAATTTTACTTATTTTTTTGATTTTAAGGACATTTAAATTTAAAAAGAAAGGAGAAAATATGAAGGAATTTGAGATACCTGATATTAAATGTGAACATTGTGTAAGAACGATTGAGAATGAATTTAAAAAAGAAAATTTTGATGTTTTTATTAATTTGAAAAAGAAAAAATTATATGTTCCAGAAAACATTGATGACGAAATTGTTGAAAAAATAGTTAAAAAAGCAGGTTATACTTTAAAAAAGGAGTGAAAAATGGATAGATATGTTTGTAAAGTATGTGGTTATGTTTATGACCCGGAAAATGGAGACCCTGAAAATGGAATAAATCCAGGAACTCCTTTTGAAGAATTACCAGATGACTGGGTTTGTCCAGTTTGTGGAGCAGGTAAAGATATGTTTGAAAAAGAAGGAGGTAGTTTATGATAGTAAAGGAGATTAAAAAGGATATTTGGGCAATTATAACAAATGACTGGGATAGACGACTTTTTGACGAGTTAATCCCTCTCCCTGATGGAACAAGTTACAATTCATATTTTCTAAAAGATGAAAAGAATGTTTTGGTTGATTCATCTGACCCCAGAACAGAAAAAAAATTATTTGAAGCAATAGAAAAACTTAAAATAGAAAAAATTGATTACATTGTTTCAAATCATTCAGAGCAGGACCATTCAGGAGCAATTCCAAAATTAATTAAAAAATTTAAAGAAGCAAGAATAATTACAAGTGAAAAAGGAAAAAAATATTTAATTGATTTACTTTTAATACCAGAGAAAAATTTTATAACTGTGAAGGATGGAGAAGAGATAAATATTGGAAAAAAGAGATTAAAATTTATTGAAACACCCTGGGTCCACTGGCCTGAAACAATTTTGACATATGAAATAGAGAATAAAATATTGTTTTCATGTGATTTATTTGGTTCCCATCTTGCAACAAGTAAAATCTGGGCGAGTGAAAATGATTTTTTAAGTGGTGCAAAGAGATATTATGCTGAAATTATGATGCCTTTCAGAAACCATATTAAAAAACATCTTGAAAAATTAAAAAATTATAAAATTGAAATTATTGCTCCAAGCCACGGTCCTGTTTATGATAATCCTTTAGTTATTCTTGATGCCTATGCTGATTGGATTTCAGATAATGTAAAAAACCAAGTAGTAATAATTTATGTTTCAATGCATGGAAGTATAAAAAAGGCAATTGATTATTTTGTTGAAAAGTTGATTGAAAAAGATATTGAAGTTAAACCATTTAATTTAACATATACAGATATTGGAGAACTTGCAATTTCACTTGTTGATTGTGCAACAGTTGTAATAGGAACTCCAACAGTTTTAACCGGTCCACATCCTTATGCTTTTTATGCTTCTTACTTGTTTAAAATTTTAAGACCTAAAACAAAATTTGTTTCTTTAATCATCTCTTTTTTATGGGGAACAAATGTGATAAAATATTATGAGGAGTTATTGAAGGGAATAAATGTGGAAATAATTGAACCTGTCATTTTTAATGGCTATCCGAAGGAAAGCGATTTTGAAAAAATTGAAAAACTTGCTGATAAAATTTATCAAAAACATAAAGAACTAAAAATAATTTAAAGAAAGAAGGAGGGAAAATGAGTACATTTTTTAATGTAAGTGAGATTTATCAATTTGCTATTAAAATTGAGGAAAATGGAGAGAAATTTTTCAGGGATATTGCAGGAAAAACAAAGGATATAAAAGTTAAAGATTTATTTATTTTCCTTGCGGATGAGGAAGTAAGACATAAAAAGGTCTTTGAAGAATTATTATCAAAAATAGAAAAATATGAGCCGCCTGAAATTTATCCTGGAGAATATTTTGCCTATCTTAAAGCTTATGCAGAAGAGTTAATATTTCCAAAAGGTGTGGAAAAGGAAATTGAAAAAGAAGATGTAATTGAAGCAATAAATTTTGGAATAAGAAGAGAACTTGATTCAATTATGTATTATCTTGAGATAAAAGGTTTTGTTCCAGAAACACAGCACAGCCAACTTGATAAAATAATTGAACAGGAAAGAAGTCATTTTGTTAAATTGTCAAATCTAAAAAAAGAATTAATTGAAAGGAGGTGAGAAAGTGGATAAGGAACTTTTAAAAGAATTGAATTTACAGATAAGGAAAGAACTTTACTCTGCATATTTATATCTTTCAATGGCTTCTTACTTGGATTATATTAATCTTGAAGGGTTTTCTCACTGGATGAAGGTTCAGGCAAAGGAAGAATTTGGACATGCAATGAGGATTTATGAATTTTTAAATGATAGAGGTGAAAGAGTTATTTTTGAAGAGATAGAAAAACCACCATCTGATTTTTCTTCTCCTTTGGATGTATTTGAAAAAATTCTTGAACATGAAAAAGAAGTAACAAAAAGTATTGAAAATTTATATAAACTTGCAAAGGAGAAAAATGATTATTCTTCAGAAATTATGCTTCAGTGGTTTATAAATGAACAGGTTGAAGAGGAAAAACAGGCAAGTGTAATACTTGAAAAAATTAAAAAAATTGAAGATAAACCTCATTTGATACTTATGATTGATAAAGAACTTGCAAAAAGAGGGGAGGAAAAATGAAAGAAACAATGGAAAAATTCAAAAAAGCAATTGGAGAAATTTCGGTTAAAAAACAGGAAGAAATGAAAAAGTTTGGTGAGTTTGTAAATTCAGTTTTGAAAGATGGAGTTCTTGATTTAAAAACAAAGGAGTTAATCTGTGTTGGGATTGCAGTTGCTGTAAGATGTTCATACTGTATAGGCATTCATGTTGAAAAGGCATTTAAAGCAGGAGCGACTGAAGATGAAATACTTGAAGCAGGAATGGTTTCTGTTCTAATGGGTGGAGGACCTGCTTATCCTTACTTAACTGACCTGGTTGAAGCAATAAAAATGGTAAAAGAAAAAACATGAAAAGGGAGGAAGAGATGGAAAGAAAAGGAATTAAAATAGTAAAAGGGAATATTGGAGAAATTGTAAAAAAGTTGAATAAGGCGCTTTCAGATGAATGGCTTGCGTATTATCAATACTGGATTGGAGCAAAAGTAGTTAAAGGAAAATTTAGAGAAGAGGCTGTCTCTGAACTTACACAGCATGCAGATGATGAACTGAAACATGCTGGAATGCTTGTTGATAGAATTATCCAACTTGGTGGTGTTCCAGTTTTAAAACCAGAGGACTGGTATAAACTTACAAACTGTGGATATGATGCTCCTGAAAATCCAGATGTAATACCTGTTTTAAAGCAGAATATTAAAGGTGAACAATGTGCAATTGAAGTTTATCAGAAACTCGCAGATTATTTAAAGGATAAAGACCCTATCACATATTATATAGTGCTTGATATCCTTAAAGATGAAATTGAACATGAGGATGATTTAATAAATATTCTTGAAGATATAAGTTAAAAAGGAGGATATATGAAAAAGATGAGTGAAAAGGTTTTATTTGAAGCATTTTCCGGTGAAAGTATGGCTCATATGAAATATTTAGCATTCGCAGATGTGGCGGAAAAAGAGGGATTTAAAAATATTGCAAGGTTATTCAGGGCAATTGCCTATGCTGAACAGGTTCATGCTACAAACCATGCAAGAGTTCTTGGTTTTATAAAAAATGTTGAAGAAAATTTACAGACAGCAATTGAAGGAGAAAATTATGAAGTTGAGGAAATGTATCCGTCATTTGATGCGGTTGTAAATCTTTTTGGGGAAAATGAAGGACATAGGTCAATCCATTATGCACTTGAAGCAGAAAAAATACATTCAAAACTATATTCAGAGGCAAAAGAAAGTGTTAAAAAAGGAAAAGATATTGATATTACTGAAATTTATATATGTCCTGTCTGTGGATATACTCATATAGGAAGCCCACCCCAAACATGCCCTGTGTGTAATATTACAAGTGATAAATTTAAAAAGTTTTAAAAAGGAGGATAAAGATGAAAGAATTGTATCAGAGTGCTGATTGGAAAAAAGAAAAACA
The DNA here is from genome assembly GCA_049970595.1 of Candidatus Ratteibacteria bacterium. Taxonomy (GTDB): domain Bacteria; phylum Ratteibacteria; class UBA8468; order B48-G9; family JAFGKM01; genus JAMWDI01. The sequence goes on along the minus strand of JBMFMQ010000038.1, from coordinate 5,964 downwards.
TGTTCCTGTGATAGATGTGATTGAAAAGGATAAGGAAAAAGGAGTAAAGGTTGTTGTATCTGTTGGAAAAGAAATACCTCATCCAAATACAACAGCACATCATATTGCCTGGATTGATGTTTATTTTTTAGCAGAGGGTAGTAAATTTCCATATCATATAGGAAGGTATGAATTTTTATCACATGGTGCTTCAACAGATGGAGCAGATACAAGTTCTGTTTATACAGAACCAATTGTTGAATTGAAGTTTAAAACATCAAAAGAAGGTAAAATTTATGCTTCTTCTTACTGTAATATTCATGGACTATGGGAAAATTCAATTGATTTAAAGTTTTAAAAGGAGGGAATATGTGTAAAAGTTGTGGTTGTGGAGTAAAAAAAGAAAAAAAGAAATATGTATGTAAAAAATGTGGGAAAGAGTCAGAAAAGGATGAAATATGCTGTGGTGAAAAAATGGTAGAAAAAGAATGAAAATAGTTGGTATATGTGGAAGCCCAAGAAAAAACGGAAATTCTGAAATATTACTTGATGAATTATTAAAAAAGTTTGAAGGCGAAGAAATAAAGAAAATATTTATAAATTCTTTAAAATTTATTCCATGTCAGGAATGTGAAAATATTAGAAAAGATGGAAGATGTAAAATAAATGATGATATGCAGAGTGTTTATGATGAAATTGAAAGTTCAGACATTGTGATTGTTGCGACTCCTATTTTTTTTGGTTCTGTTTCTGCACAGATTAAAATGATGATAGATAGATTTCAATGTCAGTACCTTGGAATTAATTTTTTTAAAACATTCAAGCCAAAAAGAAAAAAGGGGATTTTTATATGTGTTGAGGCAACCAATCACGATAAGTTTATAGAAAATGCAAAAAGTATAATTAAAAATTTCTTTGCAACAATAGGTGCTTTGTATTATGCAGAAATTATATGTAAAGGAGTTGATGAAAAAGGTAAAGTTAAAGAAAGGAAGGACTGCTTTGAGAAAATTGACGAAGTTTATAAAAAGTTAAAAGGAGAAAAGGATGAATAAAAAGGTAATTGTCTATTCAACTAAAACATGTCCTTACTGCAGAATGCTTAAAGATTTTTTGAAAGAAAATAATATTGAATTTACTGACTATGATGTTGGAAATGACAGGGAAAAACTTGAAGAAATGATTAAAAAAACCGGGCAGATTGGAGTTCCAGTGATTGATATAGATGGGAAGATTATAGTTGGTTTTGATAAAGAAGCAATAAAAAAAGAACTTGGTTTATGAAGATTTATGAACTTATAATTATCGGAGCAGGTCCTGCTGGAATAACTGCTGGAATTTATGCTGCAAGAAAAAAAATTGATTTTATAATTTTAACAAAGGATATAGGAGGTCAGGCATCCTTAAGTTGGGAGATTGAAAATTACATTGGATATCAATTTATAACAGGTCCTGAACTTGTTGAAAAATTCATCCAGCATATTAAGGAATTTAATGTTGATATAAGGGAAAATGAACCAGTAAAAAAAATAATAAACGAAAATGAAAAATTTAGGATTTTAAGTGAAAAGGGTGAATATCTTTCAAAAACAATTATAATAGCAACTGGAAGAAAACCAAGAAAATTAAATGTAAAAGGAGAAGAGGAATTCAAAAATAAAGGAATTACATACTGTGCCACCTGTGATGCTCCTTTATTTAAAAATAAAATTGTATCAGTTATAGGCGGTGGAAATGCTGGACTTGATGCAGTTTTACAATTGTCAAGGATTGCAAAAAAGATTTACCTTATAGAAATTAAAAGTGAACTTACAGGTGATAAATTTGTTATTGAAAAAATAAAAAATATTGAAAATGTTGAAATTATGACAGAAACAAAAATTAAGGAAATTTATGGAGAAAAATTTGTAAAAGGAATAAGAGTTGAAAAAGAAGGAAGAAATATTGAAATTGAATTGGATGGTGTTTTTGTTGAGATAGGTTCTGTTCCAAATTCTGAAATAATTGATTTTGTTGAAAAAAATGAATATGGAGAAATAATAGTTGATTGTAAAAACAAGTCATCTTTTCCGGGTATTTTTGCAGCAGGAGATGTAACAAATGTGTTTGCAAAACAGATAATAGTTGCATGTGGAGAAGGAGCAAAAGCAAGTATCTCTGCCTTTGAATATTTAAAGTATTTGTAAATTAATTTCATTTTAATCAAAGTATCTAAAAAATTTACAGTAAATACTAACTGAACCACTCTGGCTGCTTTTTGCCAAGAAAAGATAATAATATCTTTTGGGGGTTTTAAAGGGGTTTAAACTTCTTTAAGAAAAAATTTAAGAATGTGGTATAATATAAAAAAATGTACATAATTATAGTTGGTTGTGGAAAGGTTGGTTCATATCTTGCAAAATTACTTGACGAGGATAATGATGTTGTTGTTATTGATAAAGATGAAAAAAGTTTTGATAAATTGATTGATTTTAATGGTAAAACGATATTAGGAGACGCACTTGATATTGATGTTTTAAAAGATGCTGAAATTGAAAAATCAGATGCAATTGCTATATTAACAAGTAATGATAATGCAAATATAGTCATAGGTCAGATTGCAAAAAAAATCTTCAATGTTCCAAAAGTAATAATAAGGATTTCTGACCCAAATAAAGAAAAAATATGTAAATTACTTGATTTAGAAACAATAAATACAACAACACTTCTCGCATCCCTTATAAAAGAAGGACTTACAAAGAGAATATCATCAAGATATCTTTTTGAAAATGAGGACTTTGCAATTGTTGAATTAAAAAGTGAAAATTTTATTGGGAAAAAGATTGAGGAAATAAATATTGATGGAAAACTTTCTGTTTTTGCTATAATTAGGGGAAATAAAGGAATAGTTCCTGATAAAAAATTGAAAATTGAAAAAGATGATATAATTATAGGAATAATTGAAAAGAAAAATTTGAACAAATTTAAAAGGATTTTAAAAGAATGAATATAATAATTGTTGGTGGTGGAACAGTTGGTTATTATTTAGCAGAAAAATTGAGTGATAATCATTATGTTGTTTTAATAGAAAAAGAACAGAAGGTAAGTGAAAAAATTGCAGAAAAATTGAACTGTCTTGTTATGAGTGGTGATGGATGTGACCCTGAAGTTTTAAAAAATGCAGGAATTAAAAAAGCAGATTGTCTGGCTGCTGTAACAGGAAATGATGAGGATAATCTTGTAATATGTCAGATAGCAAAGGAAATTTTTAATGTGAAAAGAGTTATTGCAAGAGTTAATAATCCAAAAAATGAAAAAACATTTTATCAACTTGGTGTTGATGTTGCAATAAGTGGGACTTCTTTAATTGCAAAGATTATTGAAGAAGAAGTAAACTGGGAGGATTTTGTGACATTGTTTACTTTTAAAAAAGGGAAACTTTCAATTTTAAGAATTGACCTGCCTGAAAATTCTCCTGTTATAAATAAAAAATTAAATGAAATTTTTTTACCGGAAGATTCAGTTATAGTTGCAGTTATGAGAGGTGATGATTTATTTATACCAAAGAGTGATTTCACATTTAAAGAGGAAGATGAAGTTATTGCAATAACAAAGGTTGAAAATGAGGTTTTACTTTTAAATACTTTAATTGGTGAGGTTAGAGAAGAATGAAGAAATTTTTTAGATACCTTACTATTTTTTATAAAGCAACTATTGGCATATTTTTAGAAATTCTTTATATTCTTTTTATATTACTTTTATCTCTGATTTTAAACTTCATTTTTTACTCCTTATTTAAACTCCCATGATACCAAAATTTTCAAGAGATGATTTAAAAGGAATTTTTCATTATACCGGAAAACTTATAATTTTACTTGGTTATCTATTTCTTATTCCTTTATTTTTTGCAATTTTATATAAAGAATGGAGTCCTGCAGTTGATTTTATATTTTCATCTTTATTTTCCCTTTCAATTGGATATTTAATTGTTTATCTATTTCCAGAAAGTACTGATATAAACTGGAGACAGGCAATGACAATTTCTTCACTTATATGGCTTATTTATATGTTTCTTGGAGCAATACCTCTTTATTTATCAGGTCATTATAAATCATATATTGATAGTTGTTTTGAATCAATGAGTGCCCTTGCAACTACAGGACTTATACTTGTTAATAATCTTGACCATATGGCTCATTCTTATAATTTCTGGCGTCATTTTATGTGTTTTATTGGTGGGCAGGGGATAATATTACTTGGAATTTTAATTTTTTTTAGAGGTTCAGGCGCTTTTAAAATTTATGTAGGAGAAGCAAGAGAAGAAAAAATTTTACCAAATGTTGTTCAGACATCTAAATTTATCTGGCTTGTCAGTATGTGTTATTTGGTAATTTTTACATTGATACTTGGTTTTATAAATATATTCCATGGTTTTTCTCCTTCAAGGGCTTTTTTTCATGCAATATGTATATTTATGGCTGGATGGGATACTGCTGGTTTTGCAGTTCAATCACAAAATATAGTTTATTATCATAGCCCAATTATTGATACAATAACTTCTATTATAGTCATTCTTGGTGCTTTAAGTTTTGCATTACATTATACTGTCTGGACTGGAAAATTTAAAGAAATTTTTAAAAATTATGAATTTAAAATCTTTTTAACAAGTATAATTTTCCTTACTTTTTTAGCATATATAGGATTTTTAAAAGTTAATAAAAATATTGACTTTCTCTCAGGTTTCAGAGTTGTTTTTTATCAGATTGTTTCAGGTCATACAGGAGTTGGATATACAAATATTGACCCATACCATTTTAAAGAATACTGGAATGATTTTTCATTAATAATTTTAATAATTGCTATGGGTTTTGGTGGATGTTCATGTTCAACAAGTGGAGGAATTAAAATTTTAAGGATTGGTCTTATTCTGAAAGAAATTAAAAAAGAAATTAAAACTTATTGTTTTCCATTTTTAAGTGTTATTATTGAAAAATATCATCATATAAAGGATTTAACTTTATCAGACCCTGCTATAAAAACTTCGGCAATAATTTTGATAATGTATATAACAACATATATTCTCGGTGGAATAATAGGAACATTTTTTGGTTATCCATTTTTATATTCACTATTTGAATCAACAAGTGCTGCTGCTAATGTTGGGCTTTCTGTAGGTATAACAAATCCATCCATGCCAACTTTTTTGAAAATAACTTATATAATTGAAATGTGGATGGGAAGATTGGAATTTATCTCTGTTTTTGTTTTTATAAATTATTTAATCTCTTTAAGGAGCCCTGAATGAAAAAATTTATACTTATTTTTTTATTAACATCAATCCTTTATTCTTCGGAAAAAGTAAAGATAAAAGAACTTTTTGAAAATAGTGAAAAATATAATGGGAAATCTGTTGTTATTGAAGGTGAGGCAATTGGAGAAATTATAGGAAAAGGGAAAGAAAAGTGGGTAAACATTAAAGATGAATTTGAGGACTTTGCAATAGGTGTTGTAATAAATGAAAAAGATGCAGAAAAAATAGAATATTTAGGTAGATATAGAGTTAAAGGAGATATTTTAAGAATTGAAGGAATTTATAATGTAAATTGTTTAAAACATCAAGGAGAAAGGGATATTCATGTAGTTAAAATTGAAGTTATTAAAAAGGGTGAAAAATTAAAAGAAGAGATAAATTTTGAAAAAATAGTTTTATGTTTTATACTTCTTTTAATAACTATTTTTTCTATGTTTCTTGCTGGAAAAAGGGCTTCCCGATAAGATAGTGCCTTTTACCCTCTATAATTTTGATTTTAAAAATTTTACCAAAAAGACTTTTCTCTGTGCTTTCAATTATTACTGGTTTATTATTTGTTGTTCTTCCTATATATGAATTTTTTTTCTTATAACTTTCTCTCCTTATAAAAACATCATCAATTTTACCGAGCATTTGTTTATTTTTTAAAAGAGAGATTTTATTCTGTAAATTCAAAATTAAACTATGTCTTCTTT
>JBMFMQ010000037.1:0-14564 GCA_049970595.1 Candidatus Ratteibacteria bacterium | reverse complement strand
TCTATAGAACTTAAAATATTGATTTTCATTTTAAAATTTCTATAATTTTGTTTATTACTTCTTCAGGCATTATCTCTTCAATTTTCCCTTTTTTTATTGTTATAAATTTCCCTTCTCCAAAAGGACCAAATACTTCTGGGGAACTGCCTCCAAATAAAGAAATCAAATTACACCTTACAGCACAGGCAAGATGTAACGGTCCTGTATCTCCAATTATTAATAAATTACAATTCTTATAAATACTGATAAGTTCTTCAAGGGTAGTTTCTCCTGCAAGAAAAACTGAATACTCTTTTATTGAATTATAAATTTTAAGGCATAAATCATACTCCTCCTTCTTTTTTGTCCCTGTTATTAATATTTTTACCTTTGGATAAATTTCTTTTATCAATTCTCCAAGTTTAATAAAATATTCAATCGGCCATTGTTTTTCTTTTGTTCCTGCAAAAGGATGGAAACATATTAATGGATAAAAGCTTTTAAAATTTTTTATTTTTTCTTCAATTTTTTTCTCTACAATTTCTGGAATTTCATATACATATTCAGAAACTTTAATTTTTGTTCCAAAAAATCTATCAACAATTTCTTTGTAATATAAAACTCTATGTATTTTATTTTTATCTGGCTCTTCAAATCTTTGTGTAAAAAGAAATTTAAATCTTCTTCTTTTTTCATTTATATATCCAACCCTTTCTTTTATACCACAGAGATATGGGATTAATGCTCTTTTAATACCTGAAGCAAATACAAATGCGATATCAAAATTTCCTTTTTTAATTTTATAAAAAAGGTAAAAAGGGGTCATTCTATCTTCATATGCAATTATTTTATCAATATCTGGATTGTTTTTAATAACTGAAAAGGCACCATATTTTTTTCTTATAAAATAAACAATATAAGATTCAGGAATATTTAATTTAATTGTTCTAACTGCTGGTGTTGTAAATAAAACATCTCCTATATAATTTGGACCTATAATAAGGATTTTCTTCATTTTCTAAAAATTATTTTAAAAAAATTAAGGGATTTATTAATTTTTTCTTTTATCTCTTTTCTTATAGTTCCTGTTCTTTTTCCCCATAAAAATGGCTCACATTTTAATTTTTCTGTTTTTTTAATAAATTCAAGAAGTTGATTATCATAATTTAATGTTTTTTCTATTTTTTCTTCTATTTCGGGTAAAAGATATATTTTTTCTTTACAAAATTCTTCAATTTCTGATATAAATTTAAATTTTAAAGGAGCATAAAAAGTTAAACGATGGAGTTGAATGATAGTGTAATATAAGTTTTCTTCTGTTAAATCCCATATATTCCCTTTTATAACAAATATCCCATCCTTCAAAGAAATATTTCTACCAATACAGAATATTTTCCCTCTAAAAAAATGAAAAATTTTATTAAGGTTAATTTTGGATACATATTCAAATGGAATTTTTGTAAAAATTTTATAATTTTCTGGATATATGTTTATTTTAAATTCTTCAAATCTTTTTGATAAAATTGAAAGATTTGAAATGAAATTTTCTCTATATTTTTCTTTAACAATATTTCTTCCTTTTATCAAAAAAATTATATTATATTCATCCAGATATTTCATCTTATTTTACTTCTTATATAATTATGAAGTTTCAAATCATATCTATACTTACAATTTTCTTTATAACTTAATTCTTTATATTCAAAATTATCATATTCCCGTAAAAACATTGCCTCAATATTTATTATCCTTCCAATTTTAAATCCATTTTTCTTCAATTTTTTTGTAAAAACCGAATCTTCATGTGTATGAAGAGAAATAAATGGATGTGAGAACCCAATTTTTTCAATTATATATTTTGGTGTAGAAAAAAATGGAGATGAAATATGGTTTATCCATTCAATTTCATATCCATTTATAAATTCTTTTTCAAAAATCTTAAATTTGTATGAAAGATTTATAACTTTACCACCAAGAACATATAAGAACCAATTTTTACCAAGATTTTTATATACCTCAACTAAAATTTCAAGATAATTTTTTGTTTTTATTTCAATATCATTATCAATCTTTATATACAAATCTGCATCAGAAACCATCATTGCCTGATAGTAAGAAAGTGAAATTCCTTTATTTATATCGTTATTTATGAGTTTAATATTTTTGAATTTTATTTTTAAATCCTCAAGTATCTCATTGGTTCCGTCTGGATATGGATAATTATTATTTATAATTACATGTTCAAAAGGATAATTTGTATTTTTGTGGATACTTTCAACTGTTTTTAGTGTAGCATTTTTTCTTCCATAAACAGGTGTAAATATTGTTATTCTCATTTTTCTACATAAGCATAAAGTTTTGCTTTTCCATAAACAATTTTATATTTTGGATTTGCATTTAAAATTAAATCTTTTATAACTTCTTTATCATCAGGAAAATGATAAATACAAATTGAAAGTTTTGGTGCAAATTCCCTTAAAACATTTTTAGCACCTTCTAACATCATTCTTTCTGCTCCTTCTATATCTGCTTTTATAAAATCCACTTTTTCTATTTTGTTTTCTTCTACCCATTTATCAAGAGTAATTGTTTTTATTTTTTCTTTTTTTGAATTCTTAAATTTCTTTACAATTGAAGCACCTGCCAAATTACCCACAGATTTTCCAAAATCAGGAATTTCTATTTCAAATTCTCCATTCTCATTAGATAAAGCAAGAGGTATTATATAAATTTTGGAATTTAATTCTGCTATTTTTGAAAGGTATTTTTTTCTTGTTTCAAAAATTGGTTCAAATGCATAAACTATACCTCCAAAAGCAGAGGCAACAGCTGAAAAAATACCCATATGAGCACCAGCATCAATGACTATATCTCCAGGTTTAACAGTTACTTTTCCATAAAAATATGAACCTTCTCTACAAAAATTTTCATAAATTTTCTGTTTTTCTTTTTTATCAAAAATTTCAAAAGGTAAAACTGGTAAGATAAAATCAGCAAATTTTATTATAAAAAGCATTTGTTCATCTTTTTTAAAATATATTGGGAATTTCAGTTTGAAATTACTTCCATAAGAAAAAAGTAAAAATCCATTTTTTTCATACTTCTTTCTCAATATATAATACAATTTTCTAAATTTTCTATGTTTTTTAAAAATTTTATACTGATTTTTTACAATAAAGAAAATAACCATACTTAAAAAAATAAATAGTATTTTTGAGATCATTATTTTATTAACCTTTAAACCGTTCTTTCACTTTTAAATAGAAATTTATCAATTTTTCAACTGCTTTTTTTCTTGTATATTCATTCCTTATTTTTTGAACTAAATTTAAATTTACTGGAGAATTGTATGCTTCTATAATAAATCTTTTTAAGTTTTTTATATCATATGGCTTGCAATACCAGACATCATCTTCATAAATCTCTCTTTCATAACTTTCAGTTGTTGTGACTATATTACAACCCATTGCTGATGCTTCAAGATTTACTCTTGGAATAATATCTTTCCAACTTGGAAGAACATGAACCTTTGCCCTTTTAAAAAATTTAATCACATCTGAATAGGTAATTTCAGAAATGAAAAAAATATTTTTATTTTTTGATGAAATTTTTTTACAATAATTAAAATATTCAATATCTTCAATCCTTCCAATAAAATAAACTGGATAATTTAAGTTTAATGTTGCTTTAATAGTAGCAATTTGATTTTTTCTTGGGCCAATTGCTCCAATGTGTAATATTAAATTTCTATTACCATTTTCATTACTTATCTCTGGAAATTTATCTTCATCAATTCCATGATGTATGACCTCTGTTTTAGAATCAATATTCACATTAAACTTTTTTTGAAGGAGATACTTTTCTGAATAAGTATAAGTAATTAAAAAATCTGTTTCTTCAAGAATTTTCTTTTGAATAATATATTTTTTTTCAAATTTTTCAAAAGGAGTAAAAAAACTTCTTAAAAATTCTTTCCTTGCCCATTTATCAAGTTTAAATATATTTAAAATTTTTTTCTCTCTAAATGGATTGATTTTCCAGTAAATTGTTGAAAGAATAACAGGGATTTTATTTTCTTTTGCATATTTTATCCACTTATAAGTAAACTCAGCAGTTTCAAGATTAAATATATGAATTAGGTCAACATTAATTTTTTCTTTTGGTGGATAATCAAGAAGATAAGAAACATTAAATCCATTTTTTTCAACATACTTCATTGTTTCAAGCATAGTAAAGAAATCTCCACCCTTTTTTGTCATACTATCAGGTCTATTTACATATAAAATTTTTAACATTTTTTTCAAAGATTTTTTTCTGTTTAATTTTATCATAATTTTTAATAAGAAAGAAAAAGGAAAAAATAGTATACCATTTAAAAGAAAAAAAAGCATTTATAATCAGTTTCAATATTGAAAAAAAAATTAAAAAAGGATTATCATAACAGGTAAGATAAAAAATGCATCTATTTCTAAATTTTATATATTCAACATATCTTCTATTCAATTTTTTAGATGTTCTTTCGCCTTCATGATATACAATACTTTTTGGCTCAATCAAATTTTTCCAGCCAATTTTTTTTGCTCTGTATCCTATATCCCTGTCTTCGCAGTAAAATGGTGAATAAATTGGATGGAAGCCTCCAAGAAATAAAAATTTTTCTTTATCATAAGCAGTATAGCCAGCACAGCAATATAAAACTTCTTTAACTTTTTCTGGTATTTCTTTTTTCCTGTTATCTCTTCCAAGAGATACTGCACTTACAGAGAAAACTAATGGATCAGAAAAATGTTTTAAAAGTGGTTCAATAAAATTTTCTTCTACCATTACATCGTTATTTAACAAAATTACAATTTTATTTTTACTTTTTTTAACACCAATATTACACGCTTGTCCAAAACCTTTATTTTCTTTTAATTCAATTATTCTAATTTGAGGATAATTTTCTCTTAAAAACTCAACACTACCATCTGAACTCCCATTATCAACAACTATTATTTCATCATTTTCATTATGTCTTTCCACTGCTTTAACAATACCAGGTAAATTTTTCTTTAACAATTCCTTCCCGTTATAATTCGGTATTATTATTGATATTGGTTCCATTTATTTCCTTAATCTTTTTATAAACATCTTCAACTTTTATTTCTTTCATACATTTCATACTTTTACAGAATTTTTTATAACAGGGACTACAATCAACTTTTTTATAAATATAATAAACTCCAGGAGGAGAATGAATAATTGGGTCAGATGGTCCAAAAATTCCAATAACTTTTGTTCCTGAAGCAACACCTATATGTAAAGGTCCTGAATCTCCTGTAATCAAAATCTTTGATTTCTCAAAAAGTAGGGAAAGTTGAAATATATTTGTTTTATTTACAAGATTTTTGGGCTTATTTTTCATTTTTTTTATTATCTCATTTACATAATTACTTTCTTCATTTCCAACAAAAACAACCTCATAACCATCTTCAATTAATTTATCAGATAAAAATGCAAAGTTTTCTTTTATCCACCTTCTTGTATACCATCTGTTCCCACTTAATGGATGTATAACTATAATTTTTTTATCATTATCTATACCATTTTCTTTCAAAAAATTTTTAAATTTTTCTCTTTCCTTTTCTGGTATCCATATCTTCATTTTTTTTATATATTTCTTTATTTTTAGAAGTTTTAAAATAGAAAGAACACCATTTAAAGGGTCAATTTTTTCTCCCTTTTTAATTCCATCTGTTAAAAATAATCTTCCAAATTTTAATCTATAAAAACCATATCTCTTTTTCCCTCCAATTAAAAATGCATAAAGATTTGTTTTTAAGTTTCCCTGAATGTCAAAAATGATATCAAACTTTTCTCTTTTTAATTTTAGAATTAAAAGGATGAAGGATAAAAAATTAAATTTACCTGGCAGATAAAAAATTTTTTCAAAAATAGGACAAACTTCTACAATATCTTTATAAATTTTCTGAGTAAGTAGATAAAATTTGTTTTCTTTAAAATTTTCTTTTATTGTTTGGAAAAATGAGGAAGCAATTATTATATCGCCAAGTGCTCCAGTTTTTATAATTAATATTTTCATGCTCTTATTTCTTTATTAAAACTTCTTCATAAACTTTTAATGTCTCTTTGACCATTTTCTCAACAGAAAAATTTTCTATACCAAATTTTTGACCTTCTCTTGAAATTTTTTTATAAAGATTTTTATCATTTATTATTTCTTTTATTTTTTCACTTATTTTTTTTGAATTTTTCGGTTCAACAAGAAATCCTGTTTTAGAATCTTCTATTATTTCACAAACTCCCCCAATATTTGTTGCAATAACTGGAATACCTGAAACCATCCCCTCAACTACTACTCTTCCAAAACCCTCTGGTTCTATTGAAGGAACCACAAGAATATCAATTTCCTTCATAATCTCTTTACTATTTTTCTTTTCAATAATCTCAATAAATGAGTCAAGATTTTTTTTCTTTATCAAATTTTTTAATTTCATTTTAAAATTTTTACTCCCAGCTCCATATATCAGACCTTTTATATTCTTTATTCCCTCTTTAATCAGATTCTCAATTGCTTCAACAAAGTAAAAATGTCCCTTTAAAATTGAAAACCTACCAACCATTCCAATCTTCCACTCATTTTTATTTTTGAATTCTCTTTCAATCAAAAAATCATTTATATCAATTCCATTATATACAATTCTTATTTTATCTTCTGGAACCCTCAGTTTTTTTACTGCATATTCTTTAAGTGCCTTACTTACAACTATTACAATATCTCCTTTTCCTTGCGATTGACTGTAGAAATGAAATGGAGAAAAACTGTGGATACTGGTAATAAAAGGTATATTTTTAAATTTTCTCATAAGAAAATAACCAATCCAGCATGGAAATCTGCTTTCAAAATGAACTATATCTGGTTTTTCTATCTTTATAACTTTTTCAACAATTTTTTTTCCAATTAAAAAAGTTATAATATTTTTTTTATCAAGAGGTGCTTTATACCATTTTATTCCTTTTTCAATCAATTCAGGTAAAAATCTACCATACCAACTAACTATTACTATTTCATGACCAAGTTCTATTGCTTTTTTAGAAAAATCATAAACTCCTCTTTCAATTCCACCATAATCCATTGAATGCAAAACTCTCATTATTTTCATATTTCAAATAATTCTTGATGTTTTTTCATCAAGAATGATACAGCAATATTTCAAAACATCTTCAACTTTTATATCTTTAATACATTTAAAACCAATCTTACATTTATTCTCTTTTCTGCATGGGAAACACTCAATATCACTATGAACTACAAAATTTTTATTTCCAATAGGTCCGTATCTATATGGATTGCTCGGCCCAAAAATTGCAACAACAGGTGCACCAACAGCACATGCAAGATGCATGGAACCAGTATCATTTGTAACAACAAGGTCACTTCTTTCAAAAATTGCTGCCAATTCCTTTAAATTTGTTTTACCACCAAAATCATATACATTGTCTTTATTTATAATCTCTTTAATTTCTTTTGTTAATTCTTTCTCATCTTCAGAACCTGTAATTACTATTTTTACTCCATATATTTTTATTAATTCCTTCCCAAGTTCTCCAAATTTTTTCTTATCCCATCTTTTACCATCAAACTTTGCACCTGGATTTAAAACAACGACTAAATCTGAATTGTTAATCCCAAGATTTTTAAAAATTTCTTTTATTTTATCCCTATAATCATTGTCCACAGGAAAATGTAATCTTATTTCTCCTTTGCCAAAAAATGGCTCAAGGAACTTCATAATTCTTTTGCTTTCATGGGTATAAAATTTCTCACAAAAGAATTCTTTAATAAAAAATGTTAATTTATATTTACTTTTTAAAAAGAAAGGTATAAAAGAATTCCTGAAATCAACGACAAGGTCATATCTTTTATTTGTCAACTCTTTAATTAATTTAAAAAATCCTTTCTTTTTATTATATACAAAATAACTTGAAAACCAGGGATTTTCCTTAGCAAAATCTATTGCTCTTGGTCCTATTACTATATCTATTTCTGCATTTTTATATGTATCTTTTATTTTTTTTATTGCAGGTGTAATGAGCAAATTATCACCAAGGCAACTCAATCCAATTATAAGAATTTTTTTTAATTCAATCTTGCTAATATTTCTTGGACACATTTTTCTGCCTCATTAATATATTTTTCTTTTTTCTGAAAATTATTCAACCTTTCTTTTAAACTTGTCAAATCTTCATAAGGGATGTACATTCCATAACCAGAAATTTCTATTTTTCTTATAGTATAATCAAAAATTAACTTTTTCTTTTTCCTTTTGACTCCAAGAATAAAAACTTTTTTGTTTGAAGTGAGTGCCTCAGAAATCATATTTATACTATCCTCACTGACAAAAATTATATCACTTAAACCCAGAATACCTTTGTAATGAGAGATTTCATCTTTTAAGGGATTTTCAAAATATTTTACTTCCTTATTTTCTTTTAATTTCCTTTCTAAATATTTAATAACTTGGTTATTTGTTCTTTTTGAAACTGTAATAAGAAAATCAAAATCTTCTTTTAAACCATAAATTACAGATAGAATTTTATCAACCCATTCTTTATCAATTTTATAATTCTGGTCATCTCCGCCTATAAGTAAACCGATAATTTTTTTATTTTTATCTCCTATTAACCTCTCCAACTTAAAACTTTCTTCATTTAAAACTTTATCATCAATTAAATTTGGTGCTCCTAATAAAACAATTAAATTTCTCAAGTTTTTATTCTTAAGTTTCAAATAATCATGATAGGGTAAAATTAAAAAATCAAATTCTTTTAAAGGAATAAAAGAGGGAAGCATAATCTGAACTGATTTACATTTTTTAATTTTTGAAATTATCAAGTTAACAGAAGAAAATAAGGAACCGGTATTTATTACAATGTCATATTTTTTTTTAAGTAAATGATTTCGTTTTTTTAAAAAAATTTTTAAAAGAAAAAAAGCAGTTCTGTAAAGTTTAAAGAAGCAAAAAAAATTAAGAAATTTTGGTAAAACAGGATAACTTCCCTTTCTTCCAGGAAGTTTATATCTTGGACCAATAAATTCTATAGGATAAATGGTTATTTCACTTTCAGGAAATTTCTTTGCAACACCCAAGGATTGAACAAAATTACCAATATTTCCATCATCAAGGACGAGTATTCTCATTATTCTCTTATTTCTATTCCTTTTTCTTTTAAATAATTTTTTATTTGAGAAATTGTTAAAATTCTGAAATGTAAAAGAGAGGCAAGCAAAACAGCACTTGCTTTTCCAAAAACAATTGCATCATATAAATGTTCAAGTTTCCCAGCACCTCCAGATGCAATTACAGGAATTTTTACAATCTCACTTACTCTTTTTGTCAACTCAATATCATATCCATCACATGTTCCATCTTTATCTATACTTGTAAGTAAAATCTCTCCTGCACCTAAATCCTCTACTCTTTTTGCCCATTCAAAAATATCTAATCCTGTTGGCGTTTTCCCACTTTCTATATATACTTCCCATTTATTTTCTTCAATTTTTTTAGCATCTATTGCTACTACAATACACTGACTTCCAAATTTTTTTGCCCCATCTTCTATCAATTTTGGTTTTCTTACAGCATTTGTATTAATTGAAATTTTATCTGCTCCATTTGATAATAATTTTTCAATATCTCCAAGACAAGAAATACCTCCACCCACAGTAAAAGGAATAAATATAACCTCTGCTACTTTTCTTACAACATCAACCATTGTTTTTCTTCCCTCTATGGTGGCACTTATATCAAGAAAAATAAGTTCATCTGCTCCTTCATTATAGTAAAAAGAAGCATTTTCCACTGGGTCTCCAGCAATTTTTAAATTTTCAAAATTAACCCCTTTGACAACTTTCCCATCTTTAACATCAAGACATGGAATTACTCTTACTGCCACCATTTTTTCTTCATTATATTTTTTAGAAAATTTAAACCATTAATTCCACTTTTTTCTGGATGAAATTGAACTCCAATAATATTATTTTTCATAACAACTGAAGAAAATTTTTCTCCATATTCAGTTATACCAATAACAATATTTTCCTCAGGTACTGGGTAATAAGAATGTGCAAAATAGAAATATGAATTATCTCGGATGCCTTCAAAAATTAAACTTTCATTTAAAAATTTTACTTTATTCCAGCCCATATGAGGAATTTTAAGGTTTTCATTTTTAAATTTTACAACCTTTCCTTTTAATATACCAAGTCCTTTTCTTTCTCCTTCCTCACTCCATTCAAAAAGTAATTGAAAACCGAGACAGATACCCAAAAATGGAATACCCTTCATTATTATACTTTTTATTTCTTTATCCAATCCTGACTTTTCTAAATAATCCATTCCTGAATTAAAATTACCAACACCAGGTAGAACTAAAAATTCAATTACAGAAATACTTTTAGAATTTTCAATAATACACACTTCTTCTCCAAATTGCCTTATTCCTGAAATTACACTATAGATATTTCCTGCTCCATATTTAATAATCCCGACCATTTTATTTTCTGAAAGGAATTAATCAAATATACTCAATTGTGCTTGGCGGTTTAGGAGTTATATCAAATAAAACTTTTATCACTCCAGGGACTTCCATTAAAATCCTATCTCTTATTTTATATAATCTCTTCCACAAAATTTTCACTGGTTCTGCAGTTAAAGCATTTTCAGATTTTACAGCCCTAATAGCAATTATATCACCCAGTGCCCTTTTACCATCAATAATACCTGTTGCTTTATCAGAAAAAAGAACTGGAAATGCTTGAAAAATTTCTTTTTCTTTCAACTCTTCTTCAACAATTCTTGTTGCGATTCTTATTTTTTCAACTCTATCCCTTGTAACTTCACCTATAATCCTTGTTGCAAGACCTGGACCTGGAAAAGGTTTTCTATCATAAACTTTTTTTGGTAATCCGAGGGCTTTAGCAACCATTCTAACCTGATTTTTATATAACTCCTTTAATGGTTCAATTATTACAAGTCCATAATGAAGTGGATTTATTCCAATCTGTGACAGAACATTATGCTGTGTTTTTATTCCTTTCTGAGTTTCAATAATGTCTACTGCTATTGTTCCTTGAATTAGAAAATCAGCAGAATAACTTCTAATTGCTTGACTTAAAGTTTTATAAAATACTTCTCTAAATGCCTTCCTTTTTTCTTCAGGGTCTATCTTTCCTTTTAATGCTTCAAAAAAATTCTCTTCAACATTCCAAATCTCAAGATTTATCCCTTTTTGAGATAAAATTTTACTAACCTCTTCTGCCTCATTTTCTCTCATTAACCCATCATCAATAAAAAAAGCAACAAGGTTATCACCAATAGCCTTTTTTGTTAAAACTGCGCATACTGTACTATCCACGCCTCCGGAAATTGCTATCAATGCTTTTTTATCCTTTATTTTCTTTTTCAATTCTTCAACTTTTTCTTTAATAAATTTTTTTGGATTAAACCTTTCTTTTTCCATCTTTTCCTCCTTCTTTATAATTTTATAATCTTTTCTATTAAACTGTCAAAATCAATTCCATCTGTTTTTTCAATTAAAACATCAATATTTAAAAAAAATAAAGGAATTTTAAAATCAAAATATTTTATTTTAACATAATCCTTTTCAGTAGTAATAATGTAATCGGCATTTTTTTCTTTTGCAATGAATTCTATATCTTTTAAATCTGCCTCTTTATAAGGATAATGGTCCGGAAAGGGAATACAATAAATTTTTTCGGGATTTACTTCCAAAAGTAAATAAAAAAAATTAAATGGATTTCCTATACCAGAAAAAGCAACCAGTATTTTATTTTTAAGGATTTCACATGGAAAAAAACCAGTTTTATTTTCAATATTTTTCAATATAAATTTCATTAAAAAAACTGGCTTTTTATATCTTTTAATAAAATTTAAAATTTCATTTCTTTTTTTTAAATCAACCATATGCGGATGAGTTAAAATAATAACATCACATCTTTTTATTTCAGTTTTTGGCTCCCTCAAAAATCCAGCAGGAATTAAAAGATTATTATCAAAAGGGTTTGAAAAATCAATTAATAAGATATCAATGTCTTTTTTAATCCATAAACAATGGAATCCATCGTCAATTAGAATTAAATCAAATTGATTCTCTACTTTTTTTATTCCTTTTAAACTTTTATCTTCATTTATAAAAAGAGAGGGGAAGTTTCTTTTCATAAGGAGTATTTCGTCCTTTTTAATTCCATATCCTTTTGAAACAAGACATACTTTTTTCTTACAAGGGATTTTTTGAAGAATATATTTTATCAGTGTTGTTTTCCCTGTGCCTCCAACAAGAATATTGCCAACACTTATAACTTTACATTTTACTCTGTTTTTTCTTGTAAAAATTTTTTTAATGGTTATAAACAGGAAATATAATAAAGAAAGTGGAAAAAATAATAGCATAGTAATACGAAAAAATAAAGATTTTCTTCTGAACAAAAACTTATAGTAAAAAAAATTAAAAAAGGGTCTGCTCGTCCTTATTTTTAGAAAACTCAATCGGGATTTCAACTTTTCCAAATTCGCCATCATACCCAGGTTTTATCCTAACATTTCCTTTTCTGACATTTTTTATTCCTTCAAGAATTTTTTCATCAATTTTATTATTTTCAAGTTCAGTTTCAGAGGCATCAAGCAAAATATAAAATTCAGAACCAAACTTATTTACCATTTCAAAATATGTTTTTAAGACAATTTGAGATGAAACTTCTTTATTTAAAACACTACCTATTATTTGGTCAAGTGGAACAAGTTTTTTAAAAGGAACAAATTTTTTTGGTTTATCACCAGGCTTTCTATCAGAAAGTTTTTCTACTCTATGCATTACGCCCACAGTTACTTTCCTTCCACAGATAGGACAGATATAATTGTTCTTCACTGTCTCCTCTGGTGAAAAACAAACTCTACAATTCCTATGTCCATCATAATGATATTTACCTTCTTCTGGAAAATACTCAATGGTTAATTTAAAATCTTTATTCTTCAAAATATTTATTAAATCTTTGAAATCAAATTCTTTTTCAAAAACATTTGCTTCTCTTCCTATTTTTGATGGAGAATGAGCATCTGAATTAGAAATTAAAGAAAATCTATCAAGTGCAGACAATCTCCAGTTCATCTCAGGGTCACTACTTAAACCTGTTTCAAGTGCAAAAATTTCATTTGTTAATTCTTCAAAACATTCTTCTATTCTATCAAACCCGGAATTTGAACCAAATAAAGAAAAATGAGGAGTCCATATATGTGCTGGAACTACAAAACCAAATTCATCGGTATCCTTTAAAATTTTTAAAAGTGCTTTTGCTTCCATCTGTAAAACTGGTCTTCCATCTGAATTTAAGTCACCATATCTTTCAATTATTTTATTGAATTTTTCTGCCTTTTCCAGAGAGGAAATGAATACTATGTTATGGATTTTTTTTACATTCCCCCTCTTTTCAAAGATATTACAAACCTCTCCTGTTAAAATAAAATCTATTCCTTTATATTTATAAATACCAAATCTTTCTGTTTCAACCAAATTTCTCTTCAAATCGTGAAACCAGTAAAAATGAGTTAGGTCTCCTGTTCCAAGAAGATTTATTCCTTTGTATTTTGCCCATTTTACAAGTCCATCAAGTTCCATATCTTTACTGGTTGCCCTGCTATATTTTGAATGAATATGAAAATCAGCAATATACATTTTATTCCTTTTGTTTTTTGAATTCTTTTTTTAAAATTTTAGAAAGTTGGTTAAGAGATTGTGGAATTACCTTAGTATTGGAAATCACAGGCATAAAATTAGTATCTCCATTCCATCTTGGAACAATGTGAATATGAATATGGTCTTCTAAACCTGCACCAGAAACTTTTCCGAGATTTAAACCAATATTAAAACCATCAGGATTCAAATTTTTTTTAAGTATTTTAATACTTTTTTTTAACAAACCTATGATTTCCATAAACTCTTCATCTTCTATCTCCTCCAAATTTTTAACATGTCTTATAGGTGCAATCATTAAATGTCCATTGTTGTAAGGATAAATATTTAAAATTACAAAACTCATCTTCTCTTTAGCAACTATATACTTACTTTTTTTTGATTTTATTTCTTCACAGAGAAAACAAACATCTTTCTTGTCTTTAATAATATATCCAATCCTCCAAGGAGCCCATAGGATATTTTTTTCCATCTGTTTTTATTTTATATCTTTTATTTTAATTTTACAATTGAAGTGAAACAAGTTTTTCGGCATTTTCTTTTAAATAATTCCTTAAAATCTTCTTCTTGTTTGGCAATTTATTTTCAATAACAAGATTTTCAATATATTTTTTTATAATACCGACTTTCTTACCTTCTGGGATTCCAAGGATTTCCATTATGTCAAATCCACTTATTTTTAGTTTAAAAGATGCTATTTTATCCTTTTTGTTTATTTCCTTTATCCTCATTTCCAGTTTTTCAATTTTTTCAAGCGCTTCTTTTATTTTTAAAGGATTTTTACTTGTCAAATCACTTTTTGCAAGAATAAAAAG
>JBMFMQ010000036.1:0-15021 GCA_049970595.1 Candidatus Ratteibacteria bacterium | reverse complement strand
AAAGGGCGGTGCTCTGCCTGGTGAGCTAGCGGCCCTTTAAAATTAAATTAATTCCCCATCCAAAGAATATAATCAATCCAAATATTTTACCATAATTTTTATTTTTTGTAAAGATAAATATTTTATTATAAAGATAAGGAGAAATGGAACCAAAAATTAAAACAGGTCCAATTAAAGTTCCTATTGAAAATAATATACTTCCTAAAATTCCAAAAATAATACCTTTTGTAACATATGAAAGATAAATCAAAAAGGCAGTATTTGGCCCACAGGGAATAAACCCATATAAAAAACCAAGAAAAAAAGGAGGAAGATTTATTTTAAAAAATCTTTTTTTAATTGGAAAAAAATAAAAGAAAAACCCATATAAAATAAAAAAACAACCAACAACAATTAAAGAAATTTTGTTTGTAAAAAATCTTTCAAATAAAAAATGGGAATAAGAGACAAGACCACCTAAAATGGAAATAGATATTGTTTTGCCCAATCCCCAGAAAAAAATATTTTTTAATCCATCTTTCCAGTTTTTACTTACCTCTCCAATTACAGGAAAAACTAAAATTCCACAACTTAAAACACACAAACTCCAGCCAAGAAAAACACCAGAAACAAAAAAGTTAAAAAGTAATCTCATTTATTTTATTTTACCATTTGTTTATCAAAAGTCAGTAATTATCATAAATTTATTTTTTGGTAGTTGTAAAGACATACTGGGATAAAGAGAAGAAAAAGGTAAGATACAGAGTAATACATAATTTAGGGAGATTGAGAAAAAAGAGGTAAAGACAATATTGGGACTGATAGTAAAGTTTCATATTCAATTATATCAGAGATACTTGGCTTATCTTAGTGAAATGCTTTTTTTCTTAAAATTGGCACAACTTGACAAATTCTTTTTGGGGGGTATAATAAATCTGTGAGATAATATAAAAAAAATTTGAAAAGAAAAAGGTAAAATGAAAATAATGGAGTTCAGTAAATATTTACCAGCGGTTATATGAAATCGCGGACTTCGGGCAGAAAAATGGTAAACTTTAAAAATGTCAAAACTTGAAACTAAATAGAAAGGAGGCAAAACTATGAAAAAGACAATTGAAAATCTAACCAAGGCATTTATTGGTGAAAGCCAGGCAAGGAATAGATATACATTCTATTCCAAAATTGCCAAAAAAGAAGGGTTTGAGCAGATTGCCGAGATTTTTCTCATCACGGCAGAAAACGAGAGAGAGCATGCAAGTTGGCTGTTCAAATTGATTAACGAATTGAAAAAGAAAAGCAAAGAAAATCTTGACGAAATAAAGGTTGAAGCGGTAGCACCAACAATACTCGGCACAACGGCGGAGAATTTAAAAGCAGCGATTGCTGGCGAAAATTATGAATACACAAAAATGTATCCAGAATTTGCTGATACGGCTGAAAAAGAAGGATTTCCTGAGATTGCCAAAAGGCTAAGAGCAATTGCAATAGCAGAAAAACATCATGAAGAGAGATACAAGAAACTTTTGAAAGAAGTTGAAGCAGGAACAGTATTCAAAAAAGAAAAAGATGTCTGGTGGGTTTGCCGTGAATGCGGCTATGTTCATTTTGGAACAACGCCTCCGGAAAAATGTCCGTCCTGCGATCACGAAAGAGTTTTTTATCAAATTAAATGTGAGGAATATTAAAAATTTGAGGAGGATGTTATATGAGCGAATTACTGACAAACAAAAAGAAAATGTTGAAAGAGTTAATCAAAAAACTACATTCAGGGACATCTCCGGATGAACTCAAGGATAAATTTAAAGAAGTTCTGGAGGTTACAGGCCCGGATGATATAGCCAGGATAGAAGAAGAACTTATAAAAGAAAGCATAGCAAGAGAAGAAATTCAGAAACTTTGCGATGTACACCTTGCTGTCTTCAGAGAATCGCTTGAGAAAAAGTAAACTTTAGCACCGCAAGGGCACCCAATTCGAACGCTTATGGAAGAACACAAAATGCTTTTACAATTTGCTGAGAATTTGAAAAATACCGTAGGAAAGATTAAAAGTGCTAATGATTTTGATGCAATAAGTAACGAGATGGAGCAATTGAATCATATCACAGAGCATTTTAAGGATTCAGAAAAACACTATCTACGAGAAGAAAATGTTCTGTCCCCTTATCCTGAAAAACATGTCTTTTACAGAGGACGGACCTCCGATAAAAATCATATGTAATTTTGTGGAATATTGGAATAAAAATAAGTCCTAATGTTATTCTTCCAATTGGACTCGGTTTTCTTTTTTTCTATAGTGGCATCCTTTGTGAAAATGCAAAAAGAAACTGGTTTATTGGAATCAGAACCTCTTGGACTTTAAGCAATGATGTAGTATGGGATAAAACAAACAAAATCGGTGGAAAGTTGTTTAAGATTGCTGGGATAGTTGCTCTTTTTGGAATTTTCTTCCAGAAGTACACTTTATTTTTCATTCTTGTTCCAGTGATTTTAGTCGCTACCTATACGATTATTTATTCATATATTGAATATCAAAAGGAGATGAAATGATGACGTGTTGGCAAGTTATTTTATCCCGATACGATATAATTTCTTGGAGTTGAAAAAAGATTAAGAGATTTTTTATTTGAAATCATTTTCACTGAAGATATCTGCTTGAAAAATATATAATTCTGTTTTAGGGTCCTTCCATGCATCATGTGAAAGTCCTGCTTTATGAGAACATAGATAACTTAAAAATTCTTCCTTTGTCCAACCGGTCTCTTCTGCCACCTGAGGTAAAAAGACACCTTGATTAAATCCTCTTTTAACAATAACTCCATCCCTTCCAAGAACAATCTCATCAGGACTTTTTACTTTCTTCGGAACTGTTAAAACAGAAATTTCAATCTCTATATCTTTCAATTCTTCATATTTTACTGGTTCAAATCTTGGGTCTTCAGTTGCTGAATTTATTGCCATTTCCCTTACAGCAAGATAAAGTGGTTTAACCGGCTCAATATAACCAATACACCCTCTTAAATTTCCCTTTTTCTTTAAAGTTACAAATACACCTCTTTTTTCAATAAGAACTGGGTCATCTATTTTAATTTCTGGCAATTTTTTACCTGATAGATAATTTTCAAGTGTTTCTCTTGCAATTTTCAAAAGTAATTTTTTCTGATTTTCTGTTAACATATTTCCTCCTTTTTTATCTTTTTTATAAATTGCAACTGCTCCATATCCAACAACCCTATCTTTATCACCAGAAGTATCTCCTGAATTTGCATAATTTAAAACTATAACTTCATAATCAGGATATTTCTCAGCAATTTTAAACAAAGTTAAAACTGCAGCATCTCCACACATCTCAACTTTCCTTTTTGAAAGATATGAATAGATTAAATTTAAATTTTTACTTTTAAGTGTTTCAAGTAATAATTTATCTTTCTCTTTTGCAGTTTGGTAAGGATAATAATGTGATAGGTCTGTGCTTGCAACAATTATCCAGTTTTTTTTATTTTTTAAGACATCATACAAACTATCTGCAATTTTAGAAATATTTTCTTCTGATGGCTCGCCAAGTAAAACAGGAAATATTTTAAAATTTTTTAATACAAATTGTAAAAATGGAACTTGGACTTCAAGAGAATGTTCATAATCAAGTAAAGCTCTGTTTACTGAAAAATTTTTATTTTTATATAATTTTTCAAAAATTTCTTTATCTATTTCAACTTTCCCAAAAGGTGTTTCCCATCCATCCCTATTGTCAATTATTGCTCCTTTAAAATATTCATGATGACTTCTTCCAATTAAAATAACTGTTTTTATATCAGTATTTTCAAGTAATTTAAAAGAGTAAGCAGCAACAGGTCCTGAATAAATATATCCAGCATGAGGACAAATAATCCCAATTAATTTATCCTTTTCTATTTTCTCACTATATTTTACATTCTTAAAAAAATTCTCAATCATTGATTTTAAATTTTCTTTACTATCTGGATAAAATGAACCAGAAAAGTTTGGTTTTCTATAATCAGCAAAAGAAAAAAAGGCAAAAGATAAAAACAAAATAACAAAATTTTTTATTTCCATACCCCTTCTATTTTCTCTTTACAGAATTTACATTTACTATTTACTATATTATTTTCAAGAACAGAAAAGCCATACCTTCTAATTAAAAGTTTACCGCATTTTGGACAATAAGTATTTTCAAAACTTGAGCCAGGAACATTTCCAATATAAACATATTTTAAACCAACTTCTTTCGCAATCTTTACTGCCTTTTCAAGTGTTTCAACAGGTGTTGAAGGAACATGCTTCATTAAATACATTGGATGGAATCTTGAAAAATGTAATGGTATATAATCTCCGAGGTTTTCCTTTATCCATATACACATATTTCTTATTTCTTCTGGATTATCATTATATCCAGGTACTATAAGATTTGTTATTTCAATCCAGATTTTATTTTTTTTCAATATTTTCAATGTATTTAAAATAACATCAAGTTCCCCTTCACAGATATTCCTGTAATATTCTTTATTAAATCCTTTAAGGTCAACATTAATTGCATCAATATACTTACATAATTCTTCAAGTGGTTGTTCATTTATAAAACCAGCAGTATGAACAATATTCTTTAATCCTTTTTCTTTTGCTATTTTTGCTGTATCTATCATATATTCATAAAAATTTATTGGTTCTGAATATGTGTAAGCAATTGATGGACACTTATATTTAATTGCATATTCAACAACCTTTTCAGGTGGAAGATAGATATTTTTTGTTTCTTCTGGTGAATATTGAGATATTTCCCAGTTCTGACAGAATTTACATCTTAATGAACAACCAGCAGAAGCAATTGAAAATGTTTCTGTTTTTGGTAGAAAATGAAAGAATGGTTTTTTTTCAATAGGGTCAATTGCAACAGAGCATGGATTTGAATAACCCATTGAGTATAAAGTTCCATTTATATTTTTCCTTGCCCTGCAGAAACCATATTTACCAGGAGCAATAATACATTTTTTTGGACAGAGAAAGCAATGAACAAGATTGTCCTTCAATTTTTTATAAAATGATGCCTCTTTTAAGTTCTGACTAAAAAGACAAGAACTCAAAAATGTAAATAAAATTGTAAGTTTTTCAATCTTTCTCTTATATATCTGCAATGGTCTCCCTCCCAGTAAATTTTATTACATTTTTTACATACTGCAAATTCTTCCTTTGTATTATAAACATATTCAGGAACAAGATTTTTAACTTTTTCTTTTTCAATTTTTTCAAGTTGGCTATTACATAAAGAACATATCTTAAAAAGATTTTCCTCTTTTATTTCAAGTCCAAACTTTTTCACAACTTCTTCAAACTGTTTTTTTGTATTCTCCCCTTGTAAATAAAAAACAATTTCAGGAAAATTTAAAAAAAGTTTTTTGTCCTTTGTTAAAATAATCCTGTTCTCTTTTTCTGCAGTTCTTATTATTTCAATCTTCTTTGAAGTATTAAAATATAATGTATCATATCCAATTAATCTTAACCATCTTGCAAGTCCACCACACATTCCATCAGTTATAAATTTCTTCATTTTTACTGATACATTTAGTTTATTCTCACTCCCTCTGTTTCTTCCCCACTGCCTTGGTATTACCGAAACCATCCCCTTTTCAAAGAAGCAGTCCCATGGCGGGATGGGGATTGTTTCTCCAATTCCTTCATTTTTACTGATGCTTTTAGTTTATTTCGATTTCCTTTGTTTTTCCCCCACTGCTTTTGTTATACCGAAACCATCCCCTTTTCAAAGAAGCAGTCCCATGGCGGGATGGGGATTTGAACCCCAGACCACCCGGGTATGAGCCGGTCGCTCTACCACTGAGCTACCCCGCCAGTTTTTATATTATACCTTATTTTTTGAATTTGACATAAAAGATGAAAAAATATAAAATTAAAAAAAGGAGAGAAAAATGGGAGAAGTTAAAGTTTTGATAACAGAACCATTTGAAGAAGAAGGAAAAGATATATTGATTAGAGAAGGATTTAAAGTTGATGAGGTGGGAAAAGTTTCATTAAATGATTTGGTAAAAATTATACCTTATTATGATGTTTTGATTGTAAGAAGTGGAACAAAAGTAACAAAGGAGGTAATAGAAAAAGGAGAAAATTTAAAAATAATAGGAAGAGCAGGAGTTGGTCTTGACAATATAGATATAGATGCAGCAACTTCTTTTGGTATTATTGTTATGAATGCACCTGAAGGAAATACAATTTCTGCTGCGGAACACACAATAGGTCTTATTTTTGCTCTTGCAAGAAATATACCTATTGCTAATCAAACTTTGAAAAATGGAAAATGGGAAAAGAAGAAATTTGTTGGAACAGAACTTTATGGAAAAACACTTGGTGTAATCGGGCTTGGAAGAATTGGTAGAAGAGTATCTCATATTGCAAAAGGGATAGGGATGAAGGTTATTGGATATGACCCTTATGTGAATGAAGAAGAGATAAGGGAACTTGGAATTACAATGATGAATTTTGAAGGAGTTATTAAACAGGCTGATATTTTAACTTTTCATCTGCCTTTAAATGAAGAAACATATCATTTAATAAGTGAGAAGGAATTTGAGATGATGAAAGATGGAGTTATGATTATTAACTGTGCAAGGGGTGGGATTATAGATGAGGATGCACTTTATAAATATTTGAAGAAAGGGAAAGTTAAAGGTGCTGCTTTGGATGTTTTTGAAAAAGAGCCAATTGAAAGTTCTCCTCTTTTTGAATTTGAAAATGTTGTTGTAACTCCACATCTTGGCGCATCAACAAAGGAAGCACAGATAAATGTAGCATGCCAACTTGCAAATCAAATAGTAGATGCAATAAAAAGAAAGGTTATTAAAAATGCTGTAAATTTCCCATCTCTTGATGAAAAGACATATGAGATTTTAAGAGGGTACCTTTCACTTGGAGAAAAAATAGGGATTTTTTTAAGACAACTTTTTGATGGAAAATTAAAAAAAATTGAGATTACATATTCAGGAGAAATAACAAATTATGATTTATCCCTTTTAAGAGCAAATATTATTATTGGGCTTTTAAAAGATGAAAAGAGAATAAATGAGATAAATGCTTTACTTATAATGAAGGAAAAAGGTATAAAACTGGTTGAAAAAAGGGAAAGAGATGGAGGAGAATTTACAAATTTAGTAACGGTTGAGGTGAAAAATTCGGATACAGTTTCTATCTCAGGAACTTTGGTAAGAAATGAAGGAAGGATTGTTAAAATAAATGGTTTTTCAGTAGAAGCGGTTCCTGAAGGCAATTTACTTGTATGTTATAATGAAGATAAACCTGGAATTATAGGATATATTGGAACTATTCTTGGGCAAAAGGGGATAAATATTGCTTCAATGACTCTTGGAAGGAAACAAAAAGGTGGTCCAGCAATAACAGTTTTAAATCTTGACCATGAAGTTGATGAGGAGGTATTAAATAAAATAAGGGAGTTTCCAGCAATAAAATCTGTCAGACTGGTAAGGATATAAAAGGGATTAAAAATGGAAATAAATATTAACATAAAAAACTTTAAAACCACTTTATATTTTTTGATTTTCCTACCTGTCTGGCGTGCTGGATAACTCCTTTACTTTATATAAAGTAAAGGAGGTAAATATGCTTAACACAATAAATACTTTTAAATTGGTTTTTCCCTGGTTTATTCTTTGGGGTGCAATATCAATACTTTTTGGATACTTCTGGAGGAAATTTGTTGGTGAAAGGACGATTAAATCAGCAGAAAAAAGAGCAAAAGAGATAATCCAGGAAGCAGAAGAACAGGCATTGAAAAAGAAAAGAGAATTAGATATTGAAGCAAAGGAACTTTTATATAGATTAAGGGCAGATTTTGAAAAAGAGACAAAAAATAAAAGAAAGGAACTTTTGTTTCAGGAAAGAAGAATACAGCAGAAAGAATTAACAATTGAAAGGAAAGCAGAATTATTACAGATTAAAGAAGAAGAGTTATCAAAAAAAGAAAGGGAATTAAATAGAAAAGAAGAAGAACTCAAAAATATAGAATTGGAATATAACCGTTTGATAGAAGAAGAGAAGAGAAAACTTGAAAAAATATCAGGTCTTACAAGGGAAGAGGCAAAAAACCAACTTTTGAAATTAATGGAAGAAGAAGCAAGAAAGGAAGCAATAAAATTACAACATAAAATTGAAAATGAGGCAAAGGAAAATGCAGAAAGAAAGGCAAGAGAAATTTTACTTACAACTATGCAGAGATTAGCCCCTGAAGAAGCAACAGAAAGTGTAGTTTCGGTTGTAAGTTTACCATCTGATGAAATTAAGGGAAGAATAATAGGAAGGGAGGGGAGGAATATTAAAGTTTTTGAAGCACTTACAGGAGTTGACCTTATTGTTGACGATACACCTGAAGCAGTTACGATTTCATGTTTTAATCTTTATAGAAGAGAACTTGCAAAAATTGCACTTGAGAAATTGATACAAGATGGAAGAATCCATCCAGCAAGGATAGAGGAAATTGTTGAAAAAACGAAAGAGGAACTTGAAAAACAGATGATTGAAGATGGAAATAGAATGATTTTTGAAATTGGAATTGAAAATGTTCATCCTGAACTTATAAAACTTCTTGGTAAACTGAAATACAGGACAAGTTTTGGTCAGAATCTTTTGATTCACAGTAAAGAATGCGCATTTATGGCTGGAATTATTGCTGCTGAAATTGGATATGATATTAAAATTGCAAAAAGGGCTGCTTTATTTCATGATATAGGTAAGGCAATGGACCAGGAAGTTGAAGGTGCACATCCTGAAATAGGGGCAGAAATTTTAAGAAAGTATGGAGAAACAGAGGAAGTTGTTAATGCTGCTTTAAATCATCATAAGGACATTGATATAAACTCACCATATACAGTAATAACACAGATATCTGATGCACTTTCAGCCACAAGAACAGGAGCAAGAAGGGATACACTTGAAAAATACTTAAGAAGGATAGAAGAACTTGAAAAGATTGCCTCATCATTTAAAGGTGTTGATTCTGCATATGCTATTTCTGCTGGAAGGGAAGTAAGGGTTATAGTTAAACCAGAAGAAATAAGTGATGATGAGGCAAAGATTCTTGCAAAAGAGATAGCAAAGAGAATAGAAGAAGAGATGGAATATATAGGACAGGTTAAGGTTACAGTTATAAGGGAAAAGAGAGAAATAGAATATGCAAAATAATGAAAGTTAATCATCTTCATATTTGGGATATTGATAAAGAAAAGGCTGAGAAAATTCAAAATGAGTTAAAAAATAAAGTTGTCATAAAACCTCTCTCAAAAGAAATAAAGATTATATGTGGTATTGATAGTAGTTATAAGGAAGATAAAATTTTGACTTGCGCTTGTATATGCAGTTTCCCTGAACTTGAAGTTATTGATATTATTAAATTAGAAGGAATAACAAGATTCCCTTATATACCTGGATTTCTTGCTTTCAGAGAAGGAGAAAATACAATAAAACTTATAGAAAGAATTCAAAAAGAAGTTGATTGTTTTATTCTTGATGGTCATGGGATAGCCCATCCGAAAAGATTTGGGTTTGCCTCTCATATTGGAGTTTTAATTAAAAAACCAACAATTGGCTGTGCAAAGAGTTTGCTTTATGGAATTTACTCAGAACCACCTTT
Organism: Candidatus Ratteibacteria bacterium; assembly: GCA_049970595.1. GTDB lineage: Bacteria > Ratteibacteria > UBA8468 > B48-G9 > JAFGKM01 > JAMWDI01. Next base: position 5,378 of record JBMFMQ010000036.1, on the reverse strand, counting down.
TTTCCCACTTTCTTCAACATTTGTAAAAGATAGAGAAGGTGAAATAATCGGGCATGCTTTAAGAAATTATAAGGGAAGAGTTATTTTTATCTCCCCTGGTAATTTAATTGATTTAAAGGATTCTTTAAGTGCAGTTATTAAATGTATGAAAGAAAAATATCCTTTACCATATCCTTTACATCTTGCTCATCAGAATTCAAAGTTTTTTTAAAGGGAAATGCATCCATTGTGATATAATATAATAACAATGAAGATATGTCATGTAATAACAAGGCTTGTTGTTGGTGGTGCCCAGGAAAATACAATTTTTACTGTTGAAGGTCTGATAAAAAAAGGTTATAAAGTTGAATTGATAAGCGGACCAACAAAAGGACCTGAAGGGTCTCTTGAAGGAAAAGTAAGAGAAAAAAAAATCCCCCTGATTATTATTAGAGAACTTGTCAGAGAAATAAATCCTTTCTTTGATTTTATTGCATTTATAAAACTTTTTTTTATTTTTAAAAAGAAAAAATATGATATTGTTCATACCCATAGTGCAAAAGCAGGGATAATTGGAAGAATATCTGCAAAAATTGCAAATCCAAAATCAATAGTAATACATACAATTCATGGATTACCATTTCATCCATACCAGAATAAATTCTTAAACTCAATATATATATTTTTAGAAAAAATTGCATATCTTTTTACAGACCATTTTATATGTGTTGGTGAGATTATGAAAGAAAAGTCCCTTTTGGCAGGAATAGGTAAAGAGAAAGATTATACAGTGATTTATAGCGGATTTGAAATTGAACCATATATTGAATGTGCAAAAAATAGAGAATATTTTAGAGAAAAATATGGGATAAAGAAAAATGAAAAAGTTATTGGAATGATAGGTAGATTATTTCACCTTAAAGGACATCATTATTTACTGAAAGCATTTAAAGATATTTCAAAAAAATTTCCAGAAGCAAAACTTTTACTTGTTGGAGATGGAATTTTAAGAAAGGAAATTGAAAAATATGCAAGAAAAAATAATATTTATGAAAAAGTAATATTTGCAGGTCTTGTCCAACCAGAAAAAATACCTGAATATGTTGCAATTATAGATATTTTAGTTCACACAAGTTTAAGAGAGGGTTTACCAAAAGCAGTTGCTCAGGGACTTGCAGGTGGAAAGGCAGTTGTTGCTTTTGATATTGATGGGACTAAAGAAATTGTAATAAATGGAAAGACAGGTTTTATTATTCCTCCTTTAAATGTTGAATTATTAAAAGAGAAAATAATTTTTTTAATTGAAAATCCTGATATTGCATATAAAATAGGAATAGAAGGACAGAAACTGATAAAAAATTTTTTCCCTGTTGAAAAAATGGTTGACGAAATTGAGAAAATTTATATAAAATTTTTAAATGATGGAAAAAATTGATTATATTGTTGTTGAAGCAAATTATGCAGGAGTTGCATTGATTTCAAATTTTATTCAGAAAAAATGCACCCATACAAATCTCAGTTTTAAAAAGTCATGGGAACTTTTGCTTACAGTTGATGAAATTTGCAGTATAATTGTAAACTGTAAAAAAAATGAACCAAATGTTATAAAAGTTTCATGGCAGGATATTGATAATATAATAAAAATTGAAATAATGGACGATGGAATTCCTTTTAATCCTCTAATTTTTAATCCAGATGAAATTGATTTTGGTTTTGGGATTGATTTTATTAAGGTAATGGTTGATTATGTTGAATACAAAAGAGAAAATGGCTATAATATTGTAATTCTTAAGAAAAAAAGAAGGAAATGTAAAAAATCTCCTTAATTGATGGTGGATGAACTTTTCTATGAAAAAAATAATTATATATTGTGATAGAAAAAAATGGCTTATAGATAGTAATTTGAAAGTTTTCTCAACACATCTTGGAAACATTGAAATCCCTGAGATGAAAAAAGATGTTGAAATTTCATCTGTTAACGAAAAGAAAATTTATTTTTTTAAGCCAACTATTTCTGAATTTATTTTAAAAATAAAAAGGAAGACCCAGATAATATATCCAAAAGATATAGCAATTATGATTTTTTACTCTGATTTGAAGGAAACAGATAATGTTATAGAAGTTGGGACAGGTTCAGGTGCACTTTTAATAGGAATTCTATCAAGGGTTAAAATCGGAAAAATCATTACAATTGAAAGAAATGAAGAGTTTAGAAAAATTGCTGAAAAAAATTTAGAAAACTACTTTGATAAAATTCCTGAAAATCTTAAATTTATTTTAGGGGATGTTTATGATGAGAACTTTAAACTTGATGTTGATGAAAAATGGGCAGATAAAATATTTTTAGACCTTCCAGAACCATGGAAAGCAAAAAAAATTTTAAAATACTTAAAAACTGGAGGGATTCTGGTAAACTACAATCCCCAGATAACACAGATTAAAAAATTTATTGAAGAGATAGAGGGCTTTATTGATATAGAAGTTTTTGAATTGCTTGAAAGAAAATGGATTGTTGATGAAAAAAGGGCAAGACCTTCTGATTTGATGAGGGCTCATACTGGTTTTATTATGATGGCAAGGAAGGTAGAATGAAAAATAAGTTTCCAGTAATTCAACTTGCGCTTGATTTTGTTGATGAACACAGGGCTTTAAAAATTGTAGAAGAAGCAGTCAATGCAGGTATTGAATGGATAGAAGCAGGAACTCCTTTAATTAAATCATGTGGTATTGAAATTGTAAGAAAATTAAAAAATTTATATCCTGATAGAAAAATTATAGCAGATATGAAAATAATGGATGCAGGAAGAATAGAAGCAGAAATGGCATTTAAGGCAGGAGCAAATATAGTTGTTGTTATGGGAAATGCATCAGATGAGACAATAAAAGAATCTATTGAGGTATGTAAAAATTATGGAGGAGAAATTATGGTTGACTTAATGGAATCTGCAGCAAATTTAAAAAGAGCAAAAGAGATTGAATCTTTTGGTGCAAATTATATTGGAGTTCATATACCAATAGACCAGCAGATGAAGGGTAAAATTTCCTTTGATTTTTTAAAAGAAGTTTGCCAAAATCTTAATATTCCTGTTGCAATAGCAGGTGGACTTAATTCGGAAAATGTAGTAGATGCTATAAATTTTGGTGCAAAAATTTTAATAATTGGAGGTGCTATAACAAAGGCACCTGATGTTAAAAAAGCAATTTTAGATATAAAAAAAGCAATTGAAACAAAAATACCTATCAAAACAACACTTTATAAAAGAGTAAATATTGAAAATGTGAAAGAAATTTTAAAAAATGTATCAAGTGCAAATGTTTCAGATGCTTTACATAGAAGTGGAGTTATTAAAGGAGTAAGACCTATATTGAAAGAAAAATTTAAGATTGCTGGTAAATGTATAACTGTAAGGACATATCCAGGGGACTGGGCAAAACCAGTAGAAGCAATTGATTTAGCAGAAGAGGGAGATGTAATAGTTATTGATGCTGGTGGAGTTGGTCCTGCTGTCTGGGGAGAACTTGCAACAAATAGTGCTATTATTAAGAAAATTGAAGGGGTTATAATTTATGGTGGTGTTAGAGATGTTGAAGAAATAATTAAACTTAAATTTCCTGTTTTTGCAAAGATTATAACTCCATCTGCTGGAGAACCAAAGGGATTTGGTGAGATAAATGTTCCAATTAAAATAGAAGGACAGATAATTTCACCAGGTGACTGGATAGTAGGAGATATGGATGGAGTTGTTGTTATACCAAAAGAAAGAATTGTTGAAGTTGCAAATAGAGCAATGGATGTATATGAAAGGGAAAATAGGATAAGAGCTGAGATAATAGAAGGAGGAACATTGAGTAAGGTAATGGATTTATTAAGATGGGAGAAACCAAAATGAATAAAATAATAAAGAAAGAAGAAATAGCAGAAAAAATAAAAAGAATTGAAGTTGAAGCAGAATTAATTTCAAAAAAAGCACTTCCAGGACAGTTTGTTGTTTTAAGGGTTGATGAAAAAGGAGAAAGAATACCCCTTACAATTGCAGGAATAGATAAAGAAAAAGGGACAATAACTTTAATATTTCAGGAAGTTGGAACATCAACTGCAAAACTTGGTCTTTTAAAGGAAGGAGATGAAATTTCTGATATAGCAGGACCTTGTGGAAAACCAACTGAAATAAAAAATTATGGAAATGTTTGTATTATAGTTGGTGGAGTTGGTTCTGCATTTGTTTTATGGATGGGAAAAACATTTAAGGAAAAGGGAAATAGAATAACAACTATAATTGGGGCAAGGAATAAAAATTTGATTATACTTGAAGATGAAATGAGGAAGATATCAGAGAGATTGTTCATTTCAACAGATGATGGAAGTTATGGAAAAAAGGGTTTTAATACACATATTCTTGAAAAAATACTTGAAAATGGAGAGAAATTTGACCTTGTTTTAACAGCAGGACCAATACCAATGATGAAAAAAGTAGCAGAGATAACAAAAAAATATAATATAAAAACAATAGCAAGTTTAAATCCAATAATGGTTGATGGAACAGGTATGTGTGGTTGCTGTAGGGTAAGTGTCGGTGGGAAAACAAAATTTGCGTGTGTTGATGGACCTGATTTTGATGCACATCTTGTTGATTTTGATGAACTTTTGAAAAGAACATCTCTTTACAAAGAAAATGAAAAAATATCATATGAAAAATTCTTAAACTCGGTTAAAAAATAATCTCAAATATTTAAGAAGTTTTTTAAGATTTTTTTACCTTCAGTTGTCAATATTGATTCTGGATGAAACTGAACTCCAAAAATTTTATACTCTTTATGTCTTACACCCATTATTTCTCCATCATCTGAGGTTGCATTTATTTCAAGACAATTTGGCAAACTCTCCTTTTCTATAACAAGAGAATGATATCTTGTAGCAATAAATGGATTTTCAACATTTTCAAATATATCTTTACCATTATGGTAAATTAAAGAAGTTTTCCCATGCATAAGTTTTTTAGCATATGTTATTTTCCCGCCAAAAACATATCCTATACACTGATGTCCAAGACAAACACCAAGAATCGGAACCTTACCAGCAAATCTTTCAATTATTTCACATGATATTCCTGCATCTTGAGGTCTTTTTGGTCCAGGAGATATTACAATTCTATCAAACTTCAATTTTTCAATCTTTTTTAATGTTATCCTGTCATTCCTGTAAACAATTACTTTTTCTCCAAGTTCTCCAAAATACTGAAAAAGATTGTAAACAAAAGAATCGTAATTATCTATCATCAAAATCATATGTAAGTATTTACTGGATCCCATTTGTTATTTCCCCTTTTTTATATTATACCACATTCTTATGTTTGTTTCTTAAAGGGGTTTAAACCCCTTTAAAATCCCCAAAAGGTATC
>JBMFMQ010000035.1:0-15236 GCA_049970595.1 Candidatus Ratteibacteria bacterium | reverse complement strand
GTGAGGGACTTTGCGGAGTTGATACCTTTTGGGGATTTTAAAGGGGTTTAAACCCCTTTAAGAAACAAACATAAGAATGTGGTATAATATAAGGAAAGCGAAATTAACTAATGGGGTTCAGTAAAAACTTACTGTCAAGTCAAATATGGTATAATAAAAAATATGTGGGAATATTTATATTTAGTTTTTTTTATCGGGTCTTTTTTAATTTCTTATTTTTTTACTCATTTATTTGGGAAAGTTGCAAAAAAATTTAATATTTTAGATATTCCATCTGAGAGAAAATTGCATAAAAAACCTACACCTCTTCTTGGAGGGCTCGGAATATTTTTTTCTTTTTTTCTTGTAATTTCTTCTGGTATAATTTTTATTAGATTTGGTTTTTTCCCTGAATTTATCAAAAATTATATTGAAGGTATCTATTCTGTATTACCGAAATTGCTCGTTATTCTTATTGGAGGAATAATCATAGTTTTTTTTGGTTTGATTGATGATGCTTACCAATTAAAACCTATACAAAAACTTCTTTTCCAGATTTTTACAGCATCATTCATATTTTTTTCTGGAATAAGGATAACATTTTTTATTCAAAATATTTTCATCTCATATTTAATTACAATTTTCTGGATTGTTTTGATGATGAACTCGTTTAATCTCCTTGATAATATGGATGGACTTTCTTCAGGAGTTGCATTTATTACAGGATTAATTCTTTTTATTTTTTCAGTTGAAATGAAACAATTGTTTGTTGCAACTATTTTATCTGTTTTTCTTGGAAGTGTTCTTGGTTTTTTGCTTCATAATTTTCCTCCTGCTAAAATATTTATGGGTGAATGTGGAAGTGCTTTTTTAGGTTATTTCCTTGGTATAATTTCAATCATTTTAACTTATTACAGATATGATGAAAGTAAAACATTTCTTCCTGTTTTTATACCTCTTATTGTTTTTTCAGTTCCATTTTTTGATACAATTTCAGTTATTTTTATAAGATTGAAAAGAAAACAGCCGGTTTTTAAAGGTGATAAAAACCATCTTTCTCATCGTCTCCTTTCGCTTGGAATGAATCAAAAACAGGCAATTTTATTTATATATCTTCTAACACTCACAACAGGTATAAATGCTTTAGTTCTCAAAAATCTTAATATTTATGGCGGAATAGGGATTTTAATAGAAGTTATTCTTATAATTGGAATTGCTGCAATACTTGAATTTTTTGGAAGAAGGCAAATTAATGGGAAAACTGATAGTGGCTCTTGATTTAGATGAAAAAAGGAAAATTTATGATTTAATTGAAAAACTTGGAAATAAAATTGACTTCTTTAAAGTTGGATGGGTTGCATATTTAACATGTGGAGATGAAATTATAAAAAGATTGAAAAAAGAGAAAAAAAAGATTTTTATTGATTTTAAATTTTTTGATATCCCAAATACTACAAAAAATGCTACCAAAATTATATGTGAAAATGAAATTGATATGTTTACATTTCATCTTATGGCAGGGAAAGAGGTTATGAAAAATATTGTTGAGATAAAAAAGAAGATGAAAAGTAACACAAAGGCAATAGGTGTAAGTGTTTTGACATCTTTTACACAGGATGATATTGAGTTTCTTGGGATAAAGTTAAGTATTGCTCAACTTGTTGAAAAACTTGTTAAGAAAGGATATGAGATTGGAATAGATGGAGTTGTCTGTTCAGGTGAAGAACTTGAAAATTTGAGAAAAAAATTTTCTTCTCCATTTTTGCTTATAACTCCTGGAATAAGAATTTCAGAAAAAAAAGATGACCAGAAAAGAATTATCACACCAAAACAAGCAATAAAAAAAGGAGCAGATTATATTGTAATTGGAAGACCTATTTATGAAAGTTCAAAACCTGTTGAAGTTGTTGAAAGAATATTAAAAGAAATTGAAAATGGGAAATAGAACATGGATTGAAGTTGATATAAAAAAGATAAGAAAAAATATAGAAAAGATAAAAAAATATACAGGTAAAAAAATTCTTGCAAGTGTAAAATGTGATTTTTATGGGATGGGGATGAAAAATATTGTTCCCCATATAGATGATATTGTTGATTTTTATGGGGTTGCCTGTATTGATGAAGCAATTGAACTTAAAGAAACAGGGATTTTAAAACCAGTTCTTATAATGGGAAGTATTTATCCAGAAGATGTTGAAGATTGTATTTTAAAAGATATAAGGATTACTTTATGCAACAGAGAAATTTTAAATGAGATAATAAAAATTTCAAGGAAGTATCAGAAAAAAGCGATTGTTCATATAAAAGTTGATACAGGAATGGGAAGAATTGGATTAAGAGAGAAAGAAGTTATACCTTTTATTGAAGAAGTAATGGGATATAAAGAACTGGAAATAGAAGGAATTTTTTCCCATTTTGCAACAGCTGAATGGAAGGATAAAAGTTATGGAAAATATCAAATAAAACTTTTTAAAAATATTTTAAAAGAAATTGAAAAGAGAATAAATATACCTTTAAAACATATAGCAAATTCAGCAGGAATTTTAAATTTACCGGAAAGTTATAAAGAATTTGATATTACAAGAATAGGTCTTCTATTATTGGGTGTTTATCCTGAAAAATATCTTTCAAGAAAATTGAAATTTGAATGCGCAATTTCATGCTTTACAAGGGTTAATTTTATAAAAGAAGTTGAAAAAGGGACCTCTCTCAGTTATGGACTTTCTTTTACTACAAAAAGGAAAACAAAAGTCGCAACTCTTGGAATTGGATATGGAGATGGTTTAAAAAGAGCCCTATCAAATAATTTCTATTTAAAGTGGAAAGAAGAAAAAGTTAAAATAATTGGAAATATATGTATGGATCAAACTCTGGTAGATATAACAGGAAAGGATGTTAAAGTAGGGGATGTTATAAAAGTAATAGGAGATGATTTTGAAATTGAGGATATGGCAAATATCTGTAAGACAGTTCCTCAGGAAATATTATGTGGTTTTGGAAGTAAAAGGGTAAAAAAGATTTATATAAATGATTGAAGAAAAAATTAAATTCTGGAAAGAGAAAATAGAGGGATATCTTGATAAAGTTTTACCATCGGAAAAAGAAGAACCAAAGATTTTAAATCAAGCAATAAGGTATGCTGTTTTTTCAGGGGGTAAGAGATTAAGACCTATTTTAGTTTTATGTATAAGCGAAATTTTTGATATAGAGATAAATAAAGTTTTGCCTATTGCCTGCGGTATAGAACTTATACATAATTTTTCTCTTGTTCATGATGATTTACCTTCAATGGATAATGATGATTTCAGAAGGGGATTACCAACCTGTCATAAAAAATTCGGTGAAGGTATTGCGATTTTAGTTGGAGATGCTCTTTTAACATATGGTTTTAAGTTAATAGCAGAAGGAGAAAATTTAAAACTTATTAAGGATGTTGCAGATGCGATAGGAGTAAAAGGTATGGCAGGTGGCCAGGTTTTTGATTTACTTTATAAAGGTGAAAAAATAGATAAAAAAATTAAAGAAAGGATTAATTATATGAAAACAGGAAAACTATTTGAAATTTGCTTTAAAGTTCCTTTTTATTTTAAAAAAATAAAAAAAGAAGAGAAAAAAATTATTGATAATATTGGAAAAGATTTTGGTCTTGCATTTCAAATAAGGGATGATATTGAGGATAAAGAAGGTGACATAAACCAATTAAAATTAGAACTAAAAAAAATAAAATCAAAAATTCAGAAAAATATTTTGAAATTTGGGGAAAAAGGAAAGGCACTTTTTTATATTGTTGAAAAAATTTATTGTTGATTTTGAAAAATTGTATTTATGTGTTAAAATTAAAAAGTCAAAATATAAAGGAGAAAAAATGAATGTAATTGAGATTAAAGAACTTACAAAGTATTATTATCTTGGAAGGAAAAAAGTTGTGATTGGACTTGAAAATGTTTCTTTCTCTGTAGAGGAAGGGGAAATATATGGAATTCTTGGTCCTAATGGCTCTGGAAAAACAACATGTCTGAAATTGATGCTTGGGATTCTTTATCCAACAAAAGGCGAGATATCAATTCTTGGAAAGGACCAGTTTGATATTGAGATGAAGAAAAATGTTGGATTTTTGCCAGAAAATCCATATTATTATGATTATCTTACAGGTCCTGAACTTTTAAAATTTTATGGTAGATTATTTGAAATTCCTGATAAAATTATTGAAGAAAGGATAGAAAAATTACTTTATCTTGTTAAACTTCATGAGGCGAAAAAACTTGCTCTCAGACATTATTCAAAAGGTATGCTTGAAAGGATAGGACTTGCAGTCAGTTTGATAAATGACCCAAAAATTTTAATACTTGATGAACCAACAACAGGCCTTGACCCTATTGGATGTATTGAAACGAGAGACCTTTTACTTCAGTTGAAAAAAGAGGGGAAGACAATTTTACTTTCAAGCCATTTTCTTTCAGAAGTTGAAAGAGTTTGTGATAGAATTGCAATATTTCATAAAGGTTATCTCCTTGCAACTGGACCGCTTAAAGAACTTATAAAAAAATATAATGCAGATGGGCTTGAGGACTTATTTGTTAAGACAATAGAAGAGTTTGATAAAAAAGGAGAAAATAAATGAAAAAAGCATGGGTTATTGGAGTTAATAGTTTTAAGGAGTCATTGAGAAGAAAGACATTATATATTTTACTTGTAGTAGGTCTTATTGTAATTGGTGCATCAAAGGCATTTTCATTTTTGACAGCGGAAGAAGAGTTGAAAATGATAAAAGATGTGAGTTTTTCAAGCATAGAATTTTTTGGCGCATTAATAGCAATTTTTATTTCTCTTGCTGCAATATCTGGTGAGATTGAGAAAAGAACAATTTATACATTATTTTCAAAACCAATTACAAGACAGAATTTCTTTATAGGCAAATTTATAGGAATTGTTATGATTTTATTCTTAAATTTTATTTTAATGACAATATTTTTTATGGGATTATTAATTTTTAAAAAAAGCCCTCCTGATATTCAGGTCTTTAAAACTCTTCTGTTAATTTTTATAGAGTTAATACTAATTGGTTCAATTACACTTACAGTTGCAACATTTGCTTCAGATGCATTTAATGTTATTTTTTCTTTTTTCCTTTATATAGTTGGACACTTAACTTCTTATGGAAAACAACTTATTGAAAGGACAGAAAATATTATTTTAAAAGGACTTGGACAGATGCTTTATTCCATAGTTCCAAATTATGAAAATTTCAATATAAGAGATAAAGTTGTTGTTGGAGTTGAAGTTTCCTTTAAATATATTTTTAAAACAGGCATTTATGGGATTTTATATATTTTAGTTATCCTCTTAATTGGTAGTTATTTTATACAGAAGAAAGAAATATGAAAAGAAACTGGGTGAGATTGTTTATAGCATTATTATTACTTATTCCTATTGGTTTTCTTCAGGTAAGTATTGATTATTCAAAAAAACTTGAGGACCTTGAAAGTAATATACTTCTTATGCCAGGCCAGGTTGCTGGAAGTCTTGTTTTAAGTGGTTTTAAAGGACTTGCTGCAGATTTACTTTGGCTAAATATTGAAAATTACTGGCATTCTGGTCAGCATTATAAAATGCTTCCATTGTTTGAAGCGATTGCCTGGCTTCAGCCAAATTATATAATTGTATGGGGTGTTGGCGGATGGCATATGTCATATAATATTTTTGCAAATGTTAGAACAAGAGGCGAAAATTTGAATACTGAAATTGAAAAAATTGCTAAAGAGATAAAAGATAATAGTAAAAAAGAAATTATTTTAGATGTTTCAAAAAAGATAAAAAATTTAATTGATGGACTTTCAAGAGATTATGAGAAAACAGATAAAAAAATAGAAAAATACTATAAAATTACTGATGAATGTATGATGAAAATTGAAGCAATTAAGGAAGAAAAAGAATATAAGAAAATTTATGAAGCATTATATAACTTAATAAATGTTCCTGTTGAAATGCTTTATTGGTATAAAAATGGAATCTCTTTTTTAAAAAAAGGTATTTCTTACAATCCTGATAGATATGACCTTTATTTTGAACTTGGATGGACTTATTATCATAAAGGGAAGGACTATCCAAATGCTGTTAGATACTTGGAAAAGGCAACAAAATTCCCACATCCTGAATATGTTGATGATGTTTTGGCACATGCATATGAAAAAAATGGCCAGATACACTTAGCAATAAAACAATGGGAAAAATTGATAGGAACTTCTTTTGACTCAATTGCAAAAAGAGCGATTGAAACATTAAAAAAAGGAAAGCCATTCACACCATAAATGAAGAAATTGATATTTGTTCTTTCAGCACCTTCTGGGACAGGAAAAACAACTATACAGAAAATACTTAAAGAAGAACTAAAAGATTTTGATATAATTACAACTATAACTACAAGAAAACCAAGGCCTGGTGAGAAAAACGGTATTGATTATATATTTGTAAGCGAGGAGGAATTTAAAAAAATGATAAAAGAAGATAAATTTGCTGAATGGAGTATTGTTTATGGAAATTATTATGGAACTCCAAAGGAAAAAATAGAAAAAAATATAAAAAATGGTAAAAAGACGCTTCTTGTAATTGATACACAGGGTGGGTTGAAAATTAAAAAAAAATATCCTTCCGCATTTCTGGTTGGAATTTTACCTCCTTCCTTAAAAGAACAGGAAGAAAGGTTGAGAAAAAGAAATGATATGAACCAAGAGGAAATAAAAAAAAGATTGGCTATTTCAAAGGAAGAAAGAAAAATTCTACTTAAATATTATAATGTAAGATTTATAAATAAGGACTTAAGGAAAACTGTTGAGAGAATAAAAAAATTACTTCAAAAAACTTAAAATTTTCTCTTCAAGAGTTTTTTCTGGCATTGCTCCTACAATTTCACCTACCTTTTCTCCATTTTTAAAAATAATAAAGTTTGGTATTGAGAAAATTTTAAATCTGCTTGCAATATCAGGATTTTCATCTACATTTACCTTTGCAAAAATAATTTGGTCTTTATATTTTTTTGCAAGATTTTCAAATATAGGAGCAACCATTCTACATGGCATACACCAACTTGCCCAGAAATCCACAACAACCTTTTCATTCTTTTTAATAACTTCATCAAAATTCTCTTCATTTAAATATAAAACAACTTCTTCCATAATTCCTCCTTTCTTATTATATTTTACCATATATTCCTCTTTATTGCGACTTTTTAAACTATTTAAAAAATTTTAAAAATGTGATATATTATAACTTTAAATGGAAATTGAAAAAATCTTAAATGAAATGTCTGATTTTGATGAAGAGATTAGAAAAAATAGTTTGCACAAAATTTTTGATTTGATAAATAAAGGGAAGATTGAGAAAGATAATGAATTTTCTGGTTATTTAAATGCACATATTCATACATTTCATTCTTTCAATTATAAAAACTGGTCTCCTTCAAGAATTGTTTTTGAAGGATGGAAAAAAGGATTATTATATATTGGAACTGTTGATTTTGATACACTTTCTGGACTTGAAGAGACATTATATGCTGGGAATTTATTGAATATAAAAGTAATTGGTGGTTTTGAATCAAGGGTTTTTTTGAAAGAAATGAAAGATAAAGTTATAAATTCTCCAAATGAACCAGGAATATTTTATTTATGTGGGAAAGGATTTAAAAAAGTTCCAGAAAAAGATACTGAAGAAAGAAGGTTTTTTGAAAATATGAAAAAAATTGCACAGGAGAGAAATAAAAAGGTTATAGAAAAAGTTAATGAATACTTAAAGGATTTAAAAATTGATTATGAAAAAGATGTTCTTCCTTTAACTCCCTCAAAAAATCCAACCGAGAGACATATTATAATTTCATATTATTTAAAATCAAATGAAATTTTTGGCAAAAATGTAGATAATTTTTGGGCTGAAATTCTTGGAATAGAGAAGGAGAAAGTAATTGAAATGAGAGAAAAAAATATAGGTGACTTATATGAGAAAATAAGACAGAAACTTATTAAATTTGGAGGCCCTGGTTATGTCAAAAGTGAAAGTAGTGATTTTCCTTTATTTGATGATGTTGTAAAAATGACAAAAAAGGCAGGTGGAATTCCTATTGGAACATACCTTGATGGAACAAACCAAGGAGAAAAAGACCCTGAATTTCTTATTCAACTACTTAAAAGCAAAGGAATTGAAGGAATAACAATAATACCTGAAAGAAACTGGAATATAAAGGATGAAAATGAAAAAAGATTAAAGGTGAAAAATCTTGAAGAATTTATGAATGTTTGTATGAAAATGGATATGCCTGTTATATGTGGAACTGAAATGAATAAATATGGTCAGCCATTTGTTGATAATTTTAAAGTTCCCGAGATTTCAAAGTATTTAAACTATTTTATTAAAAGTTTTGAAAGATTATTTATTTGAAACCTATGAAGAAAGAAGATATAAACTCTGAACTTGAAGCAATATATAAAGTAAGTCAGGCAATAACATCTGACATGTATCTTGAGGATATTTTAAAACTTATTGTTAGTGTTACTGCTGAGGTTTTTAAATCAAAGATATGTTCAATACTTCTTTATGATGAAAAAGAAAATGTTTTAAAAATCAGAGCAACACAGGCAATGAGTGATGAGTATTTAAAAAAACCACCTTTAAAACCAGGAGAGGGAATAGCAGGGAAGGTTTTTGAGTTAAAAAAGCCGATTATAATTAAAGATGTAAGGAAGGAAAAGGAATATAAATATAGAGATATTGCAAAAAAGGAAGGACTTGTTTCAATGCTTTCTGTTCCAATGATAGTTAAGAATAAAGTAATTGGTGTTTTGAATGTTTATACTACAGAACCACATGAATTTACAAAAAGAGAGATAGAGATTATTTCTTCAATAGCAAATCAGGCAGCGATAGTTATTGAAAATACTGAACTTTTAGTAAAAACAAAAATACTTGAGGAAGAACTTGAAGCAAGGAAAAAAATAGAAAAAGCAAAGGGTATATTGATGAAAGAGGAAAATTTAACAGAAGACCAAGCATATAATATGTTGAGAAAATACAGTATGGATAGAAGAATAAGCATGAAAGAAGTAGCAGAAGCAATAATCATTGCTTATGAACTTAAAAAAAGGTAAAATTTATTAAATATATGGGTTTTAAAAAGAAAATAAAAAAGATTGTTAAGTCAATAGAAGATAAAAAGGGAGAGAATATAATAATTCTTGATTTAAAAGGTCTAACTTGGATAACTGACTATTTTATAATTGCATCAGGTAGTTCTACAATTCAGACAAAAACAATAGCAGATAATATTCTTCAAAATATCAAAGAACTTCCTATATCTGTTGAAGGAATTGAAGATGGAAAATGGATACTTATTGATTATGGAGAAGTTATAGTTCATATTTTCCTTAAAGAGACAAGGGACTATTATAAACTTGAAAAATTATGGGCTGATGCAAAGATTGTTGAAATTTAGGATTTTTTGAGAGTATTTACATATTCAATTACTTTATTTACTGCTTCTGCAAGTGATTTATAAAAGTCCTTTTTTCTTAATTTTATAGGTTCAACATTTTTACCTTCAGAAATTTCATTTAATATTTTCTCAATCCTGTATAAAGGTCCTGCAATTCTATGTAAAAATCTTATTTCAAGATAAAAGGTGAGAATTATTAAAAATAAAATTAAAAAACCTATCCTTCTTATAAGAAGAGAATTTATATTTTTTATTGTTTCATATGCATTTATAAATTTACTTTCACTTTCAAGTTGTGTCAGGATTGTGTTTAAGGTTATATAATATGTAAGACCGCTGACAAGAACTATAACTATCAAAATAAAATAAATTGTAATTCCACTATAAATAAATTGAACTGGTTTATTAACTAAATATCTTCTTCTTTTATTTTTTCTCATTTTTCACCTCTTATTCCTGAAAATTTGGATATTTATTTGAAACCCATACAATATCTTTATTATAGCCCTTTCCACCTTCCTTTCCATCCTTCCCATAACTTCCAATTATAAAATATTCACCAGTTGGCATATTATCAACAATTATACTGAAATATAAAAAATCACCAGGTGTACTTCTTGCCCATGTAATTGTATTGTTAAAATCTTTTAAATTTATTTCTTTTTCAATTATCTGTGGTCTTGGATTATTTCTAAACTCATTTTCTTTTACAACTTCTATTCCATTTACATAAATTGAACATGAAGTTACACCATAATTTTCAACCCTTATCCTTCCTTTACCTTCAATCGCATCAAAATTTGCTGAATATGTATCTGGCTTTCCATAAACTCTTGGTAATCTTGGAGAAGAAAAAACAGTTGTAGGAGGTATTTTATAAAAATAAGGATTTCCCCATGGGTCAAGTGGTATTTTATTTGTATATGGTCCATCCCATCCATTTTCTTGAAGCCGTGGTGGTGAATTTAAGGTTAAATCAGAAAGAAATGATGGATAAGTTCCAGTATCATTTTTAACCTGTTCAAGTAAAAGAGCAAGTTGTGAAATCTGTGCCTTTGCACCCATAACTTTTGCTCTATCCATTAGATTTTTTATTAAAAAGAAAATACCAGTTGATAGAATTAAAAATATAGCAATTGCTACAACAATTTCAGTCAAAACAAATCCTTTTTTCACTTTATCTCTCCCATTTTAATATTACCTGTTTTAATTAATTGTTGTCAAACCTTTTATTTTTCTGTAAAATATTTAATATGAAAGTTAACAGGAAAATTTTTAGAGAATATGATATAAGGGCAGTTTATTATGAAGATTTGAAAGGAGAGTTACCTTATTTAATTGGAAGAGCATTTGGCACCTATTTAAAAAGGAAAAATTTAAAAAATGTCTGTATTGGTGGAGATAATAGATTGACAACTCCTGAAATAAAAGAAAAAGTTATAAAAGGAATTTTGGAAACAGGATGTGATGTGATTGATATAGGGATTGTGCCAACTTCTTTATTATATTTTTCAGTTTGCTTTTATAGATATGATTCAGGAATAATGGTTACTGCAAGTCATAACCCTCCCCAATTTAATGGATTTAAAATGGTTGTAGAAAATAAAAGTTTATATGGAAACCAGATACAGAAAATAGCAGATATAATTGAAAAGAATGAGTTTGAAGATGGAAATGGAAGGATTGAGAAAAAAAATGTAGAGGATGAATACATAAAATTTATGGAAGAAAGATTTAGATTCAAAAAGAAACTTCAAGTTGGTATTGATACTGGAAATGGAACAGTTGGTCCTTTAATAGAAAAATTATTTAAAAAACTTGGCATTCAATTTTTTGGCATATATTTAGAAAGTGATGGTAATTTTCCAAATCATCTTCCAGACCCTGTTGTTCCAGAAAATTTAAATGACTTAATAGAAATAGTTAAAAAATTTAATCTTGATTGTGGACTTGGTTTTGATGGGGATGGAGATAGATTGGGAGTGGTTGATGATAAAGGGAATATTTTATGGGGAGACCAGTTATTAATTCTTTATTCAAGAGAGATTCTTTCAAAAAATAAAGGTGCAAAGATTATATTTGATGTTAAATGTTCAAAAGCACTTGAAGAAGAAATTGAGAAACTTGGTGGGATACCAATTATTTGGAAAACAGGACATTCTTTAATTGAAAATAAATTACATTTAGAAAATGCACCTATCGCAGGAGAACTATCAGGACATTTATATTTTGCTGATGAGTATTTTGGATTTGATGATGCTATATATGCTTCATTGAGATTGTTGAGAATTCTTGATAGAGAAACAAAAAAACTTTCAGAACTTTTTGAAGGTGTTAAGAAATATTTTTCAACACCTGAAATAAGAATAGAAGTTGGAGATGAAAGAAAATTTGAAATAGTTGAGAAGGTTAAAAATTTTTATTCAGGAAAATATAAAATAAATGATATAGATGGTGTTAAAGTTTATTATCCGAATGGCTGGGCACTTTTGAGAGCATCAAATACTCAACCAGTTCTTGTTGTGAGAATCGAAGGCAAAACACGTGAAGACCTTGAAAAAATAAAAAATGAATTTATGAATGTAATTGAAAAATTTAAATGATAAAGGGGGGTGATGATTATGAAATGTCCATTGAGGTTAAGGACTCAGAAAAGACCTCTTGGAGAAGCAGCATTTGGTGTTCCTGAGCAAGTAGAGGATTTTGATATATGTATAGAAGAAAACTGTGCATGGTGGGATGAGAAAAATAAGGGATGTATAATAAGGCATATTGTTTCAATAGATGAAAAACTTGAAATATTAAAAAGTAAAATTTAACGAGGAGAAGAAAATGAAAAATTTAATTTTTATTTTTTTATTAGGTTTGAGTTTTGTTTTATCAGGAGAAGGAGTAAAAAAAGCACCTGATTTTGTTTTAAATTCAATTGATGGTAAAATAATAAAACTCTCAGATTATAAAGGTAAAAAAGTAATTTTAAATTTCTGGGCAACATGGTGTCCTCCATGTAGGGCAGAAATACCTGATTTTGTAAATTTTTATAATAAAAATAAAGAAAAGGTTGAAATTATAGGTATAGCAGTCAGTAGCAATAAAAAAGATGTAGAAGAAATTGTTAAAAGATATTCAATAAGTTATCCTGTTTGTATAAGTGATAAAAAAATTGAGAGTTTATATGGTGGTATTAATGCAGTTCCAACAAGTTTTATAATAGATGAGAATGGATTTATAAAAAATAAAAAGATAGGAATGATGACAAAAGATGAACTTGAAGAAATATTAAAATGAAAAGGGAAGAAATTATTAAAATTTTGAAAGAAAAAGAAAATATAAGGGATGACCAGATTGAAATAGTTTTGAAAGAAAAAGAAAAAACAGGTTCTCCTTTTGGATATTTACTCATAAAATTTGGTCTTATTTCTGCTGAAAGATGGTATAATTTTGCTTTAAAAGAACTTAAATGTATACCTGTTCAATTAAGTCAGATGAATATAGATAAGGGAATTTTAAAACTATTACCTGAATTTACCTGTAGAAAATATAGAGTTGTTCCAATATTTAAAGGAAATAATAAACTTGTTTGTGGAATGGTTGACCCAGTAGATGAAGATGTAATAAATGAAATAAAAAAAATATCAGGGATGGAAATTGAAACAAGGTTGGCAAAAGAATATGAAGTGAAAGAGATAATAGAAACAGTAATATCTCAGGGAGGGATTGATGTGATTTCTCCAATAGAAAAAAGGGAAATGTCTGAAAAAGTATTTAAACCAATAAGAGTAAAAGAAGTTTCAGAAGCATCTGCTGTGAGTGTTGTTGAGGAATTGATTTTGAAAGGAATAGAATTGAAAGCAACAGATATTCATCTTGAAATAGAAGAGGAAGGATTGAGATTGAGATATAGAATAAATGGACTTCTTTATGAATTTCCTCCTCCACCTCTTGAATTGTATGGTCCGATAGTTTCTCATATAAAAGTTATTTCAAACCTTGATATTGCAGAAAAGAGAATTCCACAGGATGGTTATTTTAAAATGAAATTATATGGGAGGGATGTTGATTTAAGGGTTTCTACTTTTCCTACTATATTTGGAGAAAATGTTGCTTTAAGAGTTCTTGATAAAAGAAATATAATTTCAGGTCTTGAACAACTTGGTTTTTTCCCTGATGTTTTACACAGATGGAGAATTCTTCTTGATGAACCATATGGTATGATTTTGGTTACAGGTCCAACAGGAAGTGGGAAAACAACAACATTATATTCTTCTTTAAATGAACTTGATAGTATCCACAGAAAAATTATAACCATTGAAGACCCTGTTGAATATCATCTTAAAAATGTTAATCAAACACAGATAAATCCAAAATCAGGGCTAACTTTTTCAGTTGCATTAAGGTCAATATTGAGACAGGACCCCGATGTTATAATGGTTGGAGAAATAAGAGATATTGAAACAGCAGAAATTGCTTTTAGAGCAGCACAGACAGGACATCTTGTTTTGTCAACATTACATACAAATACAGCACCAGGAGCAATTATAAGATTACTTGATATGGGAGTTGAACCATATTTAATTTCTTCTTCTTTAACAGGTGTATTAAATCAAAGATTAGTTAGAAGCATATGTAATTCATGTAAAGAAGAATACAAACCTTATGTTGAGGAAATTAAAATGCTTGACCCAGAACTTTGTGAAAAAGAAGATATAAAATTTTATAGAGGCAAGGGATGCCATTTATGTAATGGGACTGGTTATGGTGGAAGGACAGGTATTTTTGAACTTATGGTTATAAATGAAGAGTTAAGAAGGGTTATTATAAAAAACCCTGATATTTCTGAAATAAAAGAAATTGCAAGAAAATCAGGAATGGAAACATTAAGAGAAGATGGAATAAAAAAAGTTCTTTCAGGAATAACAACGATTTCAGAGGTTCTTTATACAACAAGAAAAGAGGATTAATAGTTCAGTGTATCTTTTCCAAGTTCATGTTTTAAGTATTTTAAATATTTTTTTAGGTTTTCAAAACTTAAATAATCAACATCAACAAAATTTATTCCATTTAAAAAAACATTTCTCAATTTTTTCACATGTTTTAGTTTAACCTTTGCAATGAAAGGATATTCCTTATGTTTTATATGGAAAATTGTTTCAAAATCATAAATTAAATTTTCTTTTAAAGGAACACCTGTTTCAATCTTTGCTCCAGAAAGGGAAATATCAGCAATATTTGCAGAAATTTCTTCTTTGTGAAATAGCCCTATTTTAACTTTTAACTTTGCTGGTATTAATGGAACTTCATATCTTTCATCCTTTCTTTTCTCTGTAAGAATATCTGTCTCAGGTAAAAAGAACATTCTTTCAATACCCTGTGAATAGATTTTCCCGGAGATAAAAAAAGTTTTGCCCCCTTCTTCAAAAAAAATCTCTCCCCTTTTACCCAGTTCTACAGGAATTGTTTTTGTACCAGGTGGAACCGAAATTATCATTTTTCCCCATTTATCAATTTCCAATATCTCTCCCTTTATTTTCTCATTCTCTATAAAAATTAATACATTTTTAATTCTCTTTAAGTCTTCAAGTTTCATCCAATTATATTATACCCTTTGAAAAATTTTATAGAAAAACTAAAAAAAATTTTGTAGTAAATACTAACTCAACAACATATAAAGCACTGGGGTTTAAAACAACCCAAGTGCTTTTTCTGGCGCTTTTTGCCCAGAATAGATAAAAATACCTTGAACTCCCCTCAAGATTGAGGGGGTTTGGGGGTGTTGATA
>JBMFMQ010000034.1:0-15672 GCA_049970595.1 Candidatus Ratteibacteria bacterium | reverse complement strand
ACCTTTTGGGGATTTTAAAGGGGTTTAAACCCCTTTAAGAAACAAACATAAGAATGTGCTATAATATAAAAAGGGAAGAGAACTAATGGGCTGTAGTAAATACTTACATAAAATATTTACCAAAAATGAGAATCGCCTTTATATCTCTTGGATGTCCAAAAAATCTCTATGATACTGAACAACTTATTGCTATAGCAGGCGAGGAAGGTTTTATTATTACAGATTCAATTCATCATGCAGATTTAGTTATTATAAATACATGTGGTTTTATAAAAGATGCGGTGAAAGAATCAGAGGAAAATATAAAAATGGTTTTAAAGGAAAATAAAGAAATTATAATATGGGGATGCCTTGTTCAGAGAGAAAAAGAAAAATTGTTAAAAAAATATAAAAATGTTAAAGGAATAGTTGGTGTTGGAAATCCAATTGAGGTTTTAAAGGTCATAAAAGAGAATAAGAAGGGAATTGTAAAAATAAAAGATGGCTGTTTTGAAAGAAATGAACTACCGAGATTTATAACAACATTCCCTTATGCTTATATTAAAATATCAGATGGTTGCATAAATAATTGTAATTATTGTTTGATTCCAAAATTAAGGGGTCCTTTAAGAAGCAGAAAAATGGCAAATATTTTAAAAGAAGCAAAAAATATTGAAAGGATGGGATTTAGAGAAATTATACTTATAGCACAGGATACAACAAATTATGGAATTGATTTAAAAGATGGAAGCAATATAATAAAACTATTAAATGAACTTGAAAAATTTGATTTTGAATGGATAAGATTGATGTATATCCATCCAGGCCATATTAATGATGAATTGATTGAAAAAATTGGTGAAAGTAAAAAAATATGTAAATACTTTGATATACCATTACAGCATGTTTCTGAAAAAATACTTAAAAATATGAATAGACCGATTATTGACTACAAAAAATTGATTGAAAAAATTAGAAAAAAAATTCCGGATGTAGCAATAAGGACAAATTTTATAATTGGATTTCCAGGAGAAACAGAAAAAGAATTTAATGAACTTGTTAAGTTTATTGAAGAATGTAGAATTGATAGAATTGGTTTTTTTAAGTATAGCAGAGAAAAAGGAACAAAAGCATATTTTCTTCCTGAACAGGTAAATGAAAGAGAAAAAGAAGAAAGGTTGGAATTTATAATTAAAAAACAGGAAGAGATATCAAGAAAAAATCTGAAAAAATATGTAGGTAAAAGGTTAAAGGTAATAATTGAAAGAGAGGAAAAGGATTTTTTTACTGGAAGGACTGAATATGATGCACCAGAAATAGATGGGATTGTATATATTAAAAGAAAAAATTTAAAGATTGGGAGTTTTTATAATATTTTAATTACATCTTCAAATACACATTTTCTAATTTCGGAGGACGGACCTCAGTTTTAGGGAAGAAGTAGTTTTTGCCCAGGATAAATTTTATCTGATTTCAAATTATTCAGTTTTTTTATTTCACCAACAGAAGTATTAAATTTTTTAGCAATTTCTGTTAAATAATCTCCTTTTTGAACAATGTAATAATTGCCTTTTTCTGTTTTTAATATTGTTTTAACTTGTTTTAAATAGTATATCTCACTTTCATGCCTTGTTAATTCTTCAAGTATTGTCTGAGTGATATTTTGAATCTCTTTCTCATTTTTATTTAATCTTTCCTCTATTTGTTCAATCCTTTGAGGTAAATTTTTAATCCCATCCATAATTTTTACCTGATTATCCCTTAAAACAATTATATCTTTTTGCATACTTGAAAGGTTTTGATTTAAATTTGATGTAGTTGAAATTATATCATTATATACTTTTTTTAATCCCTCAATATCTCTCTTTGTTTCAAGATTTTTCTCTGTATAATCATCCTGTATTTTTTTAACCTTCTCATCCATCTCAAATTTAAATTCATCAATTTTGCCCTTTACTTGTCTAATCTCTTCTTTTAAAGAATCTATCTCGTTATTCAAAACTATCAGTTTATCAGATATTTCCTTAATTTGTGAATTGATTGTTTCTATTTTATTTTTATAATCATTTTCTATACTCTGAAATTTTTCATTTGTCTGCTTTACCATTACATAAAAATCATCTTCAACATTATTAATTTTTTCCTTTAAAGTATCTATATCATCCTTTGTCGCAATATCTGCACACCCAGCAAAAAAAAGAACAAAAATTATTAAAGAAAATATCAAAAATTTTTTCATTTTGGAACTTCTATTTTAAACTCACATCTTCTATTTTTTGCCCATGCCTCTTCATTATGTCCAGGTTCTTGTGGCATATCTTCACCATAACTTACTGTATACATCCTTTTTGGAGAAACTCCCATAGTTATCAGAAATCTCCTTGCACTTAATGCTCTCTGCTCTCCAAGGACAAGATTATATTCCCTTGTTCCCCTTTCATCACAATGTCCTTCAATAAGAATTTTAATATCAGAATTTTTCAGCATATATTCACCTATTTTCTTGAGATTTTCTGCAGCATCAGGTCTTATATCATATTTATCAAAATCAAAATATATGTTTTTAAAAATTTGTGCAAGTTCTTGGTTAATTTCCTCAGGTCTTACAAATTTTTTCCCTTTTGGTATCTCAGGTAATGGTATTTCCTCTCCCTTAATTGCCTTTTGAACCTCTTCTTTTGTTGCTTTCGCCTCCTCTTTTACCTCTTCTTTGATTGCTGGCTTTTCTTCTGTCTTTACAAAAACTTTTTCCTCTGGTTTTACACTAACTTCTTCTTTCTTTTCTTCTTTTTCCTCTAAAAATTTCTTCTTTACAACTTTAGGACATTGACAACCAAAAAATCCAGTAATTAAAAATCCAAAAAGAACAAATTTTATCAACTTCATTTCCACCTCCTTTTCTTTAATTTTAGGAGATTTTTAATTTTTGTCAAATTTTTCTCTATTCAATTGAAGAAATTAAAATTTGACCAATGAAAAGACATCATAATCTTTAAGTTTCCCTCTTCCATTAAGGTCTGTAAGTTCAACAAGAAATAAAATTTTTCCAACAATACCACCACATTTTTCTATAAGTTTACAGGAAGCAAGAGCAGTTCCACCTGTTGCAAGTAAATCATCAACAAGAACAACTCTTTCTCCATTTTTTATACCATCCTGGTGTATTTCAATTGTATCTGTTCCATATTCAAGGTCATATTCCATCTTTATTTTCTTCCATGGTAATTTTCCTGATTTTCTGATTGGAACAAATCCAATTCCGAGTAAATAAGAAAGTGCTGCACCAAATATAAAACCCCTTGATTCAATTGCAACAACCTTTTTTATTCCTTCTGGTGTTTGGCTTTTAAAAATATCTATAACTTCCCTAAATGCTTTTCCATCTTGAAGAACTGGTGTAATATCTCTAAATATAATACCTTTTTTGGGAAAATCAGGTATTGCCCGGATTAAATCTTTCAAATTCTTCATTTTTAAACTCCTCTTTCATTTTTTCCCATTCTTCTTTTAACCTTTTAAGTCCTATTTTTTTTATTTGATGAACTCTCTGCCTTGTAACTCCAATTTTTTTCGCTATTTCTTTATAACTATAAGAAATACCATTTTCAAGACCAAAATGCATTTTTATAACCTTCAACCATGTATCCACATTTGCCCTTTTTTCTTTCTCCTTTATTTTCTCAAAAATCTTATTAAGAATATCCTTGTTTCTTAAAATTTCCCAGGAAAATTCAGTTTTTTTATGTTCTGTATTTATTATATCAAAAAGGTCTATGTCTTTGTCCCCATTATAAAAATCAGAAGAAATAACTTTAATCTCATTTGCATATTTTTTAAATTTCTTCACAACATTTACAGGTATTTTCAATTCCCTCGCAAGTTCTTCATCCTTAGGGTCTCTACCATATTTTAAATTATAAAAATTCTCAATCTCTTCTATTTTTTCCTTAAATTCATGATATTTTTCAGGAATTTTTAAAATTTCAAATTCCCTCATTATTGCTCTTAAAATAAATCTCTTTATCCAGAAATAAGCATATGTTCCAAACTTTACTTTCCTTCTGAAATCAAATTTTTCAATCGCCTTTAACAATCCCATATTTCCTTCTGAAATTAAATCATGTAAGATTTCTGGAGTAAAAGCATATTTTTTTGCAATATGAAAAACAAGCCCCTGATTCTTCTTAATAAACTGTGCCTCTAATTTTTTGTCTCCTTCTCTTATCCTTTTTATTATTTCTTTTTCTTCATCAAGAACCGATTTTTTTGTTGTCTTACTCATATTCTTTTATACTCTCAATAACTTCTTTTAAAATAATAGAAGTATCAAATTTTTCTTCAATAATTCCACTTGCAAACCTTTCATTACCTCCACCTTTTATATATTTAGATAAATTTTTTATTATTTTGATCGCAGAAATTTTGTCTTTAAGTTCTTCACCAATCTTTAAGACAAAAAACCTCTTCCCATTTATACGAGAAATCAAAAAGACAACAGATTTTTTTTCTTTCACAGCAATTATATCAGAAATTCTTGCCACATTTTCCTTTTCTTCAATATCAACTTCTGAATAAAACAGGTTTATTTCTTTTTCATTTATGTATAATCTTTTTGGATTTTTTAATATTTCACTTGCTATCCTTTCAACATTCATGTACACATATTTTTCAATCATCCTTTCCTTTTCTTTCATATCTTCAACCATCTTTTCAATTTTATTAACAATCTTTCTTTCTTCCACTTTTAACAGATTTGAAATTTTTTTAACTTGCGATGAAATATCAACAAAATATTCAAGGCATTTCTTATATGTTATCGCTTCTATCCTTTTTAAATTCTTCCCTATTGTTGAAAATGATGCAATATGAAATAAAAAAATATCTCCTGTATTTTTTAAATGAGTTCCACCACAAACTTCTTTATGGAATTCACCAGTTGAAACAACTCTTACTTTTTCTCCATATTTTTCTGTAAATAAAGCAATTGCACCCTTTTCAACTGCTTCATTCAAACTCATTTCTTCAACTTTAACTTCTGCTTTTTCAAAAATTTTCTCACATACAAGATTTTCAACTTTTTCAATTATTTCATCATTTAAATCTGAAAAACAGATAAAATCAAATCTTAACTTATCATCTCCAACATAAGACCCTGCCTGTCTTACATCTTTTCCTATTATTTCTCTTAATGCATAGTGAAGAAGATGAGTAGCTGTATGGTTTATTGACACTTTTTTTCTGAAATCTTGGTCAACCTTTAAGTTAAATTCATCTTTAATTTTTAATTTCTCAATCTCTCCTTTTTGAACTTTTCCAATATGGTAAATCAGTCCATTTTCGTCAATCTGTGTATCTATAACCTCAAATTTAAAATTATCATTAAAAATTTCCCCTCTATCTCCAATCTGACCACCTTTTTCAGGATAAAATGGTGTTCTATCAAAAATAAGATAATATAATCTATTTTCTCCCTTATAAATTCCTGTAAGATAACCTTTATCTGAAGTCCTTTCATATCCAGTAAATTTAGTTTCCTCAATTTTTTCAGAAATTAAAATTTCTTCCTTTTTCATTCCTATCCTTGATTTTTTCCTTGATTGTTCTTTCTGTTTTTCCATATAATCTTCAAAACTTTTCCAATTTATTTTTCTATTATATTGAAATGCAAGTTCTTCAATTAAGTCCTTTGGTATTCCATAAGTATCATAAAGTTTAAATAATGTCTGGCCACTTATTTCTTCATTTTCCTCTTTTTTTACAAAATCAAAAAATATTTTTCTTGCAGATGAAATCAAATAATAAAATCTTTCTTCCTCTTCATAAATAACTCTTTTAACTATTTCTTTATTTTCAAAAAGTTCAGGATAAATATCTCCCATACTATTTATTACAACATCAGAAATTTTAAACAGAAATGGTTCTTTTAAATTAAGGTCAAGTCCACTTAAAACAGCTCTCCTTATTATTCTTCTTAAAACATAACCCCTTTGCTCATTTGAAGGCAAAACTCCATCACTTATTGCAAAAACAATTCCCCTTATATGGTCTGAAATAATTCTAAAATTCCTTTTGTTTTCTTTGTATGAATGACCACTTATTTCCTCTATCTTTTTTAAAATTGGCAAAAAAAGGTCTGTTTCGTAATTTGTTTCAACTTTTTGTAAAATCCTTGTAATTCTTTCAAGACCCATTCCTGTATCAACACCTTTTCTTTTTAAAGGAAGAAAGGTTCCATCTTTCTGTTTATCATATTGAGGAAATACAAGGTTCCAGAACTCAAGAAATCTCTCACAATCACATCCTGGTTTACAATCTTCTTTCCCACAACCTTTTTCTTTACCGAAATCAAAATAAATCTCTGTACAAGGACCACAGGCACCAGTTTCACCTGCAGGACCCCAGAAATTATCTTTCTCTCCAAGAGGTATTATTTTTTCTTCTGGTAAAAATTTTCTCCAGTAGTTTTTTGTTTCAATATCATCTTTAAAATAAGATACCCATAAATTTTCTTCTTTTATCTTCAAAAATTCAATAACAAATTCAAAAGCCCATTCAATTGCTTCCTTTTTAAAATAATCACCGAATGAAAAATTACCCAGCATCTCAAAAAATGTATGATGTTTTCCACTTTCACCAATTTTTTCAAGGTCACTATCTTTTCCACCAGCCCTTAAACATTTCTGACATGAAGTTGCTCTTGTATATGGAAGTGGGATATCTGTTGCCCAGAATTTTTTAAATTGAACCATCCCTGCATTTGTAAAAAGTAAAGTTGGGTCATCAAAGGGAATTAAACTACTACTTTTAACAATCTTATGTCCTTTTTTTTCAAAAAATTTCAAATATGTTTCCCTTATTATCCTACTTTCCATATTTTTATTTTATCATTTTTAGAAGGTAATTTCCAAGTTTGACTTAAGAAATTTCAGAGAGATATTCTTCAATTTTCTCTATTGTATTTTCTGAAAAACCCCTATTTTTCAGATAAAGCAGTATTGACCCATAAGTTTTTTTCTCCTTCAACTTCTCAATTATTTTTTTACATCTTTCAAATTCTTCATCAAAATCATAAAATCTCTTAAAATTTTCAATAATTTCCTTTTTTATTTTTCTTCTTTCAAGGCAAGCCAGAATATAATAATATCCCTTGCCTTTATCCTTCAATTTTTCTATAATTTCATTTGCAAGTTTATAATCGTCAATCAATTTTAATTTTTTTAATCTATTTAAAATTGAAGGAGAAAGCGAAGGGAATTTTTCTATAATTTCTTTTTCTGAATAGTCCTTCTTGCTCAATAATTTTAAAATCTTCTTAAAAAAATTATTTTTCACCCTTAAGAACTATAAACCTGCTTACTCCACCATATTTTACAAGGACTCTCACACTTACATTTTTACCGATATTCCTTGTTGCTTTCCTGTAATCAGAAATATTTGTTATTTTATAATTTCCTATCATTTTAATCACACTTCCAACTTTCAACCCACTCTCATCAGCAGGTGAACCAGTTTCAACATGAATAACAACAACTCCTTCATTATCATCAATTCCAAACTGTGATTTTATATCCTCTGTTAATGAAGAAACTTTTATACCCCTCCACAATCTTTCTTCTGTTTCTGCTACCAACTCTTCTGCAGGCATTTCTCCAACCACAACATATATTGTAACTTTCTTTTTATCCCTCCATACAACTAAAGGAACTCTTTTACCAACAGGTGTATTTGCGACTTTCATCTGTAAATCCTTAACATCTTTAACTTCACTTCCATCATACTCAATAATTACATCCCCTTCCTTTATCCCTGCTTTTTCTGCTGGCCCCCCTTCTATAACCTGAGCGACAAGTGCACCTTTAATTTCTGGTAATTCAAATGATTTTGCAAGTTCTTCATCAAGCGGCTGTAAATAAACCCCAAGATAACCTCTTGTAACCTTTCCCTTTTCCTTTAATTGTGTAAAAACTCTTTTTGCAAGATTTATTGGTATCGCAAAACCAACACCAGCATATTGAGGAGCATAAGCAGCAATTATAAATGTATTTATCCCTATAACTTCACCTTTTATATTTACAAGTGGACCACCTGAATTTCCAGGGTTAATTGCTGCATCTGTCTGAATAAAATCTTCATATTGTGTTATTCCAAATCCACTTCTTCCTTTTGCACTGACAACTCCAACTGTAACTGTTTCTTCAAGACCAAAAGGATTACCAATAGCAATTACCCATTCACCAACCTCAATCTTATCAGAATCACCAAGTTTAACAGCAGGTAAAGGCCTTCCTACATTTATCTTTATTAAAGCAAGGTCTGTTTTCGGGTCTGTCCCTATAACTTTTGCCTCATATTTTCTTTCATCACCAAGAAGTTTAACAAGTATTTTATCAACTCCTTCAATTACATGATTGTTTGTAAGAATATATCCATCCTCATCAACAATAAATCCAGAACCAAGTCCTTCCTGTCTCTTTTTAAAAGTTTTTGGCTCTCGTTTTCTTTTTGGAAAAGGAAATAATTCATCAAAAGGGGATTGGAAAAATTCTTCTAAATCTCCAAATGGGTCCCAGTATCTGTATGTAACTATCTTTTCTGTTGTAATCTGGACAACTGATGGTCTAACTGTTTTTGCAACCTGAACAAATGCACTCTGTAAAGCAATTGGTTCATCAAGAGATGTTGGTGTTATAACTCCTGAATAATATTTCCCACTATCATGCTTTTTTAAGACTGCACTATATCCTGTAAAAACAATCCCTGAAAAAACCAGACCTAAAACAAAACCCAAAATAACATTTTTTCTCATTTTTTTCTCCTTTTATATATATAGATGATTTTCAAATTAAAAAGGTTTATTTTACCTTAACCCATTTTCTTTCTTTTATTGATTGCTCAACTGCTTCAAGAACTTCCTGACATTTAACTCCATCATAAAAGTTTGGACTTGGATTTTCTCCTTTTGAAATTGAATTAAATATATCAGAAACCATGTTAACAAAACTTTCTCCATAACCAATTATATGACCCGCTGGCCACCAGTTAGAAGCATATGGATGGGAAGAATCTGTTGCTATAATTGTTCTGAAACCTTGAGTTCCTGTTTTTTCATCTTCTCTGCTATAATATTCAAGTTCATTAAGTCGTTCAAGATTAAAAACAATACTGCCTTTACTCCCATTTATCTCAAACCTCTGACCATTTTTCCTTCCAGAAGCAAACCTTGTTGCTTCAAAAGAACCAATTGCACCATTTTTAAATCTTGCAAGAAAAATAGTCGCATCATCAACATCAACAATTCCTTTTTCTTTTGCTTTTTCCTTAAATTCACCAAGTCCAGTTTCAAGTTCTTCTTTCTCTTTTAAAATCGGTCTTTCTTTTATAAATGTTTCACTTATCCCAATAACCTCATCAAATTCACCAACAAGATACCTTGCCATATCAATCAAATGAGCATTTAAATCACCATGAGCACCACTTCCTGCAACTTCTTTCTTTAATCTCCATACAAGTGGAAAATCAGGGTCAACTATCCAGTCCTGTAAATAAACAGCTCTCATATGATATATTTTTCCAATTTTCCCTTCTTCAATAAGTTTTTTAGCAAGTCCTATTGCAGGAAGTTTCCTATAATTGAAACAAATAGCATGCTTAACATTATATTTTTCAACTGCTTCAAGCATTTGATATGCATCTTTTAATGTTGAAGCAAGTGGTTTTTCACAGAATATAATTTTACCATTTTTTGCTGCTTGGATTGCTATATCCTTATGAGCATTTGGAGGTGTTGCTATATCAATCAAATCAATATCATTTCTTTCAACAACTTTTCTCCAGTCGGTCTCATATTCTTCCCATCCAAACTTTTCCCTTGCCTGACTAACTGCTTTTTCTGTTCTTCCACATATGACCTTCATAACAGGTTTTACTTGAAGGTCAAAAAATAAAGAAACATTTTTATATGCAAAAGAATGTGCTTTTCCCATAAATTTATAACCAATTAAAGCAACTTTTATTTCTTTCATTTCTTCCCCCCTTTTTTAGTTTCTGATTCTTCAATTTTATCAGGGATAAGAGAACTATTTTCTTCTTTTTTATCTTTTCTTATTAAACCTGCCTTTTCTCTGACCTTTTTATCAATTTCTTGGTAAAGAGAGGTATTCCCTTTTAAAATATCTATTAAATTTTCTATCCCTTGGGCAAGATTTTTCCCTTCATAAGAATAATAACTACCTTTTTTTTCAAGAATTCCATAACTTAATGCTGCCTCTATTAGAGATGATTCTTTACATATTCCTTCTCCATAATAAATTTCAAGTTCTGTCTCTTTAAATGGAGGAGCAACTTTATTTTTAACCACCTTAACTTTTATTCTATTTCCAACTATCTCATCTTGCCTTTTTATACTATCAATCCTTCTAACTTCAAGACGAACAGATGCATAAAATTTTAGAGCACGGCCACCTGGAGTTGTTTCTGGATTACCAAAAAATACTCCTATCTTTTCCCTTACCTGATTTATAAAGATTGCTGCTGTTTTTGTTTTACTTATATAACCTGTAAGTTTTCTTAATGCCTGAGACATAAGTCGTGCCTGAAGTCCCATAACACTATCTCCCATTTCTCCTTCAAGTTCTGCTCTTGGAACAAGTGCTGCGACTGAATCAATAACAACAACATCAATTGCATTACTTCTTATAAGTGCTTCTGCTATTTCAAGTGCCTGTTCTCCTGTATCTGGCTGACTTACAAGCATATCTTCAAGTTTAACTCCAAGTGCCTTTGCATAATTTGGGTCAAGTGCATGTTCAGCATCAATAAAAGCAACTACACCACCTTGTTTCTGTGCCTGTGCAAGTATTTCAAGACCAAGGGTTGTTTTTCCACTTGATTCCTGACCAAAAATTTCTGTTATTCTACCCCTTGGTATTCCTCCAACTCCAAGAGCAATATCAAGAGAAACAGCCCCTGTTGGTATAACATCAATTTCCATCAACCTTTTTTCTCCAAGTTTCATAATGGAACCCTTACCAAACTCTTTTTCTATTTGAGATATTGTCATTTCAAGAATTTTTTCTTTATCCATTTTTACCTCCTATCATTATAATAAACTGTAAGTATTTCTAAACCCCATTAGTTATCTTCTCTTTTTTATATTATACCACATTTTTAAGTTTGTTTCTTAAAGGGGTTTAAACCCCTTTAAAATCCCCAAAAGGTATCAACTCCCCCAAACCCCCTCATTCTTGAGGGGAGTTCAAGGTATTCTTATCTGTTCTGGGCAAAAAGCGCCAGTGTGATTGAGTTAGTATTTACCATTTTCAATAAAATTATTCTGATGTGAGAAAAAATCTAAAAAGAAAATACAAAAGCAAAAGAAATACAAAAATTGATAGATATAAAGGCATATAGATGATTATTAATAATAAAATCAAAACTAAAAAGGGAGAAATTAAAAGAAGTATAAAATATTTTTTTGTTTCTTTTAAGTCCTTCACAACAGATTTTAAGATATCCTTTTCCTCTCCACAATTTTTGCATTTTTCATCTTTTCCTGTATTTGTCTCTCCACAATTTTTACAAATCCATATAATCCCTTTTTTAATCTTGTCTTCTCTTTCAGATATTTCTATTTTATTTTTTATCCAAGGGAAATCCTTAATTTCATATGCCTTTCTATAAAATTCAAGTGCCTTAGAATAATCTTCATTTTTAAAATAATAATCACCAAGTTCCACATAAGCATTGATATTATTTGGCTGTTGACTTATTATTTTTTCAAGTTGGTTTAATCTTTTTTCTTCAGATTTTTTTGTTATCAATTGTTCCTTTCTCTGCTGAATTAAATTTATAATGATAAAACCAAAAAATGGAATAAAAATTGATATCAAACTTAACTTCCAGACAACAAAAACGATACTGAAAATAAACAATATAGAAAAAATTAAAATTTCAGGCAGAGTTATATCTTTTTCAATAAACTTTTCAAAAACAAAAAAATAAAATTCAACACCAAGAACTATAAGTATAAATCCAAGTTTCAAACCAGAAAAATAACCTGCACCATAATCAACCATTTTTCAAAACTTCCAGAATTCTATTTATTGCTTCTTGGTCATTTGAAAAATTTATAAATATACCTTTTTCCTTCCTGAACCATATAATCTGTTTTCTTGCATAATCTTTTGTTTTTTTTATAATTAACTTTTTCAATTCTTCAAAATCAATTTTATTATCAAGATAATCAAGTATCTCATTATATCCAATAGGTGCCTTCAATCTCAAATATTTTTCAAGCCCTTTTTCTTTTAAATCTTTTACCTCTTCTATCCATCCATTTTCAAACATTTTTTCAACCCTTCTCTTTATTCTTTCATAAATCAAATTTCTATCCCTCATAAGGATAAAATAATAAACATCGCCTTTATCTTTCAATGTGAATTCAGTTTTTTGATTCTGCCAGTAAGTCATATTTTTACCTGTGAGTTCATAAATTTCAATTGCTCTTTTTATTCTGTATCTATCATTTGGATGTATTTTTTTTGAAATTTCCGGGTCAATTTCCTTTAATCTATTATAGAGGATTTCAGTTTTTTCTTTTTCAAGTTTCTCTCTTATCTCTTTCTGCTTATTTTTCAATTCATCTGGAATTGAAAAAAGACCTTCTAGTAAAATTCTTATGTAAAAACCACTTCCACCAACAATTAAAGGTATTTTATTTCTTGACAATATATCTTCTAATTTATCCATAACAAGTTTTGAATATTTATAAACATCAAATTCTTCTTTCAGAGAGAGAAAATTGACAAAATAATGGGGTATTTCTTTCATCATTTCTTCAGATGGCTTATCAGTTCCTATATTTATTTCCTTATAAAACTGTCTTGTATCACAGGATATAATCTCTCCATTTAAAATTTTAGAAATCCTAAAAGATATTTCAGTTTTGCCAGATGCGGTTGGACCACCAATAACGATAATTTTTGAAAGATTCATTCATTTCTTTTTCCTTCTCAAAGGCATATCTTTCCAACTATATGTATTTAAAATTTCATTTTTTGTAAGCCAGCCCCTTCTTGCCATTCCAATACCAAATCTTATATACTTAAGCATACCAACATTATGTGAATCAGTTCCAAGAGAAAAAATAAGATTTTTTGTTTTTCCTTTTAGAATATTCACATCATTTAAATCAAGTCTATCAGGATAACAGTTTATTTCAAGGGCAACATTAAATTCAGAAGCATATTCAATAATTTCATCAATATCAACTTCATATCCTTCCCTTCCACTTAATAGACGCCCTGTTGGATGGGCAATTATATCAACAAACGGGTTTTCTATTGCTTTTTTTATTCTTTGAGTAACATTTTTTTTAAATCCCTGATGAATTGCAGCAATAACAAAATCAAGTTCTTCAAGAATTTTATCAGGATAATCAAGAGAACCATCTGCAAGAATATCAACTTCCATCCCTTTTAAAACTTTTATTCCTTTTATTTTTTCATTTATTCTATCAATCTCTTCATTTCTTCTTTTCAAAGTATCTTCATCAAGGCCTCCTGCAATTTTTGATGTTTTTGAATGGTCGCATATTCCAATATACTGGTATCCCATATTTTTTGCTGCGATTGCAATTTCTTCTATTGTTTCAACTCCATCTGAATATTTTGAATGAACATGTAAATCTCCTTTTATATCTTTTTCTTCAACAAGAACAGGTAATTTTTTATCTATCGCTGCTTCAATTTCACCTCTATCTTCCCTTAATTCAGGAGGTATCCAAATTAGCCCAAGTGATTCATAAACATCTTCTTCTGTTTCACCAGCAATTTTATCATCTCCTTTAAACACGCCATATTCACTTATTTTTAACCCTTTATCCTTTGCCATTTGCCTTAATTTAATATTATGTGCTTTTGAGCCAGTAAAATATTGAAGTGCTGCTCCAAAACAATCAAAAGGAACAACTCTTAAATCAATCTGCAAATTATGGATTTTTTCTATAATTGATGCTTTTGTATCTCCTTTTGCTAAAACTTCTTTAACAACTGGTAAATTTGTAAATTTTTCAATTATTTCAATATTATTTTTGCCTGTAGCAAGTATATCAATGTCTCCTATTGTTTCTCTCATTCTTCTTAATGAACCTGCTGGCTCAATTTTATATACATATTTTTTCAAATCATTTATTATTTCTTCAACAAGGGGTAATGCAATTCCAATAGGTATTCTCTCTCTTCCCTGTTTAAAAAGTTCAATCCCTTTTTTAATATTTTCAACCTTTTTTTCTCCCATCCCAAATAACTTTGCAAGTTGTCCATTTTCTATAACTTTCTCAAGGTCTTCTAAATTCTTCACTCCAAGTTTTTTATATGCAAGATTTAAAGTTTTGGGTCCAAGATTTGGAATTTCAAGAAGTTGCAAAAGTCCATCAGGTATATCCTTTACTGCTTCTTCATATTTTTTCATCCTTCCTGTTTTCAAATATTCATCAATTTTCTCTGCCATCCCCTTGCCAATACCTGGGATTTTCTGAATTTCTCCCTTTTTCCATACCTCCTCTATATCTTCAGGATACTCCCTTAATATTCTTGCTGCTTTTCTATATGCACCAATGCGAAAAGTATCATCTCCTTTAAATTCTAATGCCTCTGCAATCTTATCAAAAATATCCGCTATTTCCTGATTTTTATTCATTTTTTACCAACCGGACATAAATAAAAAACATTTTCCTTTATTCCAAGAACATTTTTTACTTTATCATCCTCAAATGCACCTATCATAACAGTTCCAAATCCAAGTGATTCTGCCTGCAAATGTATATTCTGTCCACAATGCCCGACTTCCATATAAACATACCTTTCTCCTCTTTTTCCATATCTTTTTGTTGTTCTTTCAAAAATACCTGAAATTATAATTGTAATAGGTGCTATCCTTATTGATAACTGATTTAATGCTGCTTTTGAAAGTTCTACCCTTAAATCCCCTTCTTTTACCATAGTTAATGAATGTGAATCAATTTCATAATGATAAAGTCCTGGTTTTAATCCTTCAACATTTCCAACAACTACATAAATCTCCAGTGGATATGTAGCACCAGCAGAAGGAGCAGTTCTTCCACCCCACTCTGCTGTTTTACCATCAGTTGCCCATAAAATCTGTGATAATTCTTTTAAAGTTAAAGGGAGTTGTCTATAACTTCTTACAGACCTTCTACTTTTTAATGCCTCTTCAACACTCATTTTCCCTTTAAAATCAGGAAAAGGGAATTTAATTTCTTCCATACTTTCACCCCCTATAAGAAAACCAAATAATGATAAAAAAATCAAAATTTTTCTCATAATTTTAATTTGTATGTATTTACTAAACTTTTGCTCATCCTGGCATCTTCTCAAGTACTTTGTTTATTAATTCTTTTGCTTCTTCTCCTTCTGCTTTTATTAATGTCCCTAAAAACCTCAATGTATCGTCCATTTTCCTCAATGTATCGTCCATCTTCCTCAATGTATCGTCTATCTTCCTTAATGTGTCATCCATTTTCTCTGTCCTCTCATCCATCTTTGCAAGCATCTCCCTATGGGCTATATCCATTTTTTCTATCATCTTCTGTGTCTCACTTATTAAACTCTTTGCCCTCTCATCCTCTGTCCTAACTAACTTATTTGTATTATAACTTAAAACAAATGCCATAAC
>JBMFMQ010000033.1:0-16245 GCA_049970595.1 Candidatus Ratteibacteria bacterium | reverse complement strand
CTTTTGGGGATTTTAAAGGGGTTTAAACCCCTTTAAGAAAAAAACTTAAGAATGTGGTATAATATAAAAAGAGAAGATAAATAATGGGGGTTTAGTAAAACCTACAAATGAAGATAGTGATTACAGGTGGAGCAGGATTTATTGGTTCAAATTTTATAAAATACATTCTTAATAAATATCCTGATTACAAAATTTTAAATATTGATAAACTTACCTATGCAGGAAACCTTGAGAATTTAAAGGAAGTTGAAAGGAATAAAAATTATGAATTTTTAAAAAAGGATATATGTGATAAAGACCTAAAAGATTTTATCAATGGATATGATGTTGTTATAAATTTTGCTGCTGAAAGTCATGTTGATAGAGCAATTTATGAGCCATATGAATTTTTAAAAACAGATATTTTCGGAACATTTAATTTACTTGAAATCTGTAAGAAAAAAGGCATGAGGTTTATACAAATAAGTACAGATGAGGTTTATGGAAGTATTGAAGATGGAAGTTTTGATGAAAATTCACCATTAAATCCATCAAACCCATATTCTTCAAGTAAGGCAAGTGCAGATTTAATAACTATTTCATATTTTAAAACATATAAATTACCTATCAATATAATAAGAAGTTGCAACAATTATGGACCGAATCAATATCCTGAAAAATTCATCCCATTAATGATAACAAATGCAATTGAAGATAAAAAACTTCCAATTTATGGAGATGGACTATATAAAAGGGAATGGATTTATGTAATTGATAATTGTATGGCAATTGATATAGTTTTACATAAAGGAAAAGAAGGAGAAATTTATAATATTTCTTCAGAATTCAGTATCCCAAATATAGAAATTGCAAAGAAGATTTTAAAAATACTTGGAAAAAGTGAAAGTTTGATAGAATTTGTAAAGGATAGACCAGGACATGATAGGAGATACAGTATAAAATGTGAAAAGATAAAAGAACTTGGATGGAAATTGGAAACAGATTTTGAGAATGGGATTAAGTTAACTATAAAATGGTATAAAGAAAATGAAAAATGGTGGAAAAAGATAAAAAGCAGCAATTCATTTATTTCCCATTTAGAAAAAACATACACTTCTTAATTTAAAATTTACCAAAGTAATATAAAAAGGCAGGGATTGTAAAGAGAGAAAATAGATGAGTTAAAAGGACTGTCTCTGCAGCAAAATTACTATCACTCTCAAATGCCTCACTTAACACAATGCTTGCTATTGCTGTTGGCATAATTGCAACAACAGTAAGAATTTTCCTTATCTCTGGTTGAAAAGGGAAAATATAAAATAGAAAAATTGAAGAAAAAGGGATAATAACCAATCTTATGAATGAAAGAACAAGTGAGTTAAAGGAAAAGATTTTTTTTAAATTGACTTCTTCCATTTTACCTCCGGCAATAAATAGGGCAACAGGTATTGTGGCATTTCCCATTAAATTTAAAACATTTAGAATTGATTTTCCTGCTTCAATGAGTATCTTATTTTCAATAAAAATTTTATCTTTTAAAAAAATTATAATAATAGAAAAGATTATACAAATCATAGGAACACTTAAAAGATTTTTTAAACTATCTCTTTTTAACCTATTTCCTGTAAGTGCTAAAACACCTATTGTCCATACAGAAATTTCAGAACCAAAAGTAGAAAGTAAAAGGGATGGAACATATTTTTCACCGTAAAGAAATAAAATAATGGGCAAAGGAAGAAAAGAATAATTGTTAATTGTACACTGGAATCTAAAAACATTTTTCTCTTTTTCATCCTTAAAAATTAAAAATTTTGAAAATATAATTCCATAAATATAACCACAACTCATAATCAGAATAGTTCCTGCTGGCAATAAATAATTTTTTGTAAGGTCTGATAAATTAAAATTTTTAATAAAGGAAGAAAAAATGAGAGATGGATAAAAAATTTTCGTTGTGATAACCGACATTTCTTTTATTGTAATTGAAGAAATAATTTTCTTTTTTCTCGCAAAAATACCTAAAATAATTATTAAAAAAACTGAAAAAATCTTTATTATAAGCATACTTTTATTTTAATAGAAATTCCTGAAATAAAAAAATAAACAGAATCAAAATTCCTGAAAAAACAAACCCATTAAATATACCGAAAATCTGACTTAAAATTCCAATAACAATAGGTCCTGTAAAAAGTCCTACGCCTATAATTGACTCATTTAATTCTGTTGAATATCCCTTTTTAATTACAGTTAAAAGAGCGATTCTATATGAAAGAGCAGAACTTACTCCAAGCATAGAAATAAAGACGGCATGCAAAAAAGGGGATTTAAAAATACCTGTTAAAGAAAGTGAAATAGAAATTAAAAAGTAGGGAATAAATATTATGTTTTCATCAATTTTGACTTTTATTCTGCTAAATAAATAAAACATAAAAGTTCTTAAAACAAGCAAGGAGGTTAAAATATTGCTGATTAAAGGAGAAGAATAATTTATTGTTTTTGCAAGTTTCGGGAAAAGGAAAATTATGCCACCAATCCCAAAAAAATTAACAAAATTCAAAAACATGATTTTTTTTGTTTCTTTATCTATTTTATTTTCAATAAAAAACTTTTCAGGAAGTTGGTTATAAAGATTTAAAAATTTTCTAAAATTAATTCTACCAAGAAAAAAAGCAAAAAAAGCAAAAAAACTTCCTGTTAAAAATGGGAGGGATTCTTTTATTTTGAAAAGATATCCTGAAATAAAAATTCCAAAAATTGCACCAATTGACCAGGAAAGATTATATTTATCAATGTTTTTTGTGCTGTTGCTGAAAAAATATTGAATTGATGGCCAGAATCTACTATAAAAAATCCCATTCAAAAAAAGAATCAGAAAGAAAAAAAGGCATGATTTAACAAAAGGGAGAAAAAGATAGGCAAAACATATTAATATTGAAGAAATTACAAACCATGGAAAATGAATTCTCCATTTTTTTCTGTAAAAAATATAAGTGAAAATTGTATAGGCAAAATTTCCCAAAAAACCAGCAATTCCAATAATCAAAGGAGATGCAGAAAATCTTAAAATCAAATATAAAGGGACTGATAGATTAACAAGATAATTTGCTGATGAAAGTAAAAAAGATATTACATATATTATTTTTTCCATCATTAATTTTATTTTTCTTTGAGTGAAATTAAATGGGCTTCAAAAAATCTTTTTACCCTTTTTCTATACTCATCTGTATATGCTCTTTCAAGTCCTGTATGTGTCCCTTCAACAACATAAATTTCCTTTGGGAAATTTGCAAGTCCATATAATTTTTCAGCATGTGAAAAAGGGACAAATTCATCATTTCTTGAATGAATTATCAAAACTGGACATTTAACATTTTTTATAAAATTTTCTGGACTATTCAGTTTGAAATCACATCTGAAAACATATCTGCCAAGGAAAATAGAAAATGAAGAAAAAATATATTTTAATGGACCCAGTTTTTTATAATAATTTTTAACCATATCCGGGAAATTTGCAAAAGCAGAGTCAGAAACTAATGCCTTTATTTCATTGTATTTTGAAGAAGAAATTATACCTACAGCACCCCCAAAAGAATATCCCCATATACCTATGGGTAAATCCTTCGTCCTTTTATCATTTTTTATAAAATTAATTGCACTTTCAACATCAAGATATTCTTTAAGTCCAAAATAACAAACCTTTCCTTCACTTTCTCCATGAGCTCTAAAATCAAAAAGTAAAAGAGAAAAATCTGGATATAAAAATTCAACAACAGGTAAAATATCCGATTTATTTGCAGGATATCCATGAAGACAAATAACTATTCCTTTACTATTTTTTGAATAAATTAACCATCCTTTCAGTTTTTTCCCATCCTTTGTCTGAATTATTATATTTTCATATGAAAGACCTAAATCCTTTGGTGTTATAAAATTTTCCATTCTTGGAGGCATAATACTTCTAATTCCAATAATTAAACTTAAAAAAAATAAAATTATAAAAAAGTCAATCAATAACCTTACCCACATTTTCTTCATTTTTTTAAAAATTCTTTCATCTTCTTTTTATATTTTTCCCTTATCTTTATAAAAAAAGAAATATAATTTTCTGTTCTATAGTCAGGATATGTCCATTGCAGAATGTTATATTTACCTTTTGAATAATAAAGTGTCAATTCAGCAAAAATTCCTTTCCCTATATATATTCTGTGATAATAATCCTTTGTTGATAAAAGAATTACCTTTGAACTATCAATATATCCAGGGTCAATATTTATTCTCCTTTTTTTATTTTCAGAAAATCTCTTTTCTATTCCATTTGTAAAGATTTTCCATTCATATACATCCTCTGGTAAATAAAGATTTTCAAATGATATAAACCTTCTCTTTAAATCAATTCCCATTTCTTCTCTGTAATAATCAGTAAAATCAAATTTAAATGGTCCTACCTCAATATCAATCTCACCCCATTTTTCCTTAAGTTTTATCTTAACTTTCTCAAAAATCTCTTCATCTTTATAAATTAAACCACAAAAAATTTTGACAGGATGAATCTCTTTTATTTCACCCATATTTTGATTTTAAAACAACAAGAAAATTTTTACAACCAGTAGAGGCATTACCTTTTTCTTCTAACAACTGATTTCAAAAATTTATATATCCCCTTTTTTTCTTCTTCTGTTGCCTCTTTTAATATTCCGGTTATCTTTTTTGTCATTATATCCTCTTCTGGCAATTTATAATTAACCTTTTCAAAAAAATATGAAATAGGGACTTCAAGTGTATTTGATATTTTTCTTAGTGTTTCTAAACTCGGCCTTTTTTTACCCCTTTCAATAAGTCCAATAAAATTGGTGGAAAGACCAATTCTCCACGCAAGTTCTTCCTGTGTAACTTTCTTTGATTTCCTTATCTTTTTTATCCTCTCCCCTATTTCTTTGTAAAATTTATCCATTTTTTAATTATATGGTTAGAAAAGTGAAATTTGAACAAACTAATGGTTATATCAATTTTTATTGACTAAAAGTTTCTGTTTTTATAAAATATTCTCAAAATGAAAAATGTTTTATTTTTAATGGAGGAAAAACAATTACTTGATAAATACCTTTTTATTGTTGAGAATTATAATTATA
This sequence comes from Candidatus Ratteibacteria bacterium, assembly GCA_049970595.1. Taxonomy (GTDB): domain Bacteria; phylum Ratteibacteria; class UBA8468; order B48-G9; family JAFGKM01; genus JAMWDI01. The sequence continues at coordinate 11,137 of JBMFMQ010000033.1, read as the reverse complement.
AAACAACAGGTTTTACCTTTAAAGATGAAAAAATATTTGAAAAAATAGAGAAACTGGAAAATGTGGATATAGCAGTAATTGAAATAAATGAGTGTAACCTTGAAATAAAAAAAATTATAAAAAAAATAAAGGAAAAATTCAAAAATTGTAAGATTTTGATTCTTATTCCAGAAATGAACGATACAATTGAGAATTTTATTATTGATTTTTCAATTGATTCCTACCTTATTTTCCCTTTCCTTCCTTTTCAACTTTTAAGAGCTATTTTTTTGCTTGATAATCTTTAATTAAGTTAATGAAAATGAGGTAAAATATAAAATATGGAAAAGGATACAATCTGTGCAATTTCAAGTCCACTTGGTGTAAGTGGAATAGGGATTGTTAGGTTAAGTGGAGATGAAACTTATAGAATAATAGAAGAAATTTTTGTTCCAGGGAAAAACCCATTTAAAAAGAAAAAATTTAAAATTGAAAACATACAATCCCATACAGTTCATTATGGACATATTGTTGATAATGGAAAGGTAATTGATGAGGTTATAGTTGTTATTATGAAAAGCCCAAAAAGTTATACAAGAGAAGATATGGCTGAAATTGGATGTCATGGAGGGCTTATTCCATTAAAAGAAGTTTTAAATTTATGTATTAAAAAGGGGGCACGACTTGCTTATCCTGGAGAATTTACAAAAAGGGCATTTTTAAATGGTAGAATTGATTTAATACAGGCAGAAAGTATTCTTGATATTATTTACAGTAAAACTGAAGAAGGACTTGAAATTGGAATTAAGAAACTAAAAGGTCAATTAAGTGAGTTTATTTCAAAAATAAGAGACAGAATTTTCAATCTTCTTGTTTTATTAGAGGCAAAGATAAATTTTCCGGATGAAGAAGATATATCAGAATTATCTCTTGATTACAGAAAGGAGATTGAAAGCATAATTGAAGAAATAGAAAATTTTTTATCAAAAAGTAATAAAGGGAAATTAATTAAAAATGGAGTGAATGTTGCTATAATCGGAAAAGCAAATGTGGGTAAATCAAGTTTATTGAATGCTTTTTTAAAAGAAGATAGAGCAATAGTAACAGAAATTCCTGGAACTACAAGGGATGCGATTGTAGAAGTTATAAATATAAAAGGAATACCAGTTAATATCATAGATACTGCTGGAATTAGGGAAGCAAAAAATAAGATAGAAAGGATAGGGATTGAAAAATCACTTGAATGGATGAAAAAAGCAGAAATAAATCTATTAATGATTGATGGAAGCACAAAGTTGAATGATTATGATTTTAAATTGATGGAAAATATAAAAGAAAAGCCATATTTAATAATAATAAATAAGATAGACCTGCCACAGAAAGCTGAGATTGAAAAGATTTATGAGAAATTTCCAGAGAATAGAATTGTCAAAGCATCAATAAAAAATGGAATAGGAATCCAAGATATTGAGAATAAAATATGGGAGATTATAAATGAGGGTTTTGGAGAAATAAAAGGAGATGAAATATATTTAAATTTGAGACAGGAAAATAAAATAAATATGGTAAAATATTATCTTAAACAAGTTTTGAACGAAGAAATGGTTGAAATTGTTGCTGAAAATTTAAAAAATTGTTTAAATGAGATTGATGAACTTATAGGTAATAAATTCAGTGAGAAAATACTTGATGAAATTTTTTCAAACTTCTGTATAGGTAAATAAAAGGAGGGGAAATATGGATAAAATTGGAGTTATTTTTTATAATTTTTCTTTTCAAGATTTAAAAAGTTTTTTAGAATGGTGTAATGAAGTAGGTGTAGAATATGCTGAAATTTATAATAAGTATCTACCCCAAGCAAGCCAATTGATAAAAAAGTATAATGTAAAAATTTCCCAGGTTTCTGCAGGAAATGATTTTGTCCAGAAAACAAAAGAAGAATTATTAAATCAGGTAAAAATGGTATCTGAATTATGCAAAAAGGTAAAGGATATTGGTTGTAATCAGATAAGGATAGATGGAGGATGGCCAAAAGAAGGACTTGATAGTTCAAAATATAAAGAATTAATTTTAGAAGGAGTTAAAAGAGTTGTTGAATATGCAGAAAAAGAAAATGTTTATCTTGCTCTTGATAATCATGGAATAATAACAAATGACTATGAATTACAACTTGAGATTTTTGAAAAAATAAATTCAAAATATCTTGGTGCAAATCTTGATACAATGAATTATAGATGGTATGGATATCCTGTTGAAAATTTAAAAGAAATTTATAAACTTATTGCTCCTTACACACTTCATACACATATAAAAGATGGGATAGGAACAAGAGAAAATTATAGAGGAATGGTTCTTGGAGAAGGAGAAATTCCTGTAGTTGAGGCAATAAAAATCTTAAAAGAAAAAAATTATAAAGGTGTATGGTGTATTGAATATGAAGGGAAAGATAAAGAGGCAGGTTATAAAAAATCTGTTGAATTTTTAAAAAATCTCTCGGAGGACGGGGCTCCGTAAAATGAAAAGGGAAAGATGGGGAAGTAAGTTAGGGGTTATTCTTGCTGTTGCTGGAAGTGCTATTGGTCTTGGAAATTTCTTAAGATTTCCTGTTCAGGCAGTAAAAAATGGTGGAGGTGCTTTTATAATTCCTTATTTTATTTCATTATTTTTACTTGGTATTCCTTTGATGTGGATTGAATGGACTATTGGAAGATTTGGTGGTGGATTTGGACATGGAACTGCTCCAGGGATATTTCATACACTCTGGAGGAAAAATAGGTTTATAAAATACTTTGGAGTTATTGGAATTTTTGGACCGATAGTTATTTTTATTTATTACACATATATTGAATCATGGCTTCTTGCCTATACTTTTTTCCCATTAAGAAGTGATTTTTCTCTTATATCAAAAAAGGATGAAATGGTTTCTTTTTTAAGGGCATATCAAGGAATTATCAAAAACCAGTACTTTTCTTCAATTTTACCTGCATATTTCTTTTTTTTCATTACATTTTCTCTTAATCTTTTAATAGTTTATTTTGGAGTTAAAAAAGGTATAGAAAGGGTTTGTAAAATAGCAATGCCGTCTTTATTTCTTTTTGCTTTAATTTTGGTTATAAGAGTTTTAACATTGGAAAATATAGAAAATAAACTATGGAGTCCTTTAAATGGACTTGGTTTTCTTTGGAATCCTGACTTTTCTTCTTTAAAGGATGCAAAGGTATGGCTTTCAGCAGCAGGTCAAATTTTCTTTACATTGAGCGTTGGAATTGGAGTTATTCTTACATATGCAAGTTATTTGAGTAAAGATGATGATGTTTTGCTTTCTGGATTAACAAGTGCAAGTGCCAATGAGTTTGCTGAAGTTATTCTTGGTGGAAGTATAGTTATTCCTGCTGCCTATGTTTTTTTCGGACCTATTGGAATAAGAGAGGTTGCAAATCAGGGTGCTTTTGACCTTGGTTTTGTTACAATGCCTTTAATCTTAAAATCAATTCCTTTTGGTAAAATATTTGAAATTTTATGGTTTTTCTTGCTTTTTCTTGCAGGACTAACTTCTTCAATTTCTCTTGAACAACCAGCAATAGCATTTCTTGAAGATGAATTTAATTTATCAAGGAATAAAAGTGTTTTAATTTTTGGTATTGCAACTTTTTTATTATCAAACCTTTCTATTTTCTTTTTATCAAAAGGAGTAGTTGATGAACTTGATTTCTGGGGAGGAACATTTGCTCTTGTTTTATTTGCAACTTGTGAGACAATACTTTTTGCCTGGATTTTTGGAATGGAAAATGCATGGGAAGAGATGCACTCTGGTTCTGATATAAATTTGCCAAAAATTTACAAATTTATAATAAAATATATAACTCCTTTATTTTTAATATCCATTTTACTTTCATGGACAATTCAGTATGCTATTCCAACTTTACTTTTAAAGAATGTTCCAAAAGAAAATCTACCTTATGTAATAATGATAAGGTTGGTTCTTTTAATTCTTTTCATAATACTGTGTTTTCTTGTTAAAATTTCCTGGAGCAAAAAAGGAGAAAAACTTGAAACTTAGTGGCTGGTTTATGCTTGTTATTTCCTGGAGCACAATTTTTATCCTTTTTGTTTACTGTTTTTACAGGTCAATAAAAAAGTAGATACTTACTTTAAAATAGTTTTCCATCCTTAAATTCTATTCCTTCCTCAATTTCTATTTTTTCTTCAAGTTTAACAAGATTTTCATCAGAAATAGATTTTTTTTCTTTCTCCCTGTAATATACCTTTGTTTTATCAATCCATTTACAGTATTCACAATCTTTACCGCTTTCAGGAATTTCACCTATTTCGAGAGATTCTATTGCTTTATTTATAGTTTCTTTTATCTCTTTTATTTCAATCTTTACTTCTTTTACTTCAAAACTAAAATTAATAATATTTTTAATCTCTATGGCATTATAATCAATCAAATTTTTTTCAGGGTAGTAATAAATAAGGTATCCAAAATCAACTTCTTTGCCATTGTTTTCTTTTTTCAATAGAAGAGAATAAATACCAAGTTGAAATTTATATGCATCATGCACTTCTCTTTGTGGCAAACTTGCCCTTGTTTTATGATCAAGTGGTATATATAACCCATCAGGAAGTTGTATCACTTCATCAAGGTGTCCCCAGAGGTAATAATTTTTGAAATCTTCTATATCGTAGTAATATGTCTTTTTTAGATTCGTAATTAATTTTCCTTCAAGTTTTTTTTCAAGAAATGGGGGTAATTTCTCTTTTTTTCTAAAATATTCAAAATATTCCTTTATTAAAGAATCTATTCCACTTGCAATTGAAGGCATTGGTCCTCTTGGTCTTGAAATTCCTTCTTTAACATATAAATAAAAACATCTCGGACATTCCCTGAAAAGATTTAAACTATTGGCAGAAAGTCCAATTTTATTTGAGTTCATATTTTTATTTTATATTAATTTTTCATCTTAAGTCAAATTAAAAGATGTAAATTTCCAATGTGAACATTTTTAAGATATTTTTTTGCAACATTATAACAACTAAAAACAACTTCTTTTGGAGTAATTGGTAGGTCCTTCATATAAAATTCAGGATAAAAAACTAAAAGAGAATAAGGAATTTCAGGGTCTATATCAGATATAAATTTTGCTATTTTCTCAACCTCAATTTCATCAATGTAATATGGAACAAGTAGAGTTGTTGCTGTTAATAAGGGATAATTTGCCTTTTTTAAAAATTCTTCAGAAATCAATTTGAAATTCTCATAAGTTTTTTTATTTGAAATACCAGTTAAAACAATATTTAAATTTTCATCAAATGCTTTTAAATCAAACTTAATTATCCCTTTGCTTTTGATGGCAATTTCTCCTGCTTTTCTCACAAAATTTTCATTTCCACTTCCATTCCATTCAAAACATATTCTTATATTTCTTTTTTCAAGGATTTTTTCTGATAGGTTAACAACAAAAGGAAATTGAACTTCAGGAGAGCCACCAAAATAACAGATACAGTAAACTCTTTCATCATCCGCCTTTTCCAGTAATTTTTCAACAGAAACAAGTTCTCCTCTATCAATATATTTGTGGGAATAGTTCTGGCAGAAAAGGCAATTAAATGAGCAACCATAAAAAAACACAGCAAGATTGTATTTCCCCTTTTCTGCATTACAGAACCATGAAGCACAGCAATTTGTTGGAATTACGTCATAATAAAAATCTAAAATACCTTTATATTTAGAAACACCGCTTTTTAAAAAACCATCAAAATTCTCTCTAAATCCGCAATATCCTTTTTCTCCTTTACCAATTGAACATTTATTAAAACATATATTACATTTCAATCCATTTAAAGTTTCTGGAGGAAATACTGGAAGATTAAATTTTTCTCTTATTTTTTTATGAACTTCATTTGCAATAAAAATTGCTTCTTCTGGCTTTTCTCTTATACATTCAAGACAGATTCCAAGATTTTTTGAAATTAATTTTTCTTTATTACAGATTTTACAATATCCCATTTAATAAAATTCTACCATAAATGATATTAAACCAGAAGAAATTAATACTTGACATTTTTTTATACAGGGGGTAATATTAACTTGAGGGATTAATATGAAAGGAAGAAAAATATTATGGATAGATAGCGAAATACAGTTAAGATTTGTAATTTTTACAATAATTACCCTCGCAATTTCCTGTTTCCTTGTAAGCAGTGTTACTTTTAATAATGTCTGGATAAATATATCTGAAAAAATTCTGAAAGTTGGAGCATTTGATGACATTTATAATCAGAGTATAAGAAAATTTTTTATTTTGGATCTTTTACTTATTCTTTTACTTGCATTCCTTGCAACCCTCGGTATGATTATCCTTTCTCATAAAGTAGCCGGGCCTGCTTATAGAATAAAAAAGATGCTTAAAGAACTTCAAGAAGGAAAATATCCTGTATTCAAATTGAGAAAGGGAGATACATTAACATCAATAGTTGAGGAACTTGAGAAATTTTCAAACCAGTACAGAGAACTTATAGAAACAGCAACAAATGTAATTGAAACATGGAAAAATACAGAAGTGAAAGATATAAGGTTAACTATTGCTTTGAAAGAACTTGAAAACAAAATTTCTTATATTACTTTAAAGAAAGAGGAGGTGAAAGATGAAAAAGGGATTTAGTTTAATTGAGATTTTAATTATTACTTTTATTTGTGTGAGCCTTTTAATTCTTATTGTAGGTGTACTTTCAAGTTCAAGAGAATTTAGTAGGACCATGGGCTGTATAAATAACATGAAAACAATTACACAGGCAATTGAAATTTTCCAATCTGACTTTAAAGAAACACCTGTAAATTTAAGTTCTTTAATGCCAGCATATATTCAGAATCCAAATGTATTTCATTGTCCGAGTGATAGAGAAAATAAGGATAGTTATTCAAAATTTTATATTGGAAGATATTTTGCTTCAGATGATTCAAATAAAGTATTTCTAATTTGCCCGAGACATTTCGGTGGTAAAAAAGTAGTTAGTGCTTATCTTTCATATTCAGTTGATGTTGGAAGGAGCAAAAAAGTTCTCTGGTCTGGTTTACCTGCAAAATTTGGAGAAATTTACAAAGATGGAAAATTAGATTTTGAAGATGGAACTACTGTAAATATAACTGGAAGTATTGGGCTTTTAGGTTCATTCACAAATACAGATGGAAAAATTTATAGTATAATTTATTCACCAGAAGGAGAAAATACAAATTATTCTGTTGAGCATAAAGGAGATTCCGCCTTTGAAGTCATAACTCCTGCTGTAATTGCAGGTGTTGAAGGAACAAAATTTAATTTATCAACTAACTGGAGTATTGACCCTGTTTATAATACAAACACAGCAACTACACTTATTACTGTAATCCAGGGAAAAGTTTTGGCAAGGGAAAGAAATCAAGGAAGACAAGAAGAGATAAAAAATGGAGAAACATTTGAGATTCAAACTAAAACTTATGAAAATGCAGAAAAAGAAAGAGTTCCGAGAAAACCACCAAAGCAAAAACCAAATGTGATAAAAAAGAATAAATAATTTTTATTGATGAGATATCTTTTAAAGTTCTTAATTTCTTTAATTTGGCTAATAATTTTTTTGATTTTCTATAGGGTCGGCAAATTTGAAAAACTTGAACTTTTAACATATGACTGGAGATTAAAATACTCTACTTTAAAAGAAAATTTGCCACTTGTTATAATTGGGATTACAAGTGATTTTGAGAAAGAAATAGGGGAAACCTTTTCAAGAAAACACTATTCAAAAATTCTAAAAATTTTGAAAGAGGAAAAAGCCCAAATCGTTGTTTTTGATATATTTTTTCCAACATTTTCTTCAGAAAACAAAGATGATCTGGAATTTTTAAATGCAATAAAAGAAAACGGTAAAGTTATCCTGCCTGTTTTCTCACCTGTAAAATTAACAAAAAAAGTAAATAATGTTTATGTTGTTGATTCAATAAGAGGTAGTGCTTTTCAATTTGAAAATTTTGCTTTCTCCTTAGGTCATATTAACATATATCAGGATAGAGACCAGATAGTCAGAAAATTTCCTGCTTATATTGAATATAAAGGAAGAATATACCCTCAGATTGGAATTGAAGTAAAGAAAATATTAAATAAAAAATACTTTCTATCCACTAAAAAAAAATCTATCCCTGTTGATAAAGATGGCTGTTTTTATATAAGATTTATCTCCCCTGATTTAATTAAAAAATATTTCATTTCTTTTTCAGATGTTCTTAAAAAAAATTACGAAAAAGATTCCTTTAATGGGAAAATTGTTATTATAGGACAGACAATAGTTGGCGCTAAAAATGCAGACCTTATTCCAACTCCATTTGGTACTCAATTTGGAGTATTAGTCCAGGCAAGTGCTATTGGAACTAATATTTCAGGAATGTATATAAAACATGTTTTTCCATTATTCTACATTATAATTTACGCTTTTATTCTTCCTCTTATTTTTTCAAGTTCAAAAAATTTATTAAACACACTCTATACTTTAGGTTTATCTTTCGCAATCATTCTGGTCTCAAGAATTTTAATGAGTAAATTTGGAATTTTCTTTGATATTATCCCCTTTTTATTTTTTACAATTTTTTATAACCTTTCTTTTATCTTTTATTCATTTTTTCAGGCATTAAAAAAACTTTTTCAGAAAGAGGCAATTATAAAACTTTTAAAAGAAACTGAAACTGAATTTGCAGAAATTCTCAATCCTGTTGAATTATTTAGAAAAGAAGAAATGTCCTTTCTTGGTTTTGGAAGTGAAGAACTAATTGAAAAAACTCCATCAATGGTATTAAAAACAATTTTATTATCAACTGGTATTGAAGCAGGATGCATTGTTTCAAAAATGGGTGGAAAAGTTGAAATTATTGCAAAAGAAGGCGAAAAAATTGACAAATTAGATATAGAAGAAATTTTAAATGAGGTTAATTCTTTAAAAATAGTCAATAAAACAGAAGATAAAAATATAAGAAACTTTGCTGTAATACCTGTATTTTCTTTTCCAAATTTTAAAGTTTATGGAATTTTTGTAAATAAAAACCCAACTTTATTTTCAAAAACAAAAAAATTTACAACAGAAGATATAAACTTAATAGAGACATTAACAGTTCAGGGAATAATTGCTATCCAGAATGCCCAATTAAACCTTATTTTGAAAAATGCACAACTTGAAACAATAATCCGGCTTGCAATAGCGGTTGAATATAGGGATAGGGAAACAGGTGCCCATATTCATAGAGTTTGTGATTATGCATATTTGATAAGTGAAAAACTTGGATTAAAAAAAACTGAATGTAACTTGATAAAAAATGCAATGCCATTACATGATATTGGGAAAATTGCAATACCTGATAATATTTTGTTAAAACCAGGGAAATTGACAGAAGAAGAAAGAAAAATAGTTGAAAGACATCCAATAATTGGAGCAAAAATGCTTGAAGGTTCAAACTCAATAGTATTAAAAGCAGCAGAAATTATTGCACTATCCCATCATGAAAAATATGATGGAACCGGTTATCCCTATGGACTCTCAGGAAATAAAATACCTCTTTATGGAAGAATTGCAACACTCGCAGATGTCTTTGATGCACTTACAACAAAAAGAATTTATAAAGAACCTGTTAGTTTAGATTATGCTTTTGAAATTATAAATACAGAAAAAGGAAAAACATTTGACCCGAAAATTGCAGAAGTTTTTTTAAATTCAAGAAAAGAAGTTATTGAAATACATAAAGGATATGAAAAAGAAAAATTTTTTGAACTATGAAAATAAAAATTGAAGTCAGGAAAAAGTATCTATAATTTTATTTTTTTCTCTTCTATCAATTTAAGAGTAACTTTTGCAATTTCAGGGTCAAATTGAGTTCCCATATTATTTTTCAATTCATTTTTTATTTCATTTAAACTTAATGGTTTTTCTCTATAAGGCCTTTCTGAACTCATTGCATCAAAAGCATCTGCAACAGAAACTATTTTTGCAAGAATTGAAATTTTATCTCCTTTTAAACCATTTGGATAACCCTTCCCATCTATTCTTTCATGATGATGCCTAACTATATCCAATCCTTCTTTCAATATTTTCATCGGCAAAAGCATTCTTTCTCCATTTAAAGGGTGTTTTTTAATCATTTCCCATTCTTTTTCATCAAGTTTCCCTTTTTTATTTAATATTGAACTTTCTATAAAAATTTTCCCAATATCATGAAGGAGCGCAACATCTGATAGTAATTTTAATTCATCTTTATCAAGACCTAATTCTTTGCCAATCTTTATAGAATAATCTCTAACTTTTTCAGAATGTTTCTTTAAATATTTATCCTTTTGTTCAAGTTCAACAACAAGTGATTTTAGTATGCCTAAGTATAAATCACTAACTTCATTATAATTATTCTGGGATATAATTAATAATGAAATAAAATTTGAAAACAACCTAAATATTTCTTTCTCATTTTTACTGAAAGTCCTTGGATATGGGAAATATAAAGTATTTGTTCCAATAATTTTATTACCAAATATTAAAGGACAACAAGCAAGAGAAATCATATTTTTTTCAATTGCAAGGTTTGATTTAATATATCTTTTGTTTTTCCTTATATCATTCAAAAAAATGGGCTCTTTCTTCTTTATCACAATACCAGCAATACTCTCCCCTATTTTTATTTTTTTCTTCTCTATTCTATATTTTCTACTTGTTCCATAACTTGCTATAAGAACGAGATTTTTTGTTTTTGGGTCATAAAGACGAATATTTCCTGCTTTTGCTTTTGTGAAATTTATTGTTTTTTTTAAAATATAAGAAAGTACATCCTCTCTCTTTTTGCCGAAATTTAAAATTGAGTATTTTGTTATATCATAGAAGAGATTTAAAATATTCTCTATGTTTTTCATCTTCAGAAATTTTACCTTTAATCAGTAAAAGTGTCAAATTTATAAGATATTGTTTTTATTAAAAAAAGAAAGTAAAATATATATAGTGAGGAGGGGTCGCATAGTGGTCTAGTGCGGCGGATTGCTAATCCGTTGTACCGCTAAAAAGGCGGTACCGTGGGTTCAAATCCCACCCCCTCCGATTAGCAATCTTCCTTTGGGACGGATGGTTTCGGTAATACCAAGGCAGTGGGAAATAACAA
>JBMFMQ010000032.1:0-16473 GCA_049970595.1 Candidatus Ratteibacteria bacterium | reverse complement strand
TATTTATGTTTTTCCCCACTGCCTTGGTATTACCGAAACAATTCCAGTGCTTTATATGTGGTTAAGTAAGTATCTACGTTTAAGATTATATTTTTTTACCTATTTTGTCAAATTATTTATAATAAATAATATGAAAATAGTAATCCAGAGAGTGAAAGAAGCAAAATTATATATTGAAAATGAATTCAAAGGTAAAATTGGAAGGGGATTGGTAATATTTGTTGGAGTTAAAAAAGGAGATGATGAAGAAAAAATAGATTATTTTATAAAAAAAATTCTCTCATTGAGGATATTTGAAGATGAAGATGGAAAAATGAATTATTCAGTAAGTGATATAAATGGAGAAATAATGATAATTTCTCAATTCACTCTTTATGGCGATTGTGTTAAAGGAAATAGACCTGATTTTACAAATGCTGAAAAAAAGGAAAATGCTAAAAAAATTTTTGAAAAATTTGTTGAAAAAATAAAAAAATCTTATGAAAAAATTATTATTGGAGATTTTGGTAAAAAAAACCTTGTGGAAATTCATAATGATGGTCCCTGTACTTTAATTCTGGAAAAATAGAAAGTTATGGTATCATTTATAAATAAAAATGTTGTTATAGATACTTCAAGTACATGGATATATATTGGAAAATTGATTGAAGAAGATGATGTATACTATTATTTAGAAGATGTGGATGCATTTGATATATCTGAAACATCTTTGAGTAAACAGGAATATTTAATGATGGTAAAAAAAGATGGAGTTGTTCCAAATAGGAAAAATGTTAGAATTCTAAAATCTAAAGTTGTTGCAATTACATTACTTGAGGATATAATTGAAAAATGAAACTTAAAATATTTTCTATTTTAATGGGAATTTTTTCGGGATTGACATTATATTCTTTCATTGGTTATATGTTTACAAAAAAACTTCCTTTGGGTAAAATATACAAACTAAAATTTTTTGTATTCTTATTTTTGTCTGTTATTATCCTTTTTTTAATTCTTAAAAAGTAAAATGAAAAGAAATCAGAGAATTCTGATTGAAAAAAATTTTTATGAAAAACTCATTAAAATAAATCCGAATTTTACTGAAGTTTTCTTACAACTATCCCGTATATATGATTATCTTAAGGAAAACAAAAAAATATTAAAAATTGATGAAAAAATTGCAGAATTGTTACCATTTGACCCAATCTCTTATTACAATCTTGCATGTGATTATTCACAACTTGGAAATCTTGAAAAATCTTTGAAGAATTTAAAAATTGCGATTCTCCTTGGTTTTAAAAACAAAAAATATATTAAAAAAGACCCTGATCTTAGGAATCTTAGAAAAAGCAACAAATTTAAAGAAATTGAAAAAATTTTGAAAAGATGAGAAGTTTTATTTATCTTTTAGCAAGAATTTTGGCTTATTTTGTTTTTCATATATTTTTTTTAATTGAAATAAAAGGAAGTCAGAATTTTCCTAAAAAAGGTGGCTTTATAGTTGCTTCCAATCATTTAAGTTATCTTGACCCTCCTGTAATTGGTTTTGCATGTCCAAGAAAACTTTATTATTTTGCAAAACCTTCTTTATTCAATATTAAAATATTCTCAAGTTTAATTAAGATATTGGGTGGTATACCTATTGAAAGGATTGGCAGTCCATTAAGTTTAAGAAAAGGATTAGAAATTTTAAAAAAGGGAGAAGGATTGGTTATTTTTCCTGAAGGAACAAGAAGTAAAAATGGTGAAATAAAGGAAGCAAAAAAAGGTGTTGGATTTCTCATTGCAAAAAGTAAATTACCGGTTATTCCTGTAAGATTGATTGGGACAGATAAAGCCCTTCCACCCGATAAAAAATTCATAAGATTAAAAAAAATAAAAGTTATTGTTGGTATGCCATTATATTTTGAAGCAGAAAATTATTATGAAATAAGTAAAAGTATTATGGAAATAATCAAAAATTTAAAATGAAGTTAATTGTTGCAAAGAATATTGGGTTTTGTTTTGGAGTAAAAAGAGCAGTAGAGACTGCCGATAAGTTACTTGAAAAAATAAACTCTATATATACAATTGGAGATATTGTTCATAATCCACTTGTTATTGAAAAATTAAAATCTAAAGGGCTAAAGGTCTGTAATTCTGTTGATGATGTTAAGGAAGGTGAATATTTTTTAATAAGAACTCATGGGTTAAGTAAAAAAGATATAGAAAAATTGAAAAAGAAAAATATAAAAATTTTTGACCTTACCTGCCCATTTGTGAAAAAAATACATAAACTGGTTGACAAATTGAATAAAAAAGGATATTATATTATAATTATCGGAAGTAAAAATCATCCAGAAGTATTAGGTATAAAGGGATACGGAAGAAAAATATCTATAATTGAGGATGAAAAAGATTTTTTAAATTTAAATACAAAAATGGAAAAAGTGGCAGTAATCGGACAGACAACTTTAAATTTTGATTTTTATTTAAAATTTGCTAAAATTATTTTAAAAAAAATTAAAGCAAAAGAGACATTGATATTTAATACTATTTGTAAAGTTACTGAAGAAAGGGAAAAAGAAAGTATGGAAATTGCGAAAAATTGTGAATGTGTCCTTACTCTTGGTGGAAAGAATAGTTCTAATACAAAAAAACTTTACAAAATTTGTAAGAAAATATGCAAAAATACTTTTCATATTGAAAAAATTTCTGATTTGAGTAAAATTAATTTTAAACAATTTAAAAACATAGGAATTATTTCAGGAACCTCAACCCCTGATTTTTTTATAGAAAGAGTTGTAGAATATATAAAACAGGGAGGGGCAAATAAATGGTGAAAGAGAGTGTTAATAAAATACTGGAAGAAAAAATTTCAAATTATAAGCCAGGTTCAATAGTCAGGGGAAAGATAGTAAGTATTTTGAATGATGCAGTTGTAATTGATATAGGTTTTAAATCAGAAGGAATAACGCCGAAAGAAGAATTTAAAGGAATCCAAGATACTATTAAAGTGGGGGATGAAGTTTTTGTGGTAATTGAATCATTAGACCCTGATGCAAATGGTTTTATTCCATTATCAAAAGAAAAAGCAGATATAGAATTGAACTGGAATAATATAGAAGAAAAATATAAAAATGATATGCCAATAGAGGGAACTATTTTTAAAAGAGTCAAAGGGGGATTCAAAGTAGATATTGGAGTTACTGCCTTTCTCCCATCTTCTCTGACAGATATAGTTTCAATAAAAAATCAAAATGAATATGTTGGAATGAAATCTTTCTTTAAGATATTAAAACTTGACAATTTGAGAAAAAATATAGTTGTTTCAAGAAAAAAATATTTAGAAGAAGAAAAAGAAAGAAAAAAAATAGAATATTTAAAGAGTTTGTCCAAAAATCAACTTATTACAGGAACTGTAAAAAACATTGTGGATTATGGAGCATTTATTGAAATTGACCATGGAATAGTTGGACTTTTACATATTAATGATATGAGTTGGGGCAGAATAAGTCATCCTTCGCAATTGCTAAGTGTTGGAGAAAGGGTAGAAGTTGTTATTCTTGATGTAAATATTGAAAAACAAACTGTTTCATTTGGACTTAAACAGAAAACACCAAATCCTTGGGATAAAATTGAAGAAAAATATCCAATTGGTTCAATTGTAGAGGGAAAAGTTGTTAATGTTACTGATTATGGGGCTTTTATAAAACTTGAAGAAGGTGTTGAAGGTCTTCTTCACATTTCTGAATTTTCATGGACTGGCAGAATAAAAAATCATACCGAAATAATTGCTCCTGGTGATACAATTAAAGTAAAGGTTATTGATATTAAAAAGAATGAACAAAAAATATCCTTCAGTTTAAGACAACTTGAACCAAATCCTTGGCCAGAGATTGCTAAAAAATATCCTAAAGGAAGTATTGTTACAGGAAGAGTTTATCATATAACTGATTTTGGTGCATTTGTTGAAATAGAAAAAGGAGTAGATGGACTTCTTCATATTTCAAATATCTCTGATACTCAGATTAAACACCCCTCAGAAGTGGTTAGAAAAGGACAGAAATTAGAATTGGTTGTACTTGATATAGACCCGGAAAATAGAAAAATTTCTCTTGGATATAAACAATTAAACGATTTTAAAAACAAAAAAGGAGAGGAAAATGAGAGTGTTGATAGTAAAGAGTTATGAGGATATGAGTAAAGAAGCAGCAAAAATAGTAAAAGATTTAATTTTGAAAAAGCCAAATTGTGTTCTTGGACTTGCTACTGGTAGTACTCCTGTTGGTCTTTATAAAGAACTTATAAGAATGCATAAAGAAGAGGGTCTTGATTTTTCTAAAGTAATTACATTTAATCTTGATGAATATTATGGTCTTTCAGGAGATCATCCTCAGAGTTACAGATATTTTATGGATGTAAATTTATTTAATGGAATAAATATAAAAAAGGAAAATACTCATGTTCCTGATGGCACCATCCCATTTGATAAAATAGAAGAATATTGTAAAGAATATGAAGAAATGATTAAAAAAGCAGGAGGAATTGATTTGCAGGTTCTTGGGATTGGAGGAGATGGGCATATTGGTTTTAATGAACCTGGTTCATCTATTTTTTCACGGACAAGATTAGTTGCTCTTGATGAACAGACAATAAAGGATAACTCCAGATTTTTTGAAAAGATAGAAGATGTCCCAAGATTTGCTCTTACAATGGGTGTGGGGACTATTTTGGAAGCAAAAGAAATTATATTTTTGGCAAATGGAGAAAAAAAAGCAGAAGTTGTTGCAAAAGCAATTGAAGGTCCGATAACATCGCAGATCACCGCATCTGTTTTACAATTGCATCCAAGAGTAAATATTATTTTGGACGAATCAGCAGCAAGTAGATTAATAAGAAAAGATTATTATAAATTTGTTTATGAAGCAGAAAAAAAGACAGGATTAAAATTATTTTAAAAAATGGATAAGATACAGGAATTTGTTGAGAAAGTTAAGGGATTGAACAAAAAAGTTGTTTTTCCAGAAGGAGAAGATGAAAGGATTTTAATAGCAGCTTCTGAATTAAAGAGGAGAAAAATAATAAATCCTGTTCTTCTTGGGAAAATAGAGAAAATTTATGAAACAGGTAAAAATCTTGGGATTACAAATCTTTCAGAAATAGAAATAATTGAACCAGAAAATTCAGAACTTTTTCATATTCTTGTAGATAGATATTGTGAGAAGAGAGAAAAAATAAGTAAAAGTATTGCAGAAAAAATAGTAAAAAGACCTCTTGTTTTTGGAGGTTTACTTGTTGATTTAGGAAAGTGCGATTCTATGATTGCTGGTGCATCAAATACAACTGCAAATGTTATACAATCAGCAGCATTAACAATTGGATATTTAGAGGGCATAAAAACAAGTTCAAGTTTTTTTATAATGGTTTTGCCTGATAAAAAAATTTATTTTTTTGCTGACTGTGCAGTCAATATTTGTCCGGATGAAAATCAACTTGCAGATATAGGAATAACAACTGGATTAAATTATAAAAAATTGATGGGTGAAAATCCAAAAATCGCTTTTCTTTCTTTTTCAACAAAAGGTTCTGCTTCTCATCCCCTAGTTGAAAAGGTCCAAAAAGCAGTAAAAATTGCCAGAGAAAAAAATAACGAGTTTGATATTGATGGAGAATTTCAGGTTGATGCAGCAATAAATGAAGATGTAGCTAAAAGAAAAATAAAGGACTTTTCACCTGTTGCAGGTAAAGCAAATGTTTTAATTTTTCCGGATTTAAATTCAGGTAATATTGCTTACAAAATTACTCAGTATCTTGGAAATGCACAAGCATATGGACCTATTTTACAAGGTTTTTCAAAGCCAGTGAGTGATCTTTCAAGAGGTGCAAAAGTGAAAGATATAATTATTACAACAGTTATTACTTGTTTGATGAGTTAAAAAGGAAGGGAGGTTGAATGAAAATATTGATTTATGAAGATGAAAAATGGATTAATCTTACACCGATTTCATATTTAAAAGCAGTTTTTGAATTAAGATGTGGTTTTAACTCCATTCTTGAAAAAATTATTCCAATTTTACCTGAAGGAGAAATAATTTTGTGGGTGAGAGATTATTTGAAAGGCATTTGTAAGGAAAAATTTAATTATAAAATAAATGAAGAGGATTTTTTGAAAGACGATGTTTTAATTGTAAATGGGAGATGGTTAATTGATAGAAGAGTTAGTTTAGATTTAAAGGAAGAGAAGTTATATTTAAATAAAGGAGAAATTGTTTATGGGTTAATTAAAAAAGAAAGCGTGAATAAATACTGGAATGGTGACATAAATGAATTTTTAAAAAATGTGATGAATAATTTGAAAACAGAGGAAACTGATTTTACTATTATTAAATTCCCATGGAATCTTATATATCACAATTCGCAGTTAATAAAATTTGAATTTAATATAAAAAGTAAAAGAGGAATTTCAGGAAAATTTTCTGATAAAGCATCAATTTATGGTTCAGAAAAAGATATTTTTGTTGCATCCACAGCAGAAATTTATCCTTTTGTAGTTATTGACACAAGTGAAGGTCCCGTATATATAGATGAAGGAGTAAAGATATTTCCTTTTTCTGTAATTATAGGACCTTCATACATAGGTGAAAAAACACAGATTATGCCAGGAGCAAAAATACGAGAAGGAAATAGTTTTGGTCCTGTTTGTAGAATTGGAGGAGAGGTAGAAGAAAGTATTTTTCATTCCTATTCTAATAAATATCATGATGGTTTTATAGGACATAGTTATATAGGAGAATTTGTAAATCTTGGTGCTTTAACA
The DNA here is from genome assembly GCA_049970595.1 of Candidatus Ratteibacteria bacterium. Lineage (GTDB taxonomy): Bacteria > Ratteibacteria > UBA8468 > B48-G9 > JAFGKM01 > JAMWDI01. The sequence continues at coordinate 9,695 of JBMFMQ010000032.1, read as the reverse complement.
ACTAATAGTGATTTAAAAAATGATTATTCAAATGTAAGTGTATATTTAAATGGAAAACCAACAGATACAGGAGAATTAAAAGTTGGCTCTTTTATTGGAGACCATACTAAAACAAGTATAGGCACATTTTTTAATACAGGAACAATAGTTGGGATAATGTGCAATATAACAGCAGACAATATTCTTCCAAAATATTTTCCTTCTTTTATATGGTTTGTGGCTGGGAAATTTATGAAGGGTTATGGAGTGGACTATTCTTTAAAAACAGCAAAAATCGCAATGGAAAGAAGAAATAAAATTCTTACATTTGCCGAGGAATTAGCAATACGAAAAGTTTATGAGATGACGGAGACAGAAAGAAAAACATATATTGAAAAAAGCAGAAAAATTTCAAAATAGGAGGGGAAAAATGAATGATAATGAGATAATTGAAAGAGTGAAAAAAGTAATTTCAGATGTTCTTGGAGTTAATACTGATAAGATAAATCTTGAGGATAGATTTGTGGAAGACCTTGGTGCAGAGAGTGTTCAGAGTTTGGAACTTGTAGCAGCATTTGAAGAAGAATTTGGTATAGAGATGGATGAAGAAAAGGCACTTGAAGTGAAATCAGTCGGTAAAGCCGTTGAGTTTATAAAACAATATCTTACAAAATAATGAAAATTCTTGTTATCAATTGTGGAAGTTCTTCAATAAAATTTAAATTGTTTGAGATGCCTGGAGAAAGTGTTATTTCTTATGGAAGTGTAGAAAAAATTGGAGAAGAAATTTCTATTTTTAAATATACTGGGAAAACTAAAATAGAAAAAAAACTAAAAATAGAAACTCATCAAAATGGGCTTGAGGTTATTGCAAAAACATTACTTGAAAACGAAATAGAGAATATTGAGGAAATAAAAGGTGTTGGTCATAGAGTTGTTCATGGAGGGGAGGGTTTTGAAAAGAGTGTTAAAATTGATGAAAATGTGATGAAAAAGATTGAAGATTACAGTTTTCTTGCTCCTTTACATAATCCACATAATATAGCAGGAATAAAGGGATGTATTAAAATTTTTCCTAAAAGTATTCAGGTAGCTGCTTTTGATACTGCTTTCCATACTACAATGCCTAAAGTATCTCATCTTTATGCAATTCCTTATAGTTTTTATGAAAAATATAAGATAAGAAGATATGGATTTCATGGAGTTTCTCACAGATATGTTGCAAGAAGAGCATCTGAAATTATGGGGAAAGGAAAATATGAAATAAATGTAATTACTTGCCATCTTGGTAATGGATGTAGTATAACAGCAGTGAAAGATGGAAGGTCATTTGATACAAGTATGGGATTAACTCCTCTTGAGGGTTTAATAATGGGGACAAGATGTGGAGATATAGATGCTGGAGTTATTCTCTATCTTCTTGAAAGATTAAATTTAAAAGTTTCTGAAGTAAGTGAGATATTAAATAAGAAAAGTGGATTACTTGGCATTTCAGAAGTTTCTAATGACTTCAGAAATTTATTACCTCTTTATAATAAAGATGATAAAGTTACACTTGCAATTAATATGTTCTGTTATAAATTGAAGAAGTATATTGGAAGTTATATGGCTGTTCTTGGTAAAGTTGATGCAATAGTTTTTACAGGAGGAATAGGAGAGAATGTTCCACTTGTGAGAGAAAAGACATTGAATAATATGGAATTTTTTGGGATTATTCTTGATAATGAAAAAAATGAAAAAATTATTGGAAAAGAAGGAGAAATAAGTAAAGATAATTCCTTAATCAAAGTTTTTGTTATTCCTACAAATGAAGAATTAAGAATTGCTTTTGATACATATCAAATAATTATGGATTCAGGGTTCAATCAATAAAACTACTGTAATTATATATTTCTCGTTGATTGAGTAAGAAAACACGACTTTAAAATTTTCTATTTTTTGTAATAAAAATGGATTATTATTCCATCCAATTTTTATATCTTTAAAAAGTATTTTTTTTTGTATTTCTTCCGGAAGCGATTTCCATATTGACTCTTTTAAAGAAAAAGATATGCACATTTTTAAAATATCACCTTCAATATATTTCATTTCCTCATCTGTGAAAATTTTTTTAAAAAAACGCTCTTTATATCTATGAGATATTTCTTTAAATCTCTCAATTTCAATTATATCAACACCTACATTTATTTCCATTTTTCAAGAACCTCAATACTGAATTTTTAAAAAATGGGAAAAAATATCTGAATGTTAAATGAGTCCCTGGATACCACAAAATTTTAATGTTTTTCACTTTCCTCTTTATCTCAAGAACTGAAAAAAAGGGAATTACCATATCAAACAATCCATTTATCATTAAAATATCTTTTTCTTTTAAGTATTCTAAAAATGTAACTGGGTCATAAAGAAAACATTTTCTGGGTAAATTAAAAATTTCATCGTACATCTTTTTTTGCAAAAATTTTTTATAAATCTTATGCATATTTTTGCAAGTAATTCTACTGCAGTCCTTCTTCAAAATAAACCTTAAAACGCTTCTCCATGTAATATATTCAAAATTTCCACCAGAAATTAAAAATATACATTTTTTTATTTTTTCTTCTACTGCCGCAAGTATAAATCCTAAAATCCCTCCAAAACTCAATCCCATAATATCAATTTTTTCTATTTTTAGTTTCTCTCTAATAAACAAAATTATCCCTCTGATTTCAGAAATTGATTTTTTAAAGTAGTCAAAAAATTCTTCATCAGTTTTTTTAAAATAATGATTACCATAGTTTGCTATACATAATCCAATTTTTTCTTCTTCCAGTAAATACATTAACTGTCTTAATATCCATTTTTTTGTTTTTTCATTGTATCCTGCCTGTGGTAATACAACTAAAATAGATGAAGAATCATAAGGTAAAAATATTTCTCCAACTAATTTCTTTTTTATATATAATTTAATTTTTTTTAAATGATTTTCTTCTTTTTCAAATGACGAAACTTCAGAAATTGCAGAATATATGTTTTTCATTTTCTCAATCTAAATTTGACAAATTTCAAAAATTATTATATCATATTTGATAAAAAGGAGGTTTTTATGGCTGCTATAATAGGAGGGATAGTTGCGATTGCAATAGGAATTTTACTTGCAGTCCCAGGACCTCTTGGAAAAGCAACATTATGGTTTATTGGTGGTGGAATAGTTGTTTTTCTCATACTTGGTGGTTTAATAGCAATAGCAGCAGGAATAAGTGATATAAAAGATAAAATTGAAGAAAGAAGAGAAAAAGAAAAAGAAGAAAAAGAGAAAAAAGAAGAAAAACCAGCGGAAGAAAAAAAAGAAGGTTAATTTTCTACAACAATATTTATAAGTCTTTTTTTAACATATATTTTTTTTATTATTTTTTTTCCTGTAAGAAATTTTTTGAATTTTTCTTCTTTAATAATTAAATCAACAATATCATTAACTTCAGCATTCAGAGGGATTTCTATTTTGCCTTTTAACTTACCATTTATCTGCACTCCTATACTTATTCTTTCTTCAATTTCTTCAATTTCTTCATAAGATGGCCAGTTTTCATAAAATAGAAGTTTTTTCTCTCCTAAATTTTCCCACAATTCTTCACATATATGTGGAACAAAAGGATAGAGTATTTTTATAAATTTTTTCCAGACACTTATTAAAATTTCCTCTGATACCAATCTTTCTCCAATAATTTTATTTAAAAAATTAATAAATTCCATCATTTTTGCAATTGCTGTGTTAAATTGAAATTCTTTTTCTATATCCTCTGTTACACCTTTTATTGTCTTATTAATCATTATTTTTAATTCATTATCTTTATTTTTGCCAGAGGATTTATAATTTTTTATTTGTAAATGTAATCTCCAGACCTTGTTTAAAAATCTCCAGCATCCTTCAATTCCCTTTTCACTCCATTCTAAATCTACTTGGGGTGGTGCAGCAAATAAAATAAAAAGGCGAAGGGTATCTGCACCAAATTTTTTAATTATATCTTCAGGGTCAACAACATTCCCTTTTGATTTTGACATTTTTGCTCCATCTTTTATAACCATCCCCTGACATAATAAATTTTCAAAAGGTTCTTCAAAATCAACATATCCAATATCTTTTAAAACCTTAACAAAAAATCTGCTGTAAAGTAAATGTAAAATCGCATGTTCTATACCACCTATATATTGGTCAACAGGCATCCAGTAATTAACTTCATTTTTATTAAATGGTTTATCTTTTACATCTTCTGATGCATATCTTAAAAAATACCAGGAGGAATCAACGAAAGTATCCATTGTATCTGTCTCCCTTTCAGCATTATTTCCACAAACAGGGCATTTACATTTTAAAAATTCAGAAACAAATTTTAAAGGTGACTCCCCTTTCCCTGTTATTTCAACTTTATCAGGCAATTTTACAGGTAAATTTTTTTCATCTTCAGGAACAACTCCACATTTTGGACAATAAATTATAGGTATAGGGGTTCCCCAGTATCTCTGCCTTGAAATACACCAGTCCTTTAATCTATAACAAATTGCTTTTTTGCCTTTATTAATTTTTTCAAGATATTTCCTAACCTCTTCTTTCCCTTTTTCACTATCAAGCCCATCAAATATTCCTGAATTAATCATAATCCCTGGTCCTTCAAACGCTTTTTCTAATTTTTCAGGCATTTCATCCCAATCATAACTTTTAATCACTATTTTTACAGGAAGATTATATTTCTGGGCAAATTCAAAATCTCTCTGGTCATGAGCAGGAACAGCCATTATAGCACCTGTTCCATATTCCATTAAAACATAATTACCAATCCAAATAGGTATTTTCTCTTCTGTTATTGGATGAATTGCAGTTATTCCTGTATCAACACCTTCTTTTTCTGTTCTTAGAATATCCTGAACAGTTAAACTTGTTTTTTTTATTTTATCAATAAACTCTTTTATTTTTTCTTTTTTAGAAGAAATATTAATTATTTTCTCAACCAGGGGATGATAAGGAGAAATTACAATATAAGTAACCCCAAATAAAGTGTCTGCACGAGTTGTAAAAACATTAATATTTTCGGTTATTTCAGGAATATAAAAATATATTTCACAGCCAACACTTTTCCCAATCCAGTTTTTCTGCATTATAATAACTCTTTCAGGCCAGTTTTTTATTCCGGAAAAATCAAGCAATCTTTCAGCATAATCTGTTATTTTAATAAACCATTGTTCAAGATTTTTAGTTTCTACTAATTCTCCACATCTCCAGCATTTTCCATCAATTACCTGTTCATTTGCAAGAACTGTCTGACATGAAGGGCACCAGTTAGAAGGAGCATTTTTTTTATATATAAGTCCCCTTTTAAAAAATTGAATAAAGAAAAATTGATTCCATCTGTAATACTCAGGGTCACATGTTATTACTTCCCTTTCCCAGCAATATGAAATTCCAAGCCGTTTTAACTGTTTTCTAATTGTAGAAATATTTTTATAAGTCCAGTCCTTTGGATGAATTTTCTGTTTTATCGCCGCATTTTCAGCAGGAAGTCCAAAAGCATCATAACCAATCGGATGCAAAATATTGTATCCATTCATTACTTTATATCTTGCAATCACATCTCCAATTGTATAATTTCTAACATGACCCATATGTATTTGTGCAGAAGTATAGGGAAACATTTCAAGTATATAAAATTTTTTCTTTTCCTGTTGATATTTTGCTTCAAAAACTCTATTTTCTTCCCATTTTTTCTGCCACTTCAATTCAATTTTTTCAGGTTCATACCTTTCCATATTTTTCTCCTATTCTTCTTAAAATTTCAATATTCTTTTTATCTTCATATAGGTTTAATTTTGGTGTTTCTATTATAAAAGGTAAATTTCCAAAATATTCATCCTTTATTAAATTCTCAAAACCTTTAGTTCCTATATAACCTTTTCCTATATGTTCATGTCTATCTATTCTTGACCCAAGTTTTGTTTTTGAATCATTAGCATGAACCAATTTAATATAACCTAAATCCATAAATTTTTCAATATCTTTTTTAACTTTTTTAAAATTTATCAAATTATAACCTGCCTGAAAAGCATGTGCAGTATCAAAACATATTCCAAAATTCTCATTCAGATTTTCAATTAGATATTTAAGATGAAAAAAGTTGTAGCCCAAAGATGTCCCCTGACCGGATGTATTTTCTATTAAAATCCTAATTTTATTATTTAAAAAACTCTTTAATAATTTCATAACATTTTCTAAACCTTTTCTCTCTCCTAATCCCTTGTGGAACCCTGGATGGATAACATAAAAATCTGCCCCAATTCCAAAACTCTCTTCTAACTCAATTTCAAAAATATCCATTATTTTTTTTCTAATTTTTCCCTCATTTTCTGCAAGATTTAAAATATAAGGCATATGAACAACAATTGGTCTTATATTTCTCATCTTAATTTCTTCTTTAAATCTTTTTATCTCTACTTTTTCTCTCTTTTTTATTTTCCAACTCCGTGGATTTGAAAGGAAAATTTGAAAGCAATCACATTTTAAAAAATCGCAGTATTCAATTATTTTTAATAAGCCCTCTCCAATCCATAAATGAGCACCCAATTTCATAAAAAAATTTTATTTTCTGAAAAATAACAAGTCAAAATTTGACAGAAATTTTTTTAGTGATATATTTAATTTTTAAAATTCAAGTTTTAAAACAAAAAGGAGGTAAAAATGAGAATAGGATGTCAGGATGCTATATTGCCTGGTAAAGAAATTAAGGAAAAGTTTGAAATTGCAAAAAAAATTGGTTTTGAAGGGATAGAGGTTTGGGGAAGGATATTACTTGAAGATTCAGAAAAAATAAAAGAGTATAAAAAAGCATCTAAGGATACAGGAATAAAAATATCAAGTATATGTGCGGGTTACAGGAATTTCTTACTTGAACCAGAGGTTGAAAATAGAAAAAGAGCAATAGAGGATATTAAAAAATTGCTTGAGATAGGGAAAGAACTTGAAGTTATTGGTTTAATTCTTGTTCCAATTTTTGGAGGACCCAAAATTACTGACCTTTCTCCATATAAAAATTCTTATGAACTTGAAAAAGAACTTCTATTTTCTCAACTTCCTGAAATAGTTGAAAGGGCAGAAAAAGAAAAATGTGCTTTACTTCTTGAACCACTTAATAGATATGAAACACATTTTTTAAATAGATTGGAACAGGCAATTGAATATTGTGAAAAAATAAATAGTCCATACCTGAAAATAATGGCTGATTTTTTCCATATGAATATTGAAGAAGCAAACATTGGTGAATCAATAAAGAAAGCGGGAAAATGGATTGCCCATATTCATCTTGCTGATAGTAATAGAATTTTACCCGGGCTTGGACATACTGACTTTGAAGAAGGATTTAAAGCCCTTAAAGAAATTAATTTTAAAAATTATATGATACTTGAATGTGGAGTTCCTGAACCAAAAGAAGAAAATCTTAAAAGAAGTTTAAAATTTATGAAAGATATTATAGATAAAATTTAAATAGGAGGGGAAAAATGGAAATAAAAATTGGTTTTATTGGATGTGGTGGTATTGCCAATGCTCATATGAATGCTTTATCAAAAATAGAAGGGGTTAAATTTGTTGGAATGTGTGATATTGATGAAAATAAAGCAAAATCAGCAAGTGAAAAATTTGGTGGTAAAATTTATACTGATTATAAAAAAATGCTTGAAGAAGTTGAATTAGATGCATGTTATATATGTCTTCCTCCTTTTGCTCATGAAGGACAAGAAGAAGCATGTATTGAAAAAAATATTCCTTTTCTTGTTGAAAAACCAATACATTTAAATAAAAACAAAGCAAAAAAAATATTAGAAAAGATAAAAGAGAAAAATTTAATAACTGCTGTTGGCTATCAAGATAGATATCAGGATATAATTGCCTATATAAAACCATTTTTCTCTGAGAAAACTTTGGGATTTTTTACTGGATGGTGGGTTGGTGGAATGCCAGGAGTTTACTGGTGGAGAAGAAAGGAAATGTCAGGAGGACAAGCAGTTGAACAGACAACCCATATATTTGACATGGCAAGATACCTTGTTGGAGAACCAGTTGAAGTTTTTTCTGTAAAAAGAACAGGACTTATGAAAGAAATTGAAAATTATAATATTGAGGATTCTTCTGCTGTAAGTGTTTATTTTGAAGATGGAACTTTTGGAGTTATTTTTTCTGGCTGTTTTTTAAAATTTGGTGGTAAATGCGGGCTTGATTTTTATTTTAAAGATAAAGTTATTGAATATACAGAAAGACAGAAAATAAAGATAAACTATGGAAGTAAAATTGAAGAAATTTATGAAAAAGGAGACCTTTTATTGAAAGAAGATACTGCATTTGTAGAAGCAATCAAAACAAAAAATTCATCTTTAATAAAGTCATCTTATGAAGATGCCTATAAATCGCTTGTTTTTACTTTATGTGCAAATGAATCAATGGAAAAAAATAAAGTTGTAAAGATAAAGTATTAAAAAGGAGAAAAAATGATAAAGGTAGGGATTATTGGAGCAGGTGGAATTTCCCAGGTTGCACATATTCCAAATTTCAAAAAAATAAATGGTGTTAAGGTAGAAGCAGTTTGCGATATAAATGAAGAAAAATTAAATTTTGTTGCAGAAAAGTTTAATATTCCAAAAAAATTTACTGATTGGGAAAAAATGATAGAAGATGAATTTGATGCTGTTGTTATATGTTCTCCAAATTTTTATCATGCAGTTCAATCAATAAAAGCGATGGAAAATGACAAACATGTTTTATGCGAAAAGCCAATATGTTTAACTGTGGAAGAGGCAGAAAAAATATTTAAAACAGTTGAGAAAACAAAAAAAGTTTTTATGGGTGCTTTTCCGAGAAGATTTCTTGGTGAGACAATTGTATTAAAAAAACTTGTGGATGAGGGCTTTTTTGGAGAAATTTATTATTTAAAAGCAAGTTATTTGAGAAGAAGAGGGATTCCTGGACTTGGGACATGGTTTACAAGTAAAAAACTTGCTGGTGGTGGACCAATGATGGATGTTGGAGTTCATATGATTGATATGGTTTTATATATTGCTGGTTTGACAGAGCCAAAGGTAGTTTTTGGTGCAACTTTTGAAAAATTTAAAGATAAAGCAGTTGATGGCGGATGGCCTCCTTTAGATACAAGAAAAGGAGATAAACCAACAGGAAAAATGGAAGTTGAGGATTTGGCAAGTGGTTTTGTCAAATTTAAAAATGGAGAAGTTTTATTTGTTGAAGCAAGTTGGGCTGGAAATTCTGAAGTTGGACTTAAAGGAAGTTTATTTGGAACAAAAGCAGGTGCACAACTACCAGACCCTGTTGACCCAAAAAATCCTGTAAGAATATATACTGAAACAAATAATATTGTAAGTGATGTTATTCCTGAAATTCCAAAAATGGATGCATACTTTGAAGAAGTTAAATATTTTGTTGATTGTATAAGAGGAGAAAAAGAGCCAATAACTAAAAAAGAAGAAATAATAAGTGTTGTTAAAATAATTGAAGGAATTTACAAATCAGCAGAGAAAAACGAACCTGTTATATATTAAAATTGAAAAAAATGGAAAAAGTTAGAATTGGAATAATTGGATGTGGTGGGATAAGTAATGCTCATATAAATGGAGTTAAAATACTTTTTGAAAATGGTTGTAAAGAAATAGAAATAACTGCTTTATGTGATGAAAGAAGAGAAAAT
>JBMFMQ010000031.1:0-17162 GCA_049970595.1 Candidatus Ratteibacteria bacterium | reverse complement strand
GTCTTGAGGGGAGTTCAAGGTATTTTTATCTGTTCTGGGCAAAAAGCGCCAGAAAAAGCACTTGGGGTTGTTTCAAACCCCAGTGCTTTATATGTGGTTCAGTTAATATTTACTATAACGCTTTTCATATTCAAAAGAAAAGGGGTATACCCCTTTTTTTTGGATTATTCAATTTCTACTTTTACTTCTTTTGCTTTTTCTTTCTCAGATTTGGGAAGGACTATCTCCAAAATCCCATTTTTATAAGTCGCTTTTACCTTTTCTCTATCCACAGCACATGGCAGAGTGAAACTTCTTGAGAAACTTCCTGTTCTTATTTCCTTTCTCAGATAATTCTCTTTTTCTACTTTCTTTTCCTCTGTCTTCTTTGCGGATATTGTTACTGTATCTTCTGTGAGAGAAACATTGATATCCTCTTTATTCATACCAGGGATTTCTGCTTTTATAACTACATTTTCTGCATCTTGGTAGATGTCAACATCAAATGGTCTTGGTCCTTCCCAGATATCAAAATCCCTTGAGAAGAATTTATCAATTAATCTGTCAAAATCATCCCTTAAATCAAGAACTTCTTTTATTGGATTCCATCTTGCAAGTTTTGCCATATTCTCACCTCCTTTCTTTTTTTCACTATATTAGATGATAAAGAAAGGAGGATAGTTTCATTTTTTGCATCTTATTCTTATCTGATAATACAATGTTTTTTCAATTTTTTTGGGTATCTTTTTCTTTTTATAAATTGATTTTGAAAGAAGAATTGTGTTTTCAATAGATTTCAATAATGCCTCACATCTTTTGCAAATCCTTATGTGCTCTTCAAATATTTCCCTTTTTGTCTTTTCTATTTCTCTGTCAATATAATCTGAGATAAGTTTAATTATTTCTCTGCAATCCATTTTTAATTCCTTTTCTTTTAAAATACTCTGATAATTTTTTTCTTAAATATAATCTACTTCTGTGAATTCTTGTTTTTGTTGTCGGTATGGATAATGATAAAATTTTTGCCACCTCTTCAACTTTTAATCCTTCAATATCATGAAGAATAAATATTGTTTTATATTTTGGTGGTAGGGAATCTATCGCAGATGATAGGATTTCTTTAAGTTCTTCATTCTTATAATAAAAATATGGATTTTCTTTCCAGTCAGATATTTCATAAGTATATGTTCCATCTTCTGTTTTTTTCAGTTCCTCTAAGGATACTTTTTTTTGCTTTTCCTTTCTTAATTTCATAAGAGCAAAATTTGTAGCAATTCTATAAAGCCAGGTTGAAAAAGAAGCCCTTCCTTCAAAACTCTGTAAACTTTCATATGCTTTTATATATGTCTCCTGAAGAAGGTCTGCTGCATCATCTTTATTTCCAAAAAACTTAAGTCCAAGATTATAAATTTTATCCTGTGTTCTTTTAACAAGTTCTTCAAATGCTTTATTATCACCTGCTTTTGCCCTTTCAACAAGTTCTGTTTCATTCATATATATTAGTTTACCATAATAATTAAAAACTTGACAATTTCAAAAAAATGGGTATAATAATTTCAAAAAAGGGGGTTAAATGGCAAAATATTTATTTGCTGAAATAAAAAACCAAGATATAAAAAAACTTTATGAACTTTTGAAAACAGGAGAAGAGCATATTAAAAAAAGAGTACACACAATCATTCTTTCAGGTATTTATAAATATAAAGTTAGCGAGATTTCAAGAATTATTAAACTTCATCCAAACCACCTAAGAAAATGGATTCACAGATATAATAAAGAAGGGATTGATACTATAGTAAATTCACCAAAAATAGGCAAAAAAGAGAAATTTGGAGAAAATGTGAGAAATAAAATAATTGAAATTGCAAAAATTTCTCCAAGAAAACTTGGATTACTTTTTTCAAACTGGACACTTTTTAAACTTAAAAAGTATCTTGAAGAAACAAAAATTATAGAGAATATAAGTCATGAAACGATAAGAAGGATAATAAAGAAAATGAATATAGATTTGAAAAAGATAGAGTTTGATAAGATTTAATTAAAAAGGAGGTGAAAAATGGGTCTCTGGAACTTAAATAAATTCCCCATCCATCCGAATAAATTATCAGAAAATCTTAAAAATGGTTCATTATATAGGATTTTAAATAGTTCTCTTACAAAAATGGTAATTTCAAATTATATTAAAGAAGATGAAAATGGGAAAACAAAACTTGAGGAATTTATTGAAAAATTTAGCACTGATACAAGAAGTATTTTAAAAAGGATTTTTAAAGATAAAGAGACAATAATACCCTATATAATTTTTGACCATATATGTAAGATTTTTGAAATTGAAAGAAGTAAATTAATTGATGCATTCAAAAATCCTCTTATAAAAAAAAGTATCCTGAATGTTGCTGAAACAATTGTAAAATATGGAGTTGGTCAGCCACTTATTTTTGCCCAGCCTCTTATGGTTGTCTGGAATATAACAGGTAGATGTAATTTAAGATGTAAACACTGTTATGAGGATGCAGGAATTTTAACAAAAGGATTACCTGAAGAACTCACAATAGAAGAAAAGATAAAATTGATGGAAGAAATAACAAAAACAAATATTCCAACATTTGCATTTGCTGGTGGAGAACCATTGATGGACCCTGCTTTCTGGGAACTTGCAAAGATAGGGAAAAAAGCCGGTCTTTATATGTCAATAAATACAAATGGAACAATGATAACAAAAAAAGTTGCAGAGAAATTAAAAGAGATTGGATTTGCATATTATGGAGTGAGTTTAGATGGAGCAACTCCAGAAGTACATGATGAATTTAGGGGAGTTAAGGGTGCCTTTGAAAGAGCATTAAATGGAATAAAAAATTTAATTGAGGTTGGAGAGGCGGATAAAGTATGTATTTCTTTTACAGTTGCAAGAGAAAATGCGATTATAAAAAAACAGATTCCTGAAATGATAAAATTAAGAGATACTCTTGGAATAAGGAAGGTTGTTTTATATAATTATATACCATGTGGAAGAGGTGACTTTGAAAATGATTTAACATGTGATGAAAGGGAGCAATTATTTAAACTATTTTATGAGGACCTGCAAAAAGGGAAAGAATCATTATTAACAACAGCACCTCAATTTGGAAGATACTGTAAGCAGATGTATGAAATGGGATATGGTCAGATGAGTGTTATTGGACATTTTACTTCAGGAAATATGGAGAAACTTAAAAACCTTGTTGAACTCATTGGTGGATGTGGAGCAGGAAGAGCATATATAGCAATTCAACCAGATGGAAGCATAACTCCATGTGTTTTTATGCCAAAAGTATATATTGGAAGTATGAAGGAAAATGGTGAAATAAAAAAAGAGAATTTAATTAATGTATGGGAAAATTCAGAAGTTTTAAAAATTATAAGGGATAGAAGAAATCATCCTGAAAGATATGGTTGCAAGGGTAAGTATTTTTCTGTTTGTGGTGGTTGTGTTGCAAGAAGTTATGCATACTTTGGAGATTTTACTGCTCCTGATCCTGGATGTATTTTAAATAAAAAAATAGTTGAAAAACTCAAAAAGCAAAAAGTATCGGTCTAAAAAATTAAGGGGTTAGTATGAAAAAATTGAAAGTTGGGATAGTTGGGACTGGATGGGTTTCAGGAGAGCATATGTCTGCCTTTATTCAAAATCCCTATTGCGAACTTATTGCTGTCTGTGGAAGAACAAGAGAATCTGCTGAAAGAAAGTTAAAGGAATATGGATTTTCGGCAAAAATATATACTGATTATGAGGAGATGCTTAAAAATGAAGATATAGATATTGTTTCAATTTGCACCCCAAATAATTTACATCCAGAAGAAACAATAATTGCTGCTGAATATAAAAAGCATATTTTAATAGAGAAACCAGTTGCTTTAAATGAGAATGATTTAAATAGAATGATTGAGGCAGTGAAAAAAAATAAAGTAAAAACACTTATAAGTTTTGTTCTTCACTGGAATCCTCTTTTAATGACAATAGATAAACTTTTAAAAGATGATACAATTGGAGATATTTATTATGGAGAGGTTGATTATTTTCATGGAATAGGTCCATGGTATAAACAATATAAATGGAATATTAAAAAAGATATAGGAGGTAGTTCCTTACTTTCTGCTGGATGTCATGCTGTTGATGCACTACTCTGGTTTATGAATAAAAAAGCAGTAGAAGTATTTTCATATTCTACAAGGAGTAAAAATCCTGATTTTAAAGATTATGAATATGACCCTACAAGTGTGACATTAATAAGATTTGAGGATGGTTCAATTGGAAAGGTTGCCTCTTCTCTTGACTGTAAAACTCCTTATATTTTTAACATAGAACTTTTTGGAGAAAAAGGGACAATAAGAAATAATAATGTATATGCACCTTCTAAATTTCCTGGTCAAACTGGTTATATAACAATCCCTACAATTTTACCTGATAGTGGAGATGTGAGGCATCATCCATTTGAAGGAGAAATAAATCATTTTGTTGACTGTATTTTAAATGATAAAAAACCATTTCCAGACCTTGAAGATGCTGCAATAACACATAGAATAATTTTTAAAGCAGACCAGTCAGCAAAAGAAGGAAGACCCATTAAGTTATAAATTTTGAACGGAGGAGTTTTTTATCAATTTTCCCAGTAGATGTTTTTGGTAGTTCTGAAACAAATTCAATTTTATGGGGTATTTCATAAATTCCAAGATGCTTTTTTTTGCTAAGACCTAATATTTCTTCTTTTTTCACTCTCTTACCTTCTTTAACTACAACAAATGCAATAGGTATTTCTCCATGCAACTTGTCAGGTAAACCAATAACACATACTTCAGCAACAGAAGGATATTTATATATAACATCTTCTATAACCCTTGGATAAACATTCATTCCATTTACAATAATTAAGTCCTTTTTCCTGTCAACAATATAAAAATAACCATCTTTATCTTTATATCCCAAATCTCCTGTTTTAAGCCATCCTTTTAAAAATGTTTTTTTCTGTTTCTTCAGGTTGGTTTAAATATCCTTTCATAACATTTTCCCCTTTAACTATTATTTCTCCTATCTCACCCTCTTTCAATTCTTCTCCATTTTCATCAACTATTTTCATACTTACTCCTGGTAAAGGAAGACCCACAGAACCTTTTTTTCTTTTGCCAAAAGGATTTACTGAAACAACAGGGGAGCATTCTGTAAGTCCGTATCCTTCATAAATAGGAATACCAAAATTTTTCTCAAAATCATCCATTATATTCAGATTTAAAGGAGCAGCCCCTGAAATGCACAAACGTAGAGAAGATAAATCAAAAATTTCTTTTTTAGATAAATCATTAAAAACTTTAAACATAGAAGGTATCCCCATAAATATTGTAGCAGAAAATTTTTCAATATTTTTTAAAATTACATCAGGAACAAATTTAGAAAATAATATAATAGTTGCTCCTAATTTTAATGGAAGAAACATACCACAGGTAGAACCGAATGCGTGGAAAAATGGTAAAACACTTACAAAAATATCATTTTGTGTAATTGGAAGGAACTTGCAGATTGAATTTATATTTGAAATTAAATTATCATGTGTAAGAATAACTCCTTTAACTTTTCCTGTTGTTCCAGAAGTATAAATTATCTCTGCCACTTTTTCTTTTTTATCAATTTTTAAACTTTCAAGTTTTTCACTCTCTTTATTTAAAATCTCTTTTAAAACTTATAGCATTTAAATTAGAAAAATTTCCAGTGGTAATTAAAAATTTCACATTTTTAATTTCATTTTTTATAAAAGAAACATTTTCATCAAATAATCCATCATATATAAGTCCTTTAACAGAAGAGTCATTTAATATGAACTTTATCTCCTCTGGATGAAGTAAAAAATTAATAGGAACAACAACACAACCTGCTTTTAAAATTCCAAAATATGAAATGATAAAATAAGGAGAATTTACACAATAAATAGCAAATCTCTCATCCTTTTTTATTCCATTATTTTTAATAAAATTTGCAAATTTATTTGAAAATATTTCAATTTCAGAATAAGTAAATTTTTTATCTTCAAAGATTATACATATTTTTTTGGATTTGAAACTAATTTTAAAATATCACAAAGTGAATTCATATATACTTATTATACCTAAAAAGAATTTCTAAAGTCATTTAAAAATTTTCATACGGAGGACGGACCTCCGATAAAATTACAATTTCCTACATATTGAATTTCATTTTCTTGTGGAGAAACTGTATTTTGCAGACGTCTTCGTTACTTTCCTTTTTTTTATATGAATTATTATCCATTTTCAATTCTGATTTTTATTGACATTCTGTGATTTTCAAGCCCTTCTTTTTCTGCAATTTTTTCTATATATTTCCCATATTTTTCTATAAATTCCTTTTTACATTTTATAACTGCATAACTTCTTAAAAATGTAAAAACAGAAAGTCCTGAAGAAAATTTTGCAGTTTTACCTGTTGGCAGAACATGAGAAGGACCTGCAAAATAATCACCAATCGTTGCTGGAGTATAATTTCCTATAAAAATTGCTCCTGCCTTACAACTTTTAAAAATATCTGGCTTCCTTGAAATTACCTGTAAATGTTCTGGACAGATATAATTTATTATTTCTATTGCTTCATTTTCATCTTTTACAAAGACCCAGTATCCTTTTTCAACTTTTTTTTCAATAATTTTACCAATTTTTTCATCAGTTGTTATCAAAATCCCAATCCCATCTATATGTTCAATCTGTGCCTTTAAATCATATTCAATAAAATCTATATTACCCAAATTATCAGAAAAAATTATAACCTCACTTGGTCCTGCAGGTAGGTCAATTCCAACTTCTCCATAAAATAATTTTTTTGCCGTATTTACATATTTATTTCCAGGACCTGCTATTAAATCAACTTTTGGAATTGTTTCTGTTCCAAAGGCAAAACCACTTATTGCACAAACACCACCAACTTTAAAAATTTCATTAACATTTAAATAATCACAGACAGCAACAATTAAAGGATGTATTTTCCCATTAAAGGTTGGAGGAGAAGATACATATATTTCTTTAACACCAGCAATTTTTGCAGGAATTATTGTCATCAAACATGTTGAAATTAAAGGTGATTTTCCAGCAGGAATATAAATACCAACTTTTTCTAAAGGTGAAAAATTAAACTCAATCTCAATATCTTTTTCTTTTAATTTAAATCCCTTTGGCAATTGTTTTTTATGATAATTTTCTATTCTTTCTTTTGCCTTCTTTATATATTCAAAAATTTCACCTTTTAAAAATTTCCTGCTTTCTTCTATCTCTTTTTCACTTACTTTTAAGTTTTCAATTTTTACCTTATCAAACTTTTTAGTATAATAAAATATTGCTTTGTCTCCTTCCTCTTTAACTTTTTTAATAATCTCCTTAACTTTTTTCTCTATATCTTCTTTTTTTATTTCAATTATTTTTTTCAATTTTTCAAAACTTATTTTTTCCATCTTAAACTTTCTATCCTTTCTTTATAATTTCCAGAAAAAATATAGTTTCCAGCAACAAGAATATCAACTCCATTTTCAACTGCAATTTTACCTGTTTTTTCATTTATACCACCATCAACTTCAATCTCAAATTTAAGTTTTTTCTCTTGCCTATATTTATTCATATTTTTTATTTTTTCTACTACTTTGTATATAAATTTCTGTCCTCCAAAACCTGGATTAACTGTCATAATTAAAACCAAATCAACAATTTCAAGGAATGGATAAATTTTTTCTAAAGGAGTTGGTGGGTTTATTACAATTGATACTTTTTTTTCATATTTCTTTATTTCTTCAATTATTTTTTTATGGTCAATTTCACATTCAATATGTATTCCTATTATATCTGCACCAGCCTCAGCAAATCTTTTCCAGTATTTTTCAGGGTTTGTTATCATTAAATGTGCTTCAAAAGGTAAATTTGAAAATTTTCTTATTGATGAAAGAACCATAGGACCAAAAGTTAAATTATCAACAAAATGTCCATCCATAACATCAAAATGAATTAAATCAGCGCCTGCCTCTGTAACTTTTTTTACCTCTTCACCCAAACAGGAAAAATCAGCAGAAAGTAAAGAAGGAGAAATCTTAACCATATAATTAGTTTATCATGAAATTATTTTATTAAAAAGAGTTTGCCATTTTCAAGGACAAATATTTTATTACAAACTTTCTCCAAGAAGGTCATTTCATGGCTTACAATTAAATATGTGAGATTGTTCTGGATTAAAAATTTTTCAATTCTTTCTGTTGTTTTTTCATCAAGTCCTGTTGTTGGTTCATCAAGAAGATATATTTCTGGCTCCATTGATAAAATTGTTGCAATTGCCACTATCCTTTTTTCTCCATAAGAAAGTGTATTTGAAAACCTATTTTTTAAATTTTCAATTCCAAGTAATTTAATTGTTTTTTCAACCCTTTCTTTAATTTGGTCCTTTGGTAATCTTAAATTTAATGGTCCAAATGCAATATCCTCTTCAACAGTAGGAGAAAATAACTGGTCATCAGAGTCCTGAAATAAAAACCCAATTTTTTTTCTTACCTCTAAAAAATCTCTTTCCTTTTCCATTTTTTTACCAAATATTTTTATTCTTCCTTTTTTTGGTTTTACAAGTCCTACAATTGTATAAAGTAATGTTGTTTTTCCAGAACCATTTGCTCCTTTAATCCCAATTCTATCTCCTTTAAATAAAGAAAGAGAAAGATTATCAAGAACTATTCCTTTTTCCGGATATGAGACAGTTATATTTTCCAATTCAATCAATGGATTTTGATGAATATTATCCATAGGAAATAAATTATAACACAAAGAGAAATTATTGTATCTTTCCTTGACCAGGAAAAATGATGATATGTCCAGAAAATTCCAGAAAATCCTCTTAAAATCATACATTTATAAATTCTTTCACCTCTTTCATATGCTCTTAAAATTATAACTCCTATAAAATTTCCAATCGTTCTATATGTATGAAAATTATTCCCTGGTTTAAAACATCTAATCCTCATCGCTTTCTGCAATCTGTTTTTTTCTTTTTCTATAACAGGAATGTATCTTGTTGAAAGAAAAAAGATGTTTATAAGTTTTCTTGGTAAATGTAAGTGATGAAGTGCATGAATAACTTTTATAGGATGGGTTGAAAAGATTAAAACAAAATTTGTTATAAAAATTAAGTTTGCCTTAATTGTAATTAAAAAAGTATATCTAAGACCTTCATAAGTTGCTTTAAATTTTAAAAAATGAAAAAACTCTTTTCCAGGGATGCTAAAAGGTATAAATAGCCAGCAAAGAAAAATAAAGATATTTACAGAAATAAGACCTTTAAAGAATTTCTTAAAGTCAGATATGAAAAAGATTAAAATTAAAGGCAGAAGTAAATAATATTTAAAAATTTTATTATTTTTCTCAAGAGCGACAAATAAAGAATAAATAAAAGAAATTAAAAGCCGTAATCTTGGGTCTATTTTTTCCATTCTGAGGTCCGTCCTCGGAAGTAAAGGTAAATCCCAAATATTCCTAATATATATCCAATCCCTCCAATTATATCTGTTATTTTTATTTTCTGCCTTTCTTTCTCAATTTCTTTTATAACTGGATTTATTGCTTTTTCAACACTTTCTTCAACTATTTTCTTTATACTTTCCTCATCTATTCCTTTCTGTATTTCTGTGGTTTCTTTCTTTTTAATTTCTTTCTCCTCTTTTTTAATTTCTTTTTTCTTTTTCAATTCCATTTCTGTTTCTGCTCTATGTCCCATATCAGCAGTAAGAACAACTTTTATTTTTTCTGCTTCTGGTATATCAAAAGAAAAGATACCTTCTGCGTCTGTTTTCCCTTCAAAAATTTTTTCTCCTTTTTCATTATAAACTTCAACAAGTGAGTTTTTACATGGAGAACCATCAACAAAATATCCTTCAACAAAAATTTTATTCCCTTCTTTATATGTAAAAACATTTATTTTATGAGCGAAAGAAAAAATTGAAAAAACTAAAAAAATAAAAATTAATTTTTTCATTTCATCCCTCCAGAATTTCTTTTTTTGTCTTACCTAAAAAAGAAAGTATAAATCCAGTTATAAGTCCTTCAATAATTGCAACTGGTAAATGAACAATAAAAATTGTTTTCCCAACATTTGTAAAAAAACTTCCTGTAAAATAAAGGGAAAGAAAAACAAAAAAGCAGGATAGAATTATTGACCAAAAACCAGAAAGAAAACCAGTTAAAAAATAATTTTTTTTCAAAATTGGTTTAAAAAGATAATATGAAATTACTGCAGGGAGAGCCATATTTGCTGTATTTATTCCAAGTGTTGTAAGCCCTCCAAATTGAAATAAGATACCTTGTAAAAATAAAGCAATCAAAAAACATGGAAAACTTTTCCATCCAAGAATTATTCCACAGAGACCATTTAAAACAAGATGAGAACTTGAAGGACCAACAGGAACATGAATTAAAGAAGCAACAAAAAAAGAACTTGTTAAAAGAGAAACTTTGGGATAGTCCTCAAATTTTAAATTTTTAATTCCAATAAAAGTTCCTGTTAATGTAATTAAAGCACCTATTCCAAGAACTTGCCCTGATAAAACACCTTCTGATATATGCATTTTATTTCATATCATAAACTTTAATCCATAATACACCTGCAACTTCAACTTCTTTATCATTTATTTTTTCTGTATCTGTGCATATTGCTGAAAATCCATACCATCCACTTTTAGGAAATGAATAATAAAACACACCATTTGAATCTGTTTTTATAAGTTGTGTTACAAATGGTGAATATGGTGCCTTTACATCACCCTTTTCATTATAATATTCAACTTCTACATCACAGAAAGGAACAACTTTACCATTAAATTTAACTATTCCATAAAAAGTATTACCTTTATAAACACCATATGGTCTTGATAGTGGAATAATTTCAACTTTAAGTCCAATTTCTTTATCCCATCCCTCTTCCATACCAAATCCATTCACAATAACTTTTGTATAATGAATTATATATTTTTCTTCTGCAACTTCCCAGTAAGGAGAAGGAATACAGTAAAAAATATAATCCCCTGGTCTTTTTAAATTATAATTTAAAGTCCATCCTTTATGTGGCTTTTCATCTGAATAAAATTTATAATCTTTTTCCTTTAATTCTTTTAATAAAGATATTTTTTCTCCCCTAAAAAATACACCAAAATCAACTGGCTTTTCCATATCCATTGTTTTTCCTTCAAAAGGATGTGCAAATAAAATCTTTAAATTAATATTTGACTTTTCCTTTTCCTCAACAATATCAGAAGAAGGTATAATCATTCCAAAATGAGCAAAAGAGTTTAAAAATATAGATAAGAAAACAGAAAAAATTAACTTGTTATTCATCTTTCCTCCTTTCTTACCAATTTAAAGTAATTCCTGTTGTTATTCTATAGTCAGGTGTATCATCATTAAGCCCTAAAGAAATTCCTATATCATATGTTAAGTTTTCACCAGTAGCATAATTTATTCCGAAAAGCAATTCAAGTGGATTCTGTTTATTATTTTCGCCCACAATTTCTCCAACAAAATTAAATTTTTCATTTATACTATATTCAAAAGCACCTGAATAATTTAAAATATCTTCATTTTCATCAGATGTTTTTAAAGAATATCTCCCAAAATTTAAATGGGTTGTTAGTTTCCCAAAGTTTTTTGAAAGTATTAAATTTATTCCATATCTTTTATCTCCATCGTCTGGATTTGGAGTTGCAGAAACTGTAAAGGAAAAGCCAGGTCTATTTTCTTTTTCTTTCAATATAGAAAACTTTGCTCCTATTTCAGCATTCCCCCATTCATTTATCTCTTCACCATCTTCTTCAATAACAAAAGGGGCAGAAATTCCAAAATCCATAAATTCAGTTAATCCACTTTTTAAAGAAATCCCAAGTTCCTGAGAATTTTTATCATTTTTTATAAAATCATATCCAATCTCAAGTTCAAATTTGCCCTTTTCTACTGTTTCTGCATCATCAGTTGTTAAAGGTCTACCTGCATAAACAAATGTAGAGAGAAAGAAAAAAGAAATTACAAAAGCATAAATTTTAAGATCCTTTTTTTTCATTTTTTCACCTCCTTTCCTTTGTGTTATTTTTTTTAATTTTGTGCTACTTTAATATATATTAATAAAAAAATTTTGTCAAGTCAAAAATTAAAATTTATATATTACAAGACCTGATGGAACTTTCGGATAAAAGTAAGTTGATTTATGAGGCATAATTTTTCCATTTAAACAAATTTCAATAAATAATTCCTTTTCCACTGGATTTAAAAAGAAAATAACCCCTTTTTTTCTTTTTTCATACTCTTCCAATAAATATTCTTTTGAACTATGGTATAAAAATTCAACATTTTCTCTTACCTTAACAAAATTCTTAATTAAAAAATTATCTAGTAAAAAAGTATCAAGTTTTAAATATAAATTTTCTCTTTCAAAGAACTTCTCATAGTTTTTCAATCTTAAAATATAAAAATTCCCTTTATAAAACATCCCAATTTTTCTTTCTTCTTTTTCCTTTAAACTTTCCTCCACCTCCTTCAATTCATTCATTTTAAAAACATCAACAAACTTATTATCAAAATTTAAATCAACATCACATGGAATATATCTATGGGTTGGTAAAATCATAACCCCATCTGATTCAATATTTGAAAGATAGACAAGAACATAACCATTTTTTTCATCTGGATTATTTTTATAAAACATCAAAGAAGCATTGTATCTATGGTGTCCATCTGCAATAAAGACAACTTTTTCTTTAAAAATTTCTTCAATCTTTTCAATATCCTGTTTTTTTTCAATTCTCCCAAAAACAAATTTCTCATTGTTCATAAAACCTTTTGTAAAAACATTCCCTTTCTCAATTATTTCTTCTATCTTAAAACTTTTATCCTGGTATACCATAAAAATTGGACAGAAATTACTCTTACATTTTTCAATAAGTTTATATCTATTGTATGAATATTTTTCAAAAATTTTTTCATGAGGTATTATATTTTTTTTATCAAAATCTTCAATTTTTAAAATCGCAAAAATTCCTTTCCTTTCATATTTTTTCCCTTCATATTCAAAATTACCTTTTAAAAAATAAAAAAATCTATCATTATCTTCAATTAAAATTCTATCTTCAATCCATCTATTCAAATTTCTTAAAACCTCTTGTGGCTCATTTTCTTTACGAATTAATTTTGCAATATTAAAGTCAGATAATAATAAAAGTTTTCTTTCTATTTCCTCATTTATCAAATCCCATGGTGGAGAAAGAACTTTGCTTATTTCACCAATCTTATCAAGATTGTAAATGTATGCTTTAAATGGCTTTATTTCAACCACTTTTCTTATCCAGTTTTAAATAAATAATAACTTTTGCTTTATCCCTTAAATTTTTATACCATTGCTCAAAATATTTTTCTCTTTTCTGCCATAAAAGAATTTTTCTTATATTTTCTCTATCAACATTCCCTGAACCTACATTTTTCATATATTCATCAACTTCCGCATCGCTTAAAGTTATATTTGTTTCTGAAAGAACCTGGTCTTTTAATTTCTGCAATAAAATTTGTTTTTTTATTTCCTCCTCAATTTTTTTAAGTTCTTCATCAGGCATATTTTCTATTATCTTTCTATATTTTTCTTCATCAAACTGCCCCTTTTCGTTTTTAAATGCAGGGTCTGATTTTATTACTTCAATTATCTCATTTTTAAAAACTTTAATCCTTCTTCTTTTTGCCTCTTTCATTAACAGTTTTTCTCTTATTAAACTTTCAAGAACATCTTTTTCAATGTTTAATTTATCCAATAACTCACTATATCTATCTCCAAAAATTTCCTTATATTTCTCTTCAATTTTAGAAAGTTGGTCATAAAATTCCCTCAATGTTATAGGTTGTCTGTTTACAATTGCTGCATATTGAGATTGTCTGCCTCCTCCACCTACTCCCCAGAAGAAAAAACCAGGAATAATAAGAATTGTTATAATCCATAATATAATCCTTACATTTTTTCTTTTTCTCAAAAATTTAAATGCCATCTTTTTCTCCTTTTATAATTAGTACGAATTCTCCTTTTTTCCTTTCTTTTTTAAAAATTTCAAATACATCTTTTATTTTACCTCTTATAATTTCCTCAAAAATTTTTGTCAATTCCCTGCAAATACATATTTCTTTTTCTGGCATAATTTGGACAAGTAAATTTAATGTTTTTTCTATTCTATGAACTGACTCAAAAAATATAATTGTTTCTTCCATTTCTTTCCATTTTTCAAAAATTTTTCTTTTCTCATTTTCTTTTTTTGGTAAAAAGCCACAAAAATAAACTTTATTTAGAGGAAAACCACATATACTCAATGCTGCTGTTAAAGAAGAAGGTCCGGGAATTGGTATAACTTTTATATTATTTTTATATGCTTCTTTAACAAGTATATAGGCAGGGTCAGAAATTCCAGGGGTTCCCCTATCACAGACAAGTGCAATTTCTTTCCCTTTTTTCAAAAGTTCAATTACTTTATCCACTCTTTTTTTTTCTATCTCTCTGTAATAACTTAAAAGAGGTTTTTTTATTTCATAGTAATTTAAAAGTTTTTTTGTTTCTCTTGTATCTTCACACAAAATCAAATCAACATTTTTCAAAGTTTCAATAGCCCTTAAAGTTATATCTTTAATGTTTCCAATAGGAGTTGCAACTATATATAACATTCCTTAATTATACAACAATTTTAAAATTTATTTAAATTTTCGGGAGTTGAATTCCTTTTGCTTTATTATATTTTCCTGAAAGGTCTTTATATGATTTTTCACATACTGTATCAGATGATAAAAATATAACCTGACCAATACCTTCTCCTGAGTAAACTTCTGCAAAAACACTTGTTAAATTTGCTATTTGAATTGTAATATATCCTTCCCATTCTGGCTCTAATGGTGTAACATTTATAATTATTCCACTCCTTGCATATGTTGATTTACCAAAACATATACCAATTACATCCCTTGGAATTCTGAAATATTCTATACTTCTTCCAAGAACAAAACTATTTGGAGGGATTTTACATATATTACCTTTAAACTCTTCAAAATCATTCTCATTTATTTTTTTAGGAGATGCAATTTTACCTTTAAATATCATAAATTCATCTGAAAGAGAAAAATCATATCCATAAGATGAAAGCCCAAAAGAAATACCATTTTTAATCTTTTCAGGAAAAAATGGTTCTATCATTCCCTTTTCAGCCATCTTTTTAATCCATTTATCTGACTTAACCATTTTTATCCAAGTGTAAAGACAATACCTTCAACACCAGTTAAAAACCCAATTAAATTCCACAAACCTGCAGTGAAAAAAGAGCCACATATTAATCCAAGAAAAAATTCTTTTGATTTATTGTAAACACTAACACCTCCATACTTCATTATAAAAACTTTAATAATCCATGCAATAAAAACAGAAAACCATGTGTGAAAAACAGGATGTGAAAGACCAATGGCAAGACCAATAGGAGAAATAGGCCACCATAAAAAATAACTTCTCGCAATAATCAATAAAATCATTAAAAAAGCACCAAGAGACATAAATCCAAACTGTGCCTTCCCAAATCCTACTGGAAATTTAATAAAATTTTTAACCCAGTTCATTGCAAAATTGGCAAGTCCTGAAAATTGTCATAATAATAAAGAATAAAGAAGGGATAAATTTCAGACCTGTTTTATAAATCCAGAAAACAGAAGTTATAAAACAGATAACAAATAACCAGAATGCAATTGAGTATGGTAAAATTTCTTCTTCATTCTCTTTTCTTTTCCCTATTGCACATAAAAATATATGTTTAAATTGATGTCTTGCAAGAAATAAACAAGAAATACTTAAAACGAGTAATGCTCCAAGTGATTGGAAAGCAACAACTTGAGGAGCAGGGTCAGAAAATGGTAAAATGGGTCCAATTGAAAATCCAATTCTATTTAAAAATCCTGTTTCTATGCTGAATAAAAATGCAAATAGCCATACACTCAATAAAACATCTGTTGCCATAAAGTATGCAAGTCCGACAACTTCAAACCATAAAGTAAGTCGTAAACTGAAAGTCCTGTTGAAAATCGGTATCCACTTTGAAAAAATTAGAGAAGGAATTGCAGGATTAATTTTATTTAACCCTTTAAAACTATATAAAATAAATGGTATTAAAAAGCCAAACCAGAAAATTTTACTTTTTAAAATATTCCTTTTTTCATCTATAAGTGCTTTTGGAAGTTCTGTTAATGGATATGATATTCTTTCCCTTTCAACCCATTGCTTTCTTAAAAAAACGATAAGACAAATACTCATTATGTAAAAAAGGATTATGAAAAAGAACCAGTTAGAAAGAGGTTTTACCCAATCATTCCAGGGAATTTTAATGTTTTTGGGAATGCCTTCAAAAAGATACAAAAGTGTATCGTATCTTGAAGGGAAAAGATGTTTTGGTAAATAAGGATGTATTAAAGTAGCCCATTCATTTGTCTCAGTTGCATAATAAAAAATACCCCCAAGAAGTCCTATTAAATTCATTACAAAACCCCAGGAAGGTATTGCACAAGAAACTATCATCATAATGTAAATTGTTATAAGTTCTTTCTGATTTAAATAAAATTTTTTAAAAACAACTCTATTAAATCTGTTTATAAATCCTACAAGAATAAAAAAAAGAAAAACAGCGGCTCCTGTAGAAAAATCAGCAGCAAGAGGAGAACCGTGAATATGAAGAACTGTAAAAGGTTCAGCCAGTCCTATTAATATACAAAAAAAACATCCAATTAATATTGCCCTTAAGGAGACCATTTCAAAGTTCAAATGTTAAAAGAGCCACCTCGGGGATTTGAACCCCGGACCTGAGCATTACAAGTGCCCTGCTCTACCGCTGAGCTAAGGTGGCTTTTAGAATATTATAAAATATTTTGTTCAGTTTGTCAATCTTTAACTTTTGAATTGATAAGGATAGAAGATGAGAAAGTAAAGAATTTAATAAAAGAAGAAGGAGAAAAGACAAAAGAGTTGATAAATAAATTCCTTGAGAAAATTCCAGAAAAAACCCTGTTGCCTCATATAAGAATCTAAATAAAATAATATACGATGCCTCATTTAAAATTCTAAACAAAATTTTTCTCTT
>JBMFMQ010000030.1:0-17191 GCA_049970595.1 Candidatus Ratteibacteria bacterium | reverse complement strand
CCCCTTTAAAATCCCCAAAAGGTATCAACTCCCCCAAACCCCCTCACTCTTGAGGGGAATTCAAGGTATTTTTATCTATTCTGGGCAAAAAGCGCCAGAAAAAGCACTTGGAATTTTTCAAATTCCAGTGCTTTATAATGTTTTTGAGTTAATATTTACTTTTCTCCTTAAAATTTCATAAATAATATAAATAAAAAGATACAGCCAAATAAAATCCATGTCAAATAAGTAGGCAAAACTCCTGTATGTGTTTTCCTTATTCCTTCTCCAAAATAAAATAAAATTCTTTTCCCATCCTCATATAAGTCAAATATTTTCTTTCTTGCACCTTGATACATCTTAGAAAAAAATCTCTCCCTTTCTATTGTTTTATAAAATTCTGTTCCAGGCATTTGCATTTGGCTTATTTTCTTCTCTCCACCAACAAAACTTGATACTTTTCTTATCTTTTTAGGTATTAAAATCAAAAATATTAAAAAACCAAAGATTAAGGATATAAAAATCAAAGTCAAACTTGGAATTAAGTATTCATAAGTGTTTTGGATAAATAATGAAGTTGAATTTTCAAATATCTTCACAGGATAAATGAAACCAAAACCAAAAGTTATACATAGCAAAGATAGAATAATTAAAGGAACCAGCATTACAAAACTAACTTCTTTAATTTCCTTATATTCTTTTTCATGTCCAAGAAAAGCAGAATGAATAATCTTTAAGAAACTTGCAAGAGTTAAAGCAGAACCAATCATTCCACATATAATCCAAATAATCCATGAAAAATCACCTGATTTTGCTCCTTCAAAAAGTCCCTGATAAATTAAATATTTTGAAAAGAAACCATTAAATGGAGGAACACCACTTATTGATAAAGAGCCAATTAAAAATGTTAAAAATGTTATTGGCATAAATCTACTTAAAGTCCCAAGTTTTTCAAGTTCAACTTCCTTTACTTCCTTTTCAATATTTCCTGCTCCAAAAAATAAAAGCGATTTATAAATTGCATTATTTAACATATGGAAAAGACCTCCAATAACTCCTTGTGGATTTGCACATGATATTCCCAAAACCATATATCCAACCTGACTTATTGCATGATAGGATAAAAGTTTTTTCATATTATGTTGAACTATTGCCATCAAGACTGCACAAACAATTGTTAAAGAACCAATCAATCTTAAAATAAACCATAAAGTAGAATGTAAATCAGAAATATATTCAAAAATATTGAGTAAAATTCTTGAGAAAAGATAAATACCAACAAGTTTATCAAGAGAAGCAGGTAGATATGCTAAAACTGGAGAAGGGGTGCTTTCTGCTATTTCAGGAATCCAGGTATGTAATGGCATACATCCTGCCTTTGCAAAAGAAGCACATATTAAAGAAAAGAAAATGCTAATTTCAAGTGGGCTTTTTATAAAGATTTTCATATCTGTTATTGAATACTTTCCTGTAAGATAGATTAAGCCACAAATACCAAAAATTAAAAAAGAATCGCTTCCACCAACTATTATCATTGTCTTTTTTGCAGGGTATGAATTTTCTTCTCCAAAAATATTTAAAATTAAATAAAGTGTAATTGCAAGAGTCCCCCAGAAGACAGAAAAAAGAATTAAATTATTTGAAAAGATAGCACCAATTGAAGAAGTAAGTGTCCATAAAATATATGAATAGTATCTGTTTGAATTCTCAAAATTTTCAAAGTAGGAAAAACTATAAATTAGTGTAAGGAGGGTAAATATAGAGATAAAAATTGAAATGAAAATAGAAAGTTGGTCTATTAAAAATATTTCTGTAATATAAAAAGAAGAACCTTTAAACATACAAATTGAAAAATAAAGAAAAATAAAAGATACCAAAATACTGATTACTTCTTTAATGTATTTTATCTTTGAAGGGAGCAATCTACATAAAATACCTGATATAAAACCAGTTGAAATCAAACTTATAATAATTTTTTCCATAATTTCCCCTCTTTACCAATTTCTTTTTTTATTTTCTCTGTCTTTTCAATTGACTTTTTCACCAAATCCTCAAAACTATAAACTCTCTTATTTTTCTCCTTATCATAAACTGCTATCCTTTCAGTGCAACAATAACAAGGGTCAACTCCTGCAAGAATTATACATACATCTGAAATTGTTTCGCCAATACAACTTGCCTTAAATGTTGGAATATTTACATAACTTGGTGCTCTTATTTTATGCCTTACTGGACTTGAAGTATTACCATCACTTCTTATATAATGAAAAACTTCTCCTCTTGGTGCTTCATGATGGCCTATCCCTTCTCCCTCTGGAATATTTCTTATCTCTTTACATATTTCTCCTTTTTTCCCATAAATTGCATCACAAGATTGCTCAATTATCTTTATACTTTCAAAACATTCAAGTAATCTAACAACTGCCTTATCAAAAACATCTCCACTTTCTGTTGTAATAACATTCCATTCAACAAGATTATATGCAGCATATGGGTCATCCTTTCTTACATCAACACAAACTCCACTTGCTCTTGCTACAGGTCCAACAGCACCATAATTTTTAATATCATCTTTTGTAAGAACACCAACTCCTTTTAATCTTGCAGAAAGAACTGGGTCATCTAAAACTGCCTCTGTTAACATTTCAATTTTTCCTTTTACTTCATATAATATCTTTTTCAATATAGGTATATCATCATCCTCAATATCTCTTCTAACTCCTCCAATCTTAAGCATGGCATAATGATTTCTATTTCCAGTTATCATTTCAAACATATCAAGTACGGGCTCTCTATATTTCCATGCCCACATAAAAACTGTATTATATCCAAGAAAATGACCTGCAAGACCCACCCATAGTAAATGACTGTGAAGTCGTTCAAGTTCTCCAATTATACTTCTTATATATTTTGCTCTTTCTGGTATTTCAATTCCAAGTAAGTCCTCAACAGCATTACAGTAAGCAATTGGATGACTTGTTGAACATATTCCACATATCCTTTCAACAAGAAATGTTACCTGGTCCCAGTGTTTTGATTCAGAAATTTTTTCTATCCCTCTATGGTTATATCCAGCAATCCATTCAGCATCAACAACCTCTTCTCCATCACAATAAAGTTGAAAATACTCTGGCTCTTCAAGAAGTGGATGATATGGACCTATTGGAACCAAAATTTTCTTATTCTCTCCCATCTTTTTTTACTCCTTTCCTCAATGGATAAAAGTTTTCTGGCCAGTCCTCCCTCAATAAAAAATGTTTTAAATTTGGATGACCAATAAAATTTATTCCAAAAAGTTCCCAAATCTCCCTTTCAATCCAGGCAATCCCTGGTATTAAATCTACCAAACTTTCAATTTCTGGTCTTTCTTTATCAAGAAATACCCTTAATGAAACAATAACTCCTTTATTATCAAATGAGAAATGGTATAAAAGTTCAAAACTATCAAAATTTTCAATACCACTTACAATCTGATACCTTGCTTTCATCTCATTAAAAATTATATTTGCAACTTCTTTTAAATTTTTCTTTTCTATTGTTAAATATATCCTTTTTTCATTATGAATCTTTATCTCTTTAATCTTTTCTCCTATTTTCTCCTTCAATCTCTCTATCATTTCAACTCCTTATTTTTTTCTTTTCCAATTATTTCTATCTCTGTTTCTCCATAAAAATACTGTCCATCTTTCATATATCCAGTAATTGTAAGTTTATAATTTTTTATTCCGTGTCTATAGCCCAACTCTAAATTCTGTATCATCTTTATTGCTTCAAATTTTTTAAATTTCAGTTTCAAAACTTTATCAGAAAATCCAGGATGTGAGTTTAATATCTGACTCAGTCCATCAGGTGATAATTTATATTCCAGTTTAATTGTATCTGGATTTATCTCTTCTGCACTATATCCTTCTATTCCTAATTCTTTTTTCCCCTCTATCCCCCCTATATAGCAATTTATATATCCAGTCCCTTGTTTTTCATCCAACCACTCTATATTCCACTTATCTGGGTCAAATTTAATAACTACCCTCGGTTCTATTACTTGGTCAAAAAAGGTTAATTGTCTCTCATCTTTTCCATCCGAATTCATTACCCATATATTTCCATCCCTTACAAATGCTATCTTTGTCCCATCCTTTGAATATACAGGGTAATCTCCATACTTATTTATACATCTTAATTCTGTCCCATCTATATTTACCTCCCATATCCCATTCATATTTTCTCTGTTTGAATGAAATATTATCTTTTGCCCTGATGGATGCCAGTTAGGATTGGTGTCCCAGTAATTTCCAAATGTTAACTGTCTCCTTTCTGTTCCATCTATGTTTTCTATGTAAATATTAAATGTAGGAAATGTTGCATCAGAAGGACGATAAATAAATAAGGTTTTTTTACCATCTGGAGAGTATTTTTCAATTTTAGAATACCGGAAAGAATATTCATTTTTTTCTGCTTTCCTTTGTCCAGTTCCATCAGGATCCATTATAGAAATGCCCCCTGGTCCTTTATAAACAATCTTGGTTCCATCAGGAGAAAACATTGGCTCTTCTCCAATAACTTTTAACCTCTTTAATCCAGTCCCATCTATGTTTATTACCCAGATTTCAGTTATTCCATAGGCGACATCACTCGCAAAATAAATCTTCTTACCATCAGGTGAAAAAACAGGATTTTTTGCAATAGGTCCTTCTTTTTCTTCTTCACCTTGAATTGAAAGATAAAAAAGTAAAAATAAGAAAAATAAAAATTTTATATATCTTTTCATTCCTTATCCTCCATAGATTTAAAATATTTTATAATACCTTCATATATTGCTTCTGGTATTTTATCTCTATATTCTTCAAAATGTAAAAATTGTTCATCTGTTATTGCATCAGAAATTGTATTAGTTAAAAATACTGTCTCTATTATAACTGCTGGCATCTCTGTATCTCTTATTATCGCCTTATTGTAAATTCCGCTATCTCCTTCCCAGTGAACAAACAACTTTTCCATCTCTGATAAAATATATTGACGGAGTTTATTATTCATATTTACTTTATTAGGAATTGGACAAATCCCTGGATTATATAAAATCCCTGTTCCATTTCTCGTATAGTCATTACTACTATTGCAATGTATTGAAACGAATATCATCCTTTTCCTTGCCTCCTGTTCTGCCCATTCTTCATCATTATTAAATATAGGTTTTAGTTTTTTTACCACAAGTTTAAATTCATCATTAGCGATTTTTACTCTTGTATTTACACAAACATTATTATGTTGTATTGGGGTATCAGGGGGAGGTGGATTTTCTATTCCTATTGAACTATCTGGTAAAATATCCCATTCTGTCTGTCTCGTCATTTCTGCTTTATAATTATCCTTTAATTTCTCTTTTAACTTTATTCCCATATCTAAATTCAAATCATCTTCTTTATCTCCATAAGTTGGACCTACTGCTCCTCTATAATATATCTCCTCTTTCCATTTATATTTTCCATGCCCAGGGTCAATAAATATATAGTTTTTCTTTGGTATATAATTAATGACTATTTTATATATAATTCCAGCCGGATTAACATAAGGTCCTGCCCCCGGAAACCAATATCTATTCCTACCCCAAAGTTTTATATAATTAACATCTGTTTTAAGAAGAGAAGTTATATCGATTGTTGTTATTGCTTCATATTCTAATGGTGAAGTATTTCCTGCATATTTGTCGTTAACCCATATATCACATTCATTATCTGATGCAGCATATAAAATACCTTTTTTAACATCTCCTGGAATTTCAAACTCTTTTATTATTGTACATTCTTCTGTCTGACTGCTAACTAAATAATCCCTCCATATCCATTTAGAACCGTCTATTCTTACCCATGAAGGATGTACCCAGCAAGGTACTGCATAATTGTTAGTTTCTATACACCAATTCGTCTCATCACTCACTATTATTATTGTTTCTTCCCCAAAATTTGCACTCTCTAAAATATAAAAATTATTACTCTTATATAAAATCGTATCTGTATTTGTATTATCATTTACTTCGCTAAAACAAATTATACAAAATACAAAAAATAGGGGAAAAACTATTTTCTCCTTCAATCTCTCTATCATTTCAACTCCTTTAAAAATTTAACTATTCCTGCTATTATTGCCTCTGGTTTTGGTGGACATCCCGGTATATAAACATCAACAGGAATAATTTTATTCAAAGGTCCTGCCATCTGATAACCATCCCTAAAAATACCCCCAGAACATGCACAACTACCAACTGCAACAACAACACATGGCTTTGGTGTCTGCTGGTAAACTTCCTTAACTCTCTCAACACATTTTTTATTTACAATCCCAGTGCATAACAAAACATCAGCATGCCTTGGACTACCTACAAGAATAATACCAAATCTTTCAACATCAAATCTTGGAGTAAGCAAATCAAGAATTTCAATGTCACAATTATTGCAACTTCCACCACTTACATGGTATACCCACAAACTCTTCTTTAATGCTTTTATTTTTAAGTTCATATTTTACCTTTCATTTATTTTTACTTCAAATTTATCAACTTTACTTCTTTCTTCTAAAAATTCAAGACATATCTGAAATCTCTCCCAATCTTTATATCCTAAACTTTCTCCATCTATTACTTTCTCTTGTAGCTCTCCTGTATCTATCCATCCTTCTTTATAATTTTCATTCTCCACTTCTATCTCTTTTTCTCCTTTTTCTTTAAATCTTATATATAATTTCACCTTCCCCTCTTTTTCTACTCCAGTTATTATTATCTTATCATCACTTCTTTTATCGGAAGGAATATTATACCACAAACTTATCCAATACGATTTTTTTGAATAATAAAGTGTTAAACTACCATAATTTGAAATAAATGCACTACCTACATCTACATAATTCTGTCTTCCATATCTACAAAATTCTCCCCATATATCTCCTTGCTTTGGTTGGTTATGTGTTAAATCTTCTTCATCTCCTAAACTATTTCCACCAGATACTTTCATTACACTTATGTATATGTATTTCTTCCCTTTATTTATTTCTTGTAAATCTATCGCTTTCAAATCCCTAAATATATTTTTGTTTATTCCATATCCATCAGCAGCATAAACAAATCTTACATTCTCACCTGCTTTTTCAAATAACTCTTTTAACCCTCCTTCTTCTTCTCCTTCCTCTTCAACTCCTATATCTATATCTGAATTAAAAATACACACTCCAACATAAAATGGAAAATATTGAGAATTACCATATGAATAACAACCATAATGATTTGATTTAATTTTATATATTGTTTTTTTCTCATCTATTGGAAATTGTAAAAAATGTCTTGTAATTAATACCTCATCCCCAGGATAATTATGTAACATATCTCCTGTATAAAATTGTCCTGCTGCATCACTCACTATATATCCATTCCCTATCTCATATGGTAATCCTCTATAAAATTTTGGTCTTTTGCTTAATAAATATCTATATGAATCTTCAAATGGAGTTGGACTATTCTCAATTATGTTTAACCACCTCTCATCTATTATAGGCATCCCATTTTCATCATATCCTTCAAAACCACTCCTTATACATCTTATAAAATTCACATTATATCCAAATTCTCTTGTAATACCTTCTCCTGTAAATTCAGGATATAAATAACCATTTCCTATTTTATCCACCTGAGACCTATCTTCTTTATAATATTTTGAATTACTTCTTATATATACTCCTGCATCCCAATATGTCCCACTTCCATACCATATCTGTTTACCATCCCAATTATCTTTATCCTTAAATATCGCTCCCTTTCTCTCTATCACTATTGGTATTGAAACTTTATTAAAATTACCTGCTTGGTCATATCCAACTGCAAATAAAGTATATTCTCCAGGTTCTATTTGAGATGTATCAAATAAAAAAACATAAATATGGTCTATATCATAATCCTTATCATCTCTAAAAATTCTCTTCCCTGGTAATTCATTTGGTGTATCATCTGGCTCTCCTAACCACACCTCTGCCCTTTTTATACCAGAACCTTTCTCTCCATCCGATACATAAAACTTAATTTTCACTTTACCTTCTACATAATATCTACCACTTTCATATCTACTCGGTGTTATTGCTTCCCCTTCTCCTACTATCCCTTGTTTGTGAAATGTTATCTCTTCTAATTTTGGTTCCTCAAGCACCATAAAAGACATTTGTTTAAATGGCCATAAAGTATACCATTTATCATTTATTACAATTCCTTTATTATTACCAGGTTCCCAGGGTTCTCCATATGCTATTTCATAACAATATTCCACCAAACCATCGCATCTAAAAGTTTTATTTGGTTGTTTGTATCCCCAGAAAAAAGCGTAACCAACAGGGGGCTCTCCATCTGCCTGATCCTCTGCAATTTCTACAATTTTTTTTCTCAAGTCATAATTAACATTTGGAAGAGTAAATGCTCCCATATATTCGCCTCTCCCTTCTAAAAATTTCTGGAAGTTAGTTATAGTAGGACCAGAATATTTCCATTTCCAAGGAGGCCCTCCTATCGATTCAATAGTAAAATGGGACTCATCATCTTCCGAGTTTTCACCTTCCCATTTCCAATAAAGACCTGTATGACCAAATAAAACAGTAACACTTGGAAAATCACCACGAATATAAAGCGCATTTCCTTTTTCAAATCTTCCCTGGCTTTTCACAAATTTGCCTGTCAATAAAAATATAATTAATAATAAAGGAAAAATATCACCCTTTTTCATTCTTGATACTCCTGACCTGTTAATTTCTTATATGCTTCTTTTAGATGTTTTAGTGCAACTTTCTCACTAATTAATGTAGCTGACTTGCTAATTCTTTTTATGGTGGCAATAATTGGTTCTACTGCCTTTTGGTTTCCTATCAATGCTAAAGATTCTGCAGCATCTATTACTATTGATAATTCTTGGTCTTCCAGTAGCCCTATTAAAACATCAACTGCCTGTTCTCCTCCTATTTTCCCTAATGCTTCTATTGCTCTTCTCCTTATGCTATAATCATATTTCACCTTTGTAAACTCTGCTACATAAGGAATAGCCCTCTGATCTCTTAATTCTCCTAAGTTTATAATAATTCCACCTATTACATTAGAATCTGTTTCTTTGGATAAAGAATCTATAAGGACTTGAAATGCTCTTTCATCTTTAAGTAAAACTAATGCACCCCTTGCACATCTTCTTACAAATAAAGATTCATCATTCACTAAATTAATTAAATAATCACCTGCTCTCCTATCTCCTAAATAACCTAATGCTCTTGCACAACTTCCTCTTACATTCTCATCCGGGTCAGATAAATTATCAACAAGTGCTTCAAAAACTCCTTCTCCTCCTATATTGCCAAGTTGACTGGCTGCTTCTGACCTAATATATTTGTCATCAGAACTATCTTTTAAAACATTTATTAAAACATTAATTGCTTTTTTATCTTTTATCCTTTCTATAATTTCTCCTACCATCTTCCTGAATACTACTTCTTTCTCTTTATTCTTAAAAATTTCAATTAAATAATCTGTCATAAGTTCCCCATAATATTCTCCCAATACATATGCACATCTACTTATATCTTCAAACTCTCCTTTTTTAAAATATTCTTCCATCTTTTTTAAAACCTCTTCTCCTACAAATGGTCTATAATTTAAAATAATATTACCTCCTATCTCTATAAAATTACTTATTAAACAGCCATTAAAGTTCCCATTACTTTTAATTTTTATTTTAGAATTTGAATAACAGATACCTGAAAAATCACTATCTCCATCAATCCTAATCTCTTTATAACTTATTAATGATATTTTTTCTTTATTTTTTCCAGATATTAAATTTATATTACCAGTTGATATTATTGTTCCTTTCCCTTTTATCTCTCCATTTATCATTACATCGTTATCTACAAATACTATCCCATCTATATCTTTTATTTGATATATACCTTTTGATTTTATAACTTTATCTGAAATTGATTTTAAATTTTCTTTATCAGGTAAAAAAGGAAATTGCACTTCCAAAATCCCTTCTTTTATCTCTCCTATTAATTCAACACTTCCCCTTTTTATAACTCTTTCACTTTTTACATTCCCTTCTATTTTACAATTGCCTTCCAGTATTGTCTCTTTTGAAAAAATTAAATATGTATAAGAAGGTGAAAAAATATCTAAAACAAAAAAATTATCAGAAGAAAATAAGAAAAAACTAAATAAAAAATATGCCCACAAACTCTTCTTTAATGCTTTTATTTTTAAGTTCATATTAAACTCCAATTAAAGAGATTAAAATTCCACTTACCCCTATTAAAGTTAGCCATCCCCAGAAAAATTTTAATGCTTGGTCTATTCTTACTCTTGGATTTGTATTCCTTATTAAAGTTATAAGAAAAACTACAATTAAATATTTGAGAACAAATATTAAAAAACTTCCAAAACCAGTAATTTCTGTTCCACCAAAATAAAGTAAAACTATAAACAAAGGAATAACAACAAATAAAATTGCCTTTGAAAGTTTATAAAATCCAAGTAAAATTCCAGAATATTCAATTAAAGCACCTCCTGCAATTTCTGTTTCTGCTTCTGAAAGGTCAAATGGAACAAGACCAAGTTTTCCAGTTGAAGATAGTAAAATAATAATAAAGCCAATAATTCCTGATAAAGAAAGTATATTGCTTCCTGTAATCTGTTGATGTTTGATTATTTCTATAAGTGATGTTGTAAAATTTGCCTTTATTGCAGGTATTATTATTCCACAAATAAAAGGAAGTTCATAAGATAAAAGTAATTTCAATTCTCTGCTTATTCCAACTGAAGCAAGGACATTTCCTGAAGCACTCCCTCCAAGAATTATAGATAAAGATGGGATTGTCAATAAATAAACAAATAAAATCAGGTCTCCAAAAAATCCAAAATTTTTCTTAAAAATAAGTAAGAGAATTGTTCCACATAAACTTGAGGCAATAACTGAAAGAATTGGAGAAAATATAAAAATAAATTTATTGCTTCCTTCAGGTATTAAAACTTCTTTCCCAGAAAGTTTTATAAAATCTGCAAAATTCTGATACCATGGAGGACCAATTCTCCACTGAATTCTTGCTGTAATTTTTCTATCTATCCAGGATACAAAAAGCCCTATTATACTTAAAGCGAAAAATGAAAGAATAAAATAACCGAAATAATAAATTATATTCATTTTTTTAACCCGTATTTCTCAATATAACTGAAACATTTAACAATTAAATTTTCCCCTATTTTATAAATATCTTCCATACCTTCAACTTCTTTCTCATCAATAAATTTTATTGCATCACATTTTTCTGTTTTTACACATAAAGGCAACTCATCTTCCTCTAATCTTCCAATACATAAATCACATTTTCCTGTAATATACGGGATAATATCAGGTAAAATTGTTCCAAAAGGACATGCAAGAATACAACTTTTACATGATATACATAAAAATCTACTTCTTCTATTAATTGTGTCTTCCCTTTTAAGTGCTTCAGTTGGACAAGAGTTTATACAAGGATGTTCTTCACATCTTCTACAGGCAAGTAAAAAGGCAATTTCTTCCCTTAAAGAAGTAATCCCATTATTTTCAGGATGTAAGAAATAACTGCATTTTACATCACATTTTTCACATGTTAAACACTTATCATAATCAATAAATAATTTTTTCATGCCCATATCTCCGGTTTATCCTTTAAATCCTTGTATGTGAAAACAGGTCCATCCTTACATACAAACAAATTTCCTATCATACAGTGCCTGCAATGACCAACTCCACAATACATTTTTCTCTCCATTGATAGATAAATATTGGTAGGTTCAAAACCAATCTCAAGCAATTTTAAAGTTGTAAATTTCATCATTATTGGAGGACCACAGACAACACTAACTCCATTTTTTATATCCATATCAAGGTTATCAAGTGTTTTTGTTACAACTCCTTCCATATATTTCCAATTGTTATCTTTCCTATCAACTGTAATTCTAAAACATAAAGGTATTTTTTCACAAAGTTTTTGCCATTTGTCAAAAATTAATTCCTTATAAATATAATCAGAAGGTGTCCTTGCCCCACAACAAAATATAATTTTTTTATAGTCATTATATGTTTCAACAAGAGCAAGAAATAATGCTCTTATCGGAGCAAGTCCAACTCCACCACCAACAAGCAAAATCTCCTTTCCTTTAAATTTTTCAAGTGGATATGGTTTTCCATAAGGACCCCTTACACCAACAATATCTCCCTTTTTTAACTGATGTATTTTTTCTGTAACACGACCTACTTTCATAACTGTAAATTCAAGCTTTTCTTTATCAAATGGAGAAGATGATGGTGTAAAAGGTGCTTCTCCAATTCCAGGAACTGTTAAGGATGCAAATTGACCTGCAAGGAAAGAAAACTCTTTTTCTGGTTTTAAAACAATAGTATTTATTGTTGGTGATTCTTTAATATTATCAATCACCTCACATTTTATTACCTCATAAATATTTTTATCCATTTTTAAACATTTATTTTTTCTTTTAAAATTTCTGTTAAAACTTTTCTTTTATCAATTTTCCCTATGCATCCACTTATACATCTTCCACATCCAGTGCAACCAATAATTCCAAAATTTTCCTTCATATACCAGTATTTACATAACAACCTATTTGCATACCTATCAAAAAG
Source organism: Candidatus Ratteibacteria bacterium (assembly GCA_049970595.1). Taxonomy (GTDB): domain Bacteria; phylum Ratteibacteria; class UBA8468; order B48-G9; family JAFGKM01; genus JAMWDI01. The sequence goes on along the minus strand of JBMFMQ010000030.1, from coordinate 4,520 downwards.
AGTTGGTCTTGGACTTACACCAGAAGCCATTCTTGCATATCCTGGGAAAAGGCATGCATCCCATACTTTAACCTTTTTAAAATTATCAGCATCAGTTGTATCCTCAAGTAAAAAACAGACACATGTTGGACAATTAAAATTACAACTCCCACATGATACACAATTTTTTATATCATTTTGTTTTTTCCAGTATTCAGTATGATACATTCCATTTAAGTCCTCAAAATTTTTAAATTCAAAGATACTATTTTTTTCATTTACAATTTCTTCTGCCTTTTTTCTATGCTCTTCCATTTGCTTTACTTGTGAATCATTTACCTGATAAAATCTTGTATCATTTCCTATAAATTCCTTTCCCTTTTGGCTTCCAATTTCAACTATAAATCCATTCTCAATCTTGCTTAAATTTAAATCAAAATTTTTTTCAGGATATGGTTTAACTCCAACAAGTGTGCAGAAACAAGTATCATACGGCTTTTTACAATCAAAACTTATTATAATCAAATTCTCTCTTCTTCTTGAATAATTTGGGTCTTTATAATCACCAATTTTAAAAACTGAATCAAGAATTTCAAGTCCTTTTAAATCACAGGAACTTGCACCCATAACAATTATCTTTTCAATATTTTTTATTTCAGGAAAAACAAACTCTTTAAATGGATATAAAAATATTTTAATTGGTTCAACAGGTCTTGCTCTATCATAAACAACTTTATCAAAATTTTCTTCATTTAAATTCTCATAAAATAAAAAATTGTTATCTTCAATAGGTGCATATATTCTGTTTTCCTTTACCTTTCCCTTTAAAAAATTTTTCCAGTCCTCTCTATTTATATATAGTTTTTCCATTTTTGTGTTTTTTTTCACAAATTTTTATATATTTTTACATATAAATTTTTTTGTCAAGTTTTTTTATTTTAGAGAAAGCGATAGGGGAAAACTTTTTTAATTTCCCCCTACCGCCAATATTTTTGGAGAAGATAAAGAATAAATGGTCTTCATCAAAATTTTAAAGTTTTACAACATTTATAGCCTGAAGACCTTTATCTCTTTTTACAACTTCAAATTCAACAGCATCTCCTTCATTGAGGGTTTTATAACCCTGTCCTACTATTGAACTGTAATGCACAAATACATCTTCTCCATTCTCTCTCTCTATGAAGCCAAATCCCTTTTTGTTGTTGAACCACTTCACTCTACCTTTTTCTTTTGCCACTTCTATCTACCCTCCTTTCCCATCCCGGAAAATTTAAAAAATCATTTTAAATTTCCGGGGTAATTAACTTAAGATTTGAAAATGATTGAATATCCTTCTCTCTATTCCTCCAATTTTAATCTTTTTCTTTATTATTCAGTATTTCAATTATTCTGTCAAATCTAAATTTTCTTTCTGCGTTTCTGTAATAACAGAATGCCTTTAAATATTTTAAACCACCTTGTTCAAAAATTTCAAGTGGTAATATTTTTCTTTCTTTAATTTCTTTTTTATTATTTTTATACCTTATCAAAATTTCCTTCTTTTCATTCAGTGCCTTTTCAATACCTTCTAAAATTATTCTATCAGGATAAATTTTATTCAAAAATTTGTTTATGTCAAATATTATTATTCTTGATAAAAAATCTTTTTGATATTTGAAATGATTGAGTAAATTCATTGAATTTAATCTGTATTTTCTTTCAAGTTCTTTAGAAAAAATTTTAAAAATTTCAAATGTTGCTTTTGCATCATCTTCTGCTCTGTGTTCTCTTTTCCTTTTTAATTTATAAAACTTTGATAGATACTGTAATGAATTTTTTTTAAAACTGAAAAATTTTTTTGCCATTAAATATGTATCAATAATTCTTACTTCTGGAAATTTATAACCTGCCTTTTCAAATTCTTTTTTTATAAATAATATATCAAAATTTGCATTATGGCATAGTAAAATTTTTTTATTTATAAATCTTTCAATTTCTTCAATTTTTTCTTTAAACTTAGGAGCATTTTCAATATCTATATCCCTTATTCTATTTATTTTTGAAACATCTTCAGGAATTTCTACTTCAGGATTTATTAAAGTTATAAATTTTTTATCTATTTTATTCTCCTTAACTTTTAATAAAGCAATCTCGCAAATTCTATCTTTTTCAGGGTCAAGTCCTGTTGTTTCAATATCAAGTGCCACTATTTCAGGTATTCTTATTCTCATTATCCAACAAGTTTTAAATATTTTTCGGGTTGTTTTTCAAACTTTTCTTTACAGGAAGGAGAACAGAAGTAATATTTTTTCCCATCTTTCTCAATTAAATTTTTTGTTTCTTTTGATAACCATTTTCTGCAAACAGCATCCTTATATTTTTTCTTTGCCATTTTTTTCTCCTCTTACATATATATTATTTGAAAAAATCCAGTTTCTATTTTTTAAAAAAACTTCAACTCTATAATTTCCATCTTTCTCAATTCTGAAAAATTCCTGTTTAATTTCTTTTTCCATTATTATATCACCATTCCTTATCAATCTTGTCCAGGCAGAAACAGGATTTTTTATTAATATTATATCACCAATTCGCCCTTCATCTCCACAGAAATATTTTCCATCCTTTTCTCCAAAATAAAATCCTTTACTATCTTTTATATAATCATTTGCAAAGAAAAGATTTCCATTTTTTATTGCTTTCAAAATTTTATTTTTATCTATTTCAAAATTTCTTGTTAGTTTATCCTTTAAGTAAATGTGGTTTCTTAATGTCTTAAAAACATTTTTGTAAGTGAATCTTTTTTTGAAATCAAATATTCTCAAATATTTTGGAAGGAAATGGATATCAAGTCCAGCAAAACCAATAATTTTCCTTTTTAAATTTAGATAATCCCATTTTTTTAAAATTCTTCTGTCAGGGTTGCTTAAATTTGAAGGAAAGAATAAGTATCTTAATGGAATATTATAAATTTTAGTTTTATCTACCCAGTCAAAAAGTAAAGACCATGTTTCAATACCATCAAAATTTTCATTCCATCTATTCCATTTATAATCCTTTTTGATGAGAAAAAGACGGTGTTTTCCATTTGGATGAACAACAAGTTTTATAAAATTTTCATTATCTTTTTTTAAAATATCATTTATCTCTTTTTGGTTAGTCCAATCATTTTTACCTATTAATATGAAATGATTTTTTTTCTTTTCATCAATCTCTTCAGCATGAATAATTAAAACATTTTTATAGTAGTTATCAATTTCAAATAATTTTTTATTTTCATTTTTCCATTTTTTGGGAGTATGAGTAGTTAGAATAATAAAATCAATTTTTGCTTTTTGACTCTCTTGTTTAATTATTTCAATATAATTTTCCCAGTTTTTCAAGGGAAAATGGACATGTATAACACCACATATTTCATTGTATATTGACATCTCAACCATTTTTTAGTATTATAACATAATATTATGGCCCCATCGTCTAATGGCAAGGACAGGTGGTTCTCAGCCATCAGGCACGGGTTCGAATCCCGTTGGGGCTAATGCATCTTTGAGAAATCATAAATTATTCAGAAAAAGGAGGAGATTATGAAAGAGATTCTTAAGATTAATCCTCAAAAAGTAAGGGATTTTCTTGTTGAATTCTTAAGGGATGAATTTAAAAAAGCAAATAAAGAAGTGGCAATTTTTGGGATGTCAGGAGGAATTGATTCAACAGTTCTTGGATATTTATGTAAAATAGCTTTTGGAAAGAATAATACATATGGAATAATTCTTCCCTATAAGAATACTCCGAAAATTTCTGTTGACCATGCATATCTTGTTGGAAGAACTCTTGGGATAAGATATTTAAGATTTAATATAACTTCGCAAATTGATTATTATTTTAAAAATTTCCCACAGGCAGATAATATAAGAATTGGGAATAAAATTGCAAGGGAGAGAATGAGTATTCTTTATGATTTGTCTGCACATTTTGGAGGACTTGTTGTTGGTTCAAGCAATAAGAGTGAAATATATCTTGGTTATGGAACTTTATTTGGAGACCTTGCATGGCTTATAAATCCACTTGGTGACCTTTTTAAGACAGAAATTTATCAACTTGCACAATTCCTTGGAGTTCCAGAAGAAATATTGAAGAAAAAACCAAGTGCTGAATTATGGGAAGGACAAACAGATGAAGATGAACTTGGTTTTACATATCATGATGCAGATATTATTCTTTACTGCTATGTTGAAAAAAATATGAAGTTAGAAGAAATTGTAAATCAATATAAAAATCTAAATCTTGAGACAGTAAATAAAGTGATTGAAAGAGTGAAAAAATACGAATTTAAAAGAAAATCACCAAAAATTGCAAAAATACCGGATGAAATAAAATATTCCTAATTTAATCTTTCTCATTGTAAATACGCACTCATTTATTTATAAAGCACTGGGGTTTCGGTAGGACCAAGGCAGTGGAAAATAACAAAGTAAATAAAAATAAACTAAATCCATCAGTAAAAATGAAGGAATTGGAGAAACAACCCCAAGTGCTTTTTCTGGCGTTTTTTGCCCAGAACAGAT
>JBMFMQ010000029.1:1502-17252 GCA_049970595.1 Candidatus Ratteibacteria bacterium | reverse complement strand
TTTTATGTTTTTTAATCTTTCAATATCATCTTCAGTATAAATTCTGTTTCCTTTCTGGTCTCTCATTATTTTTAAGTTCAATTCTTTTTCCCAGTATCTTAATATATGAGAAGGTATATCAAGAATTTTTGAAACATCTCTTATATAATAAAATTTGCTCTTCATTCTTTTTTTAATCCTCTTAGCATCAAATTATTAATCTCTTTCTTAGGGTCTGAGTTTTTGTAAATAATTCTGTATATTGCCTCTGTTATAGGTAACTCAATTTTGAATTTTTTTGATAATTTATAATATGCTTTTGTTGTCGGTATTCCTTCAATAACCATCTTTGTTTTTTTCAAATACTCCTCTTTACCAACTTTTATAATTCCCTCACCAAAAGACCTGTTTCTGCTATACTTACTAAAAGATGTTGTAATTAAATCTCCTAACCCTGATAAGCCCCTGAATGTTTTTTCTTCCCCTCCAAGAAAAACACCTATTTTTATCATTTCATTAAGTCCTCTTGTAAGAAATGATGCTTTTGTGTTAATACCAAGTTTCATTCCATCAATAATTCCTGCACCAATTGCTATTACATTTTTAAAAGAACCCCCTATTTCAACACCAATTATGTCATTGCTTGTGTATATTCTGAATCTCTTGAAACTGAAAAGTTTTTGAAAATATTCTGCAATATCAATATTTTTTGATGCAACAACACAAGCTGTTGGATATTTTTTAACTATCTCTTTTGCAATTGTAGGACCTGAAATAACAGCATAATTATTTGTTTGGATATATTCCTTTAAAATCTCAGACATCCTTTTTCCTGTTTTAAAATCAAGACCTTTTGTTCCAATTAAAATTACCTGTCCTTTATAGATTTTTGCAAGTTTTTTAACTGCCTTTCTGAAAAAAGATGACCTGACAACTAAAATCAAAATTTCAGTATTTTCAACAATATTTTTTAAAGAACAACTTATTTCAATTGATCCAGGAATTTTTACACCTTTAAAATAATCAATATTTTCCCTTTTTTTTATTAAAATTTCGTAATTTTCTTTTATTGGTTCCCAGAGATAAACTTTATATTTAAGTTCATCAAGCATTAAACCAAGTGCAATTCCCCATCCACCAGTCCCAAGTATTCCTATTTTTTTTCCCATGGAAAAATAATCTTGTTTTCTTTTTTGTTTATTAGTCGTTTAATATTTTCTCTATGAGTATAAGTTATGAAAAGGAAAATGAAAATGGTCACATAAAAAAGGAAATTGTTTTTAGTCAGAAGAAATGTAAAGACCGGTAATGTAAGAGCACCTATAATTGAACCAAGGGAAACATATCTTGTAGAAAAAACAAAAATTACCCAGAAAAGAAAAGATATTAAAGCAGGAAGAGGTAAAAGACCTATTAAGACACCAAAACTTGTTGAAACACCTTTTCCTCCCTTTCCTTTCAGAAAAAAAGAAAAAGAATGCCCTAAAATTGAAAAAATACCTCCAAGAAGAATAAAAGGGTTTGAAAATTTTAGGATTTTTCCAGAATAAACAGGTAGAAATCCTTTTAAAATATCAAGTATTAAAACAAAAATTCCTAATTTCCATCCACAAACTCTATAAACATTTGTTGCACCAATATTACCACTTCCAAATTTTCTAATATCAATATTCCTAAAAACTTTACAAATTAAATATCCAAAAGGAATACTTCCTAATAGATAACTTAAAAAAAAATATAAAAATTTAATCACATTATAGCCCAAGAAGTTCTTTAACTTTATCTACTGCACTTGCAGCATCTGGAGCATAACCATCAGCGCCAATTTCATCTGCAAATTCTTGTGTAACAGGTGCTCCTCCAATTATAACTTTTACACTATCCCTCACACCTTCTTTCTTTAAAACATCTATAGTTTCCTTCATCTGAACCATTGTAGTTGTTAAAAGGGCACTCATTCCAATAACTTGTGCACCATTTTTTGCTGCTTCAACAAATTTTTCAGGACCAACATCTATTCCAAGGTCAATAACTTCAAATCCAGCACCTTTCCACATCATAACAACAAGATTTTTCCCAATATCGTGTAAATCACCTTTTACAGTTCCAATTGCAAGTTTAGCAATTGGCTTTATTCCTGCCTTGACAATTAATGGTTCAAGTAAACTCATTCCTTTATTCATAGCTCTTGCTGCAATCAAAACTTCTGGAACATAATATTCATTATTTTTAAATTTTTCACCCACAACAAGCATTCCTGCAATTAGTCCATCATTTAATATTTTTTCAACTGGCAGATTTTCTTTTATTGCTTTATCCACAAGTTCTTCTGTCTTCTTTATATCTCCTTTAATCACACTTTCCTTAATTCCTACTAATAAATCATTTGTCATTTTATCCCTCCTTTTTTGTTTTAATTTAACATAAAAAATTTTATTGTCAAGTCAAGAAATATTTTACATAAGGATAAAAACAATGTAAAATAATTTATTGGGCGGTTAGCTCAGTGGTTAGAGCACTACCCTTACAAGGTAGGGGCCGCAGGTTCAAGTCCTGCACCGCCCAACTAAAGCAACAAAGAGAAACTGAAACAGGAAAATGAAAAATGTAGGGAAGCGGAAATTGCAGGACTTGAAACTTTTTTGCTATCTCTTCATCTAATTTAAAAAAGGAGGGAAGAAAATGGCAGAAAAAATTATTGGTATAGACCTTGGAACAAGTAATTCATCAGCAGCAATAATGGAAGGAGATAAACCTGTTATTATTCCAAGTGCAGAAGGGACAACAATTGTTGGAGGTAAGGCATTTCCTTCTTATGTTGCTTTTACTAAGGATGGTCAGGTTCTTGTTGGTGAGCCAGCAAGAAGACAGGCAGCAGTTAATCCAGAGGGAACTGTTTTTGCTGTTAAAAGAAAAATGGGAACAGATTATAGATATCATATTTATGGGAAAACATATACTCCAGAACAAATTTCTGCTTTTATTTTACAGAAAATCAAAAAAGACGCAGAAAATTTCTTAGGGTATCCAATTAGAAAAGCAGTTATAACTGTTCCAGCCTATTTTAACGATAATCAAAGACAAGCAACAAAAGATGCAGGAACAATTGCAGGTCTTGAGGTTGTTCGTCTTATAAATGAGCCAACTGCTGCATCTCTTGCATATGGACTTGATAAATTAAAAGAAGAACTCAAAATACTTGTTTTTGATTTTGGAGCAGGAACTCTTGATGTAACTATAATGGAAATGATGGGTGGAGTATTTAAAGTTATTTCAACAAGTGGAGATACACAACTTGGAGGAACAGATATGGATAATGTCTTAATTGATTACATAGTTGAGGAATTTAAAAAGGAAACAGGAATTGATTTAAGGAATGATAAAATGGCAATGATAAGATTGAAAGAAGCGGCAGAAAAAGCAAAGATTGAACTTTCATCAGTTGTTGAAACTGAAATAAATCTTCCTTTCATAACAGCAGACCAGACAGGGCCAAAACATCTTATTATGAAGATAAGGAGGGCAAAACTTGAAGAACTTGTTGCACCAATTATTGAAAGATGTAAAGGTCCAGTTGATAGAGCAATTGAGGATGCAAAACTTAAAAGGTCTGATATAAATAAGGTAATTCTTGTTGGTGGACCAACAAGAATGCCTATTGTTCAGAAATTTATTCAGGAATATATCGGAATTCAACCAGAAAGAGGGGTTGATCCAATGGAATGTGTATCAATTGGTGCTGCCATTCAGGGTGCTATTCTTGCTGGAGAAATGAAAGATAAAGAGATTCTACTTCTTGATGTTACTCCTCTTTCACTCGGAGTTGAAACACTTGGTGGAATATTTACAAAAATTATTGAAAGAAACACCACAATTCCAGTAAGGAAAAGTCAGATATTTACAACTGCAACAGATAATCAGACATCTGTTGAAATACATGTTTTACAAGGTGAAAGACCAATGGCAAAAGATAATCTTTCTCTTGGTAGATTCCATCTTGATGGTATTCCACCTGCTCCAAGAGGTATTCCCCAGATTGAAGTAACTTTTGACATTGATGCAAATGGGATTTTACATGTTTCTGCAAAGGATTTAGGAACAGGGAAGGAACAGTCAATAAGAATAACTGGCTCTAAAAAATTATCACAGGAAGAAATTGAGAGAATGGTAAAAGAAGCAGAAAAATATGCTGAACAGGATAAAAAAGCAAGGGAAATAGCAGAACTTTCAAACCAGGCAGATTCATTAATTTATACTGTGAATAAAACATTAAAAGAGCATGGTAATAAATTGAGCGATAGTGAAAGAAAAGAGATTGAGGAAAAAATAAATAATTTGAAGAAAATAATTGAATCTGAGACAAAAACAGCTGAAGAGATTAAAAAAGGCATTGAAGAACTTGAACTTGCATCTCATAAACTTGCAGAAATCCTTTATCAAAAAACTCAATCACAAACGAAAAGTCAAAATCAGGAAACCCAAAAAGATACTCAACAAAATAAAAAGGATGAAAAAGTTGTTGATGCAGAATATAAAGTAGAGGATGATAAAGATAAACAGTAATTTACTAATACTTTCTGATTAATTTGAGATGTTTGAGAATTGTATTTGAACTTCTTTCATATTCTTCAAGTTTAATCTGGATAAATTTTATTGCTTCATCAATACTTGGAATTAAAACATATTCAAGAGCATTTACTCTCCTTCTTGTTCTCTCTATTTCCTCTGCAAAATTTATTAATTTATTTTCCAGTTCATGAACTGTAAACAAAATTTTCAAAATTCTCAAACCTTCACGATATAAATAATTTTCAAAAGGAGAAATCATGTAATTTGGATAAAATTTATCTGAAATATTCATCTCTATTTTTTCAAAGGGTATATTGAATATTTTTTTTCTTTGCAAGTCATATTTTATCTCAAGAAGTGGATTTTTGGTAAGATATTCCCATCTTTTCTCATCTATTGTTCCTCTTAAAACTAAAATTTTTCTACATAATTCAATAAATTCTTCTTCAAATTTCTCTCTTTGCTTTTTTGTTGTTTTAATTAAATTTCTGAATTCAATCAAGAGTTGTTCTTCTTTATCTTTTAAAAGTTTGTGACCTCTTTTTGCAATAGTTATTCTTTTTTTTAATTTGAGTAATTCCATTCTTGTAGGATTTGTTTTGATTTTCATTCTTTATTCCTTCCAATATTTTTCCATTATATCTGATGGTATCCTTTTAATATCAGATTTAGGAATTAATTTAAGGAGTTTCCAGCCGATATCAAGTGTTTCTTCAATACTTCTATTTTCATTCATACCCTGATTTATAAATTCTTCCTCAAATTTTCTTGCAAAGTTTAAATGTGCAACATCTGATTCGCTTAAAGCTGCTTCTCCAAGAATCATTGCAAGTTCTTCTGCTTCTTTTCCTCTTGCATAAGAAGCAAAAAGTTGACTTGCAAGAGAAGGATGGTCTTCTCTTGTTAATTTTTCACCAGTTTCCTTTAAAATACCTATTCCTTTATCTCTCAATCTTGATAATGAGGTTAATATATCAACAGGTGGATAAATTCCTTTTAAATGCAAGGCTCTTGACAAAATTATCTGTCCTTCTGTTATGTATCCAGTTAAATCTGGTATTGGATGTGTTTTATCATCTTGTGGCATTGTCAAGATTGGTATTTGTGTTATTGAACCAGATTTCCCTTTAAGTCTTCCAGCTCTTTCATAAATAGTTGCAAGATCAGTATATAAATAAGATGGATAACCTCTTCTTCCAGGAATTTCATCTCTTGCTGCAGATATTTCCCTTAATGCCTCAGCATAATTTGTCATATCAGTTAAGATTACAAGAACATGCATTCCAAGTTCAAAAGCAAGATATTCAGCAGCGGTTAAAGCAATTCTTGGAGTAGATATTCTTTCTATCGCTGGTTCATCGGCAAGGTTAATAAAAATAACACATCTTTCAATTGCACCTGTACTCCTGAACTCTTCCTGAAAAAATTCTGCTTCCTCAAATGTTATCCCCATTGCTCCAAAAACAATCGCAAATTTTTCTTCTCTCTCTGTAAGTATTTTTGCCTGTTTAACAATTTGAGTTGCAAGTAAATTGTGAGGAAGACCAGAACCAGAAAAAATTGGAAGTTTTTGTCCTCTAACTAAACTATTCAAACCATCAATTGCAGAAATACCTGTTTGTATGAATTCTGATGGATAATCTCTTCTTGTTGGATTTATTGGAGAACCATTAATATTTAGATATTTTTCAGGTATTATTTCAGGACCTCCATCCCTTATTTTTCCCATTCCATTAAAAATTCTTCCAAGGATAGATGGAGAAACACCAAATTCTATGGGCTTTCCTGTAAATCTTACCTTTAATTCACTCAAACTTAAACCTGTTGTTCCTTCAAAAACCTGAACAAGTGCTTTATCCTTTTCTACCTCAAGAACTTTCCCAATTCTTTTTTCTTGATTCTGAATAATTTCAACAAGTTCACCATAACCAACACCTTCAACACCATCAACAAGTATTAAAGGCCCAATTATATTTTCAACACTTTCATATTTTTTAAGAGATTTTATTATGTTTTTCATAAAAAATAAATTATAATAATTAAAAAAGAAAATGTCAAATGGAGGAAAAAATGAAATTAACTTACAAAAAAGCAGGTGTTAATGAAAAAAAAGAAGAAAAACTTGTTGAATTTATAAGAAAAAAGGCAAAAAAAACATTTACAGAAAATGTAATTGGAGATATAGGATTTTTTGGTGGCTTTTTTAAAATACCACAAAATTATAAAAACCCGGTTTTTGTTTCCTCAACTGATGGAGTGGGAACAAAAATTCTTCTCGGTCAGGAAATGAAATTGTTTAAAAATCTTGGGATAGACCTTGTTGCTATGAACTGTAACGATGTTTCTGTTTGTGGTGCGAAAGTTCTTTTTTTTCTTGATTATATTGCAGTTGGAGAGATTAAGGGAGAAAGAGAAAAAGAAATTATTGAGGGAATTGTTGAAGGGTGTAAAATGGCAGGTTGTTCTTTGATTGGGGGAGAAATTGCCCAGATGAAGGAGTTATATGGAAAAGATGGTTTTGACATTGCGGGTTTTTGTGTTGGTGTTGTGGAAAAAGAAGAAATAATTGATGGGAGTAAAGTAGAGGTAGGAAATATTATTATTGGGGTGGCTTCAAATGGAGTTCACAGTAATGGATTTTCTCTTATCAGAAAAATTTTTAAAAAAAATGAATATGAAAAATACTATAAAGAAATTGGGAAAACGCTTGGAGAAGAACTTTTAAAGCCAACTTACATATATTCCAATTTACTTGATGAACTTTTTTTAAACAAACTTATTAATGCTGCTTCTCATATAACAGGAGGAGGGATAGAGGGTAATTTAATAAGAGTAATTCCAAACGGAAAAAAATGTGTTTTACTTAAAAAGTCATGGGAGATACCTTTAATATTTGATATTATTAAAAAAAGAGGCAATATTTCTGAAAAAGAAATGTTTAAGGTTTTTAATATGGGAATTGGTTTAATACTTATTATTCCAAAGGAAAAAGTTGAAAAAACAATGGAAATTATAAAGAAAAATAACTTTAACTCATGGATTATCGGTGAGGTTGAAAGTGGAAAAAGAGAAGTCATCATTGTATGAAAGGGTTATTTATAAATCCACCAGTTTATGATTTTTCTGCATATGATTTATGGTCAAAGCCACTTGGTTTTTTAAAAATAATTGATTTATTTAGAAGAAGTGGTTTTGAAATTTTTTTCTTTGACTTTATGGACAGAAACCATCCTTTTTATGAAAAGATAAAAACTAAGAAAGGGAAGTTTGGATGTGGAACTTATTATTATGAAATTATAAAAAAACCCGAAATATATAAAAATGTGCCGAGGAGATATAAAAGATTTGGATTGCCTGAAAAAATATTTATAAATTTTATAGAAAAGATAGATAAGGTGAATTTTATATTTATAACAAGTGGTATGACTTACTGGAAATTAGGAATAAAAGAAGTGGTTAACATAATAAAAAAAATATATCCAAAAACTCCTATTATTTTAGGTGGAATTTATGCAACCTTTTGTTATGATGATGCAAAGAATTTAGGAATTGAGATGGTTTTTCAGGGGAAAGATATTTTAAAATTTTGTAATGATTTTTCAAACCGATTTAACATAAATGTTAAAATTTCTGAAAAAATTGAGCCATATTGGAATGTTTATAGAAAACTTGATTATCTTGTGGTAAAAACTTTATATGGGTGTCCTTTCTCATGCTGGTATTGTGGTATTAAAAAACTTGAGCCAGAATTTATAAAAAGAGATTTAAATGAAGTAGTAGAAGAAGTTATAACTAATATTGAAAAGTTTAAGATAAATGATATTGCTTTTTACGATGACGCATTACTTTTTGATTTTGAAATTCATATCAGGAAAATAATAGAAAAGATAACAGAAAATAAAAAAAATTTGAGATTTCACACACCAAATGGAATCCATCCAAAATATATAAAAAAAGAAGTTGCAGAATTTTTAAAAGAAAAAAATTTTAAAACAATTAGATTGTCACTTGAAACAATAGATAAAAAAAGAGAAAAAGAGTCAGGATACAAAGTAAGTTTTTCTGATTTTGAAAATTCAATTAAATATTTAATTGATGCTGGTTTTACAAAAGAAGAGATTGGTGTTTATATACTTGCAGGATTACCTGGTCAAAAACCAAAAGAGGTTTTTGAAACAATAAAAATTTTAAAAAATTATCCTTGTAAAATAAAAATTGCTGAATATTCACCAATTCCAAAAACAACTGATTTTGAAATCGCAAAAAGATTATATCCCAAATTGCCTCTTGAAAATCCACTTTTCCAGAATAACTCAATCTATCCTCTATGGAATTTTGAAAATAAATGGGAAATAATAAATGAAATAAAAAAACTTGCTAAAACATAACTTCTTTAAACCAGGTTCAAAAAAATTTACAGGAACTTTAATCAAATGTATAATATATAAAATGGAGGGTTAGCCTAATGGTAAGGCAGCGGACTTGAAATCCGCCGTCCCTTTCGGGACATGGGGGTTCAAATCCCTCACCCTCCGTTTAGCAATCTTCCTTGAGAAGGGATGGTTTCGGTAGGACTAAAGCAGTGGGAAAAATAACAAAGGAAAATAAAATAAACTAAATCCATCAGTAGAAATGAAGGAACAGGAGAAACAATCCCTCACCCTCCGTATAGCAATCTTCTTTGAGAAGGGATGGGTAAGGATATTTTGACTTGACAGATGTAAAAATTTACAGTATAATTATTTACAGATATGAAGAAATTGACAGAAAAACAGAAGGAAATTCTTGATTTTATAAAAAATTATAATAATAAAAGGGGTTATCCGCCAACGATTAAGGAAATCATGGATTATTTTTCATTTTCAAGTCCAACTGCTGCTGTTTCTCATTTAAAAGCGCTTGAAAAAAAAGGATATATAGAAAGAGTAAACAAAATTTCAAGGGGTATAATTCTTAAGAATGAATTTTTAAATATTCCTGTCATTGGAAGGGTACCTGCAGGAATACCAAATATTGAAGAAGAGAATTTTGAAGAATTTATAAGTTTGAAAGAGGAATTTTTGGGGAAAGGAGAGTATTTTTCTCTTATTGTAAAAGGGGATAGTATGAAAGATGCGGGTATTTTTGATGGTGATTATGTGATTATAAAAAAAGATGTTGAAATTAAAAATGGAGATATTGTTGTTGTTTTTTATAATGGAGAATACACAGTTAAATATTTTTATAAGAGAGGAGATTTTGTTGAATTGAAACCAGCAAATGATATTTACAGGTCAATAATAATAAAAGAAAACCCTGTAATTTTAGGTAAAGTTGTGGGACTTTTCAGGAGGATAAGGTGATAACAGAAGTAAATGAAAGAATAAGCGTTGGTGCTGTATTTAAAAATGGCTCAATTAATATCAAATGGTTTATATGGAAAAACAGAAAAATAAATGTTAAAAGAATAACATATAAATGGAAGACAAAAATAGGAGAAAAAAATGTTTACAATTTTGCTGTTAGTGACGGAATAAACATTTTTGAAATTTCTTTTGTTCCTGATGATTTAACCTGGAATATTGAAAAGGTTCATTCTGTTTAAAAATGGAAAAGGTTATTTTTCATATTGATATGGATGCTTATTTTGCCTCTGTTGAACAAATTATAAATCCATTTTTAAAAGGAAAGCCAGTGGCTGTATCTGGAGGTCCATCTACAAAATCAATTGTTGCATCGTGTTCTTATGAGGCAAAGAAATATGGAATAAAATCTGGAATGAGTACTTACCAAGCATTATTTCTATGCCCTGGATTAATAATTGTTCAGGGTGACTCTGAAAAATATATTGAAATATCAAGAAAAATATTTGAAATTTTAAGGAGTTTTAAAGAAGATATTGAAATTTATTCAATAGATGAAGTTTTTATTGATGTAAGTGAAATTTATCTTCTTTATGGAAGTAAAGAAAATTTAGCAAAAGAAATAAAAGATAAAATTAAAAAGGAGACAGGTCTTACATGTTCAATTGGCTGTGGTCCAAATAGATTAATTGCAAAAATATGTTCTTCTCTTTCTAAACCAAATGGAATTAAAATATGTGAAAAGGAAGAAATTGAAAAATTGATGGAAAATTTATCCATAACTGAAATCCCAGGTATAGGTGAAAAGATATATGAAAAATTATCAGATATGGGAATAGAAAAATGCCAGGATATTAAAAAGGCAGGAAAAGATTTTTTTATAAAAATATTTGGTAAGGTAGGAGAAAAAATATATAATTATGCATGTGGAATTGAAAAACCAGAGTTGATGATTGAATTTCCAGAAAATTCAATAGGTCATTCTTTCACCTTTCCAATTGATACTAAGAATAAAGAAATTATAAACAAAACACTTTTTAACTTATGTGAGAAAGTGGCTGAAAGGATGAGGAAAAAGGGAAAGCACGGAAATTTTATATCTTTATTTTTAAGATTTGAGGATTTCTCATATATTTTGAAGAGAAAAAAATTTAATGATATTCCGGGTGATGGAAACATAATTTTTAATCTTTGTTGCGAAATAATGTCTTATTTTAAAATAGAAAAAAGAGTAAGAGCAGTTGGTGTTTTTGTTGGAGGATTGTTTGAATGTGATTATCAATATGTATTTAATGAAAAGGTAAAGAGGGAACTTGTATTTGAAAAGATAGATAAAATTAATGATAAATTTGGGAAAAATATAGTAATTCCTGCAATTTTATTAGATGCACCAAAAATTAAAAAAACACACTCCTTTTTTCTATGGTCTCTTAGAAAATAAAATATAGACAATCACAGTGAGAAAGCAAGTTCAACTGCTTCTTCCGGTGTTTGGACAATGTATGGTTTTTCTTCAAATCCTTTTATAAATCCTTCTTTACTAAATAATTCACATATTCCACCAGAACTTGAAATTAAAATTGTTGGTTTTCCAAGTGCCATTGCCATTGAAATTTCACTTAAAGTTCCCCATCTACCACATATCCCAATAACAGTATCTGCAGAATTAACGATTATATAATTTCTGTAAAAACCAAGATTTGTCCCAATCGGAACATCAATATATTTATTTGCTTTTGACTTATCATATGGTAGAATTCCAATAGTTATCCCACCAGATTTTTTCGCACCTTTTGCTGCTGCTTCCATAACTCCACCAAGTCCACCACAAATTAAAATCCCACCTTTTTCTCCAATTAGATACCCAACTCTCTCCGCAATTTTCAAAATATTTTCATTTAAATTTTTATCACCAGCATTACTTCCACACACTGCAATAATTTTTTTCATTTTTTCATTATAGATTTTACATTATTTAATGTATAATGTAAAATAAAAAAACAAAATGGAACCAAGAGATAGATTTATTAGGGCATTGGAGAGAAAGCCAATAAAAGGAAAAGTTCCACATTTTGAACTTGTTTTTTATTTAACTATGGAAGCATTTGGAAAAGTTCATCCCTTACACAGAAATTATAGTCAATGGGACCAGATGACAGATAAAGAAAAAAATCTTCAAAGAAAAGATATCGCAGAAATTTATGTTAAAACAGCTGAAGTTTTTCATCACGATGCCATTTTTTTACATCCAAATCCAGGAACAATTGAAGAAACAATAAAATTAATTGAATTAGTGAGAGAGATGATAGGGAATAAGTATTTTCTTATGATACATGGAGACGCAACTTTTGGAATTCCTTCAGGAGAAAAAATGATGGGATTTATTGAAAAAATTGCAGATGAGCCGGAAAAAGTAAAAAAAGAAGCGGATGATATGGTTAATAAAGCCCTTGAAAGAACCCAAATTTTAAAAAAAAAGACATATCTTGATGGATTTGCATTATGTTCTGATTATTGTTTTAATTCAGGTCCTTTTTTAAGTCCTTCAATGTTTTCTGAATTTATTACTCCTTATCTTGAAAAATTAATAAAGGGTTATAGAGATATGGGATTTTATACTATAAAACATACAGACGGTAATATAATGCCAATAATAGACCAGTTAATTCAAGCAAAACCAGACGCTTTACATTCTCTTGACCCACAGGCAGGAGTTGATATAAAAATAGTAAAAAAACTTTATGGAGATAAAGTTTGTTTAATAGGAAATGTTAATTGTGGACTTCTTCAAACTGGAACAGACCAGCAGGTTATAGAATCATGTATTTATGCTTTAAAAAATGGAATGCCTGGATACGGATACATTTTTTCTTCATCAAATTGTATTTATACTGGCATGCCTTTAGAAAGATACAAATTAATGTTGAAAGTTTGGGAAGAATATGGAAATTATGATTGATTTTTTACGATTTTTATATTACAATTTTTAAAAAACAAGGAGGGCAAAATGAAATTAGGAGTTTTTATAGTTGTTTTTGGTGGAAAGTCATTGGATGAAGCTCTTGACAAAATAAAAGAACTTGGTCTTGATGCTGTTGAAATCGGAACAGGTAATTACCCGGGAGATGAATTCTGTAAGGTTGATAAGTTGTTAAATGATGAAAGTGAACTTAGAAAGTTTAAAAATGCTTTTGAAAAAAGAAATCTTGAAATATCTGCTTTATCCTGCCATGGAAACCCTCTTCACCCTGATAAAAAAATTGCAGAAAGTCATAGAGAAGTTCAGAAAAAAACAATTTTACTTGCTGAAAAACTTGGAGTTCCTCGTATAATTACATTTTCTGGCTGCCCTGGTGATAGTGAAAATGCAAAATATCCTAATTGGGTAACATGTGCTTGGCCACCCGATTTTCCGGAGATTTTGAAATGGCAATGGGAAAAAGTTGTCATACCTTACTGGAAAGAAGAAGTCCAATTTGCAAGAAAACATAATGTAAAAGAAATATGTCTTGAAATGCATCCAGGATTTGTTGTTTATAATCCAGAGACACTTTTAAAACTAAAAGAAGCATGTGGAGAAGAAATTGGAGCAAATTTTGACCCAAGTCATTTATTCTGGCAGGGCATAGACCCGATAGCAGCTATTAGGAAACTTAAAGGTGCTATATATCATGTCCATGCAAAAGATACAAAAATAAATCCTTATACTTCAAGTATTAATGGAGTTCTTGATACCAAAACATACCTTGATGAAGAAAACAGGTCCTGGATTTTTAGAACAGTTGGTTATGGTCATGGATATGAATTCTGGAATGATTTTGTCTCTGCTTTAAGAATGGTTGGGTATGATGGAGTTTTAAGTATTGAACATGAAGATAGTTTAATGAGTGGAGAAGAGGGACTTAAGAAAGCGATTGAATTTCTTAAAAATGTTATTATAAAACAACCAAAACCAAAAGCATGGTGGACATAAAATGAATGGAAAAAGTAAAAATTTTATTAGGAGGTTCTGGAGGACAAGGAATTTTAACTCTTGGTAGATTAATTTCTTATGCATCTTTGAAAAAAAATTATCAAGTTTCTTGCCTTCCTACTTATAGTGCAGAGATGAGAGGAGGGTATATTTACTGCTTTGTAACAATATCTAAAAGGAAAGAGATATTTTCTCCATTAAGTGAAAGTTGTGACATTGGATTATTTTTAAATGAACTATCCTATGAAATGTTGAAAAAATATTTAAAAAAGGAGTCATTTATTATTTTAAATTCAACACTTATTAAGAAAAAATTGAATAAAAAAAACTCCATTATATTTGAAATTCCAGCAACTGAAATAGCAGAAAAAATAGGAGATGGTAGGATTACAAATATGGTTGCTGCTGGTTTCCTTTCAAAATTAATAACAGAAAATTTTTTTTATTTTGATAAGGAATTACTTATTGGTGAAATAGGTAAAATAATAAAAGAAGAGGATGTTTTAAATTTATCTATTAGAGGGATAGAAGAGGGCTGGAATTTTAAAAATTTTTGAATGTATAATATAAAAAGAGGTTAAAAATGGAAAATTTTAAAATAGAAGTTTATGATACAACTTTAAGGGATGGTTGTCAGGGAGAGAATATATTTTTTACATTGAACGATAAAATTAAAATATGTGAAAAACTTGATGAATTTGGAATTGATTTTATAGAAGGAGGGTGGCCTGGTTCAAATCCAAAAGATATCGCTTTTTTTAAAAGAATAAAGAATAAAAAATTTAAAAAGAGTAAAATTGTTGCATTTGGAAGCACAAGAAGAAAAAATTACAGTGTAGAAAAAGACCCATTTATAAAAAAACTTCTTGAAAGCGAAACGGAATATATCACAATATTTGGTAAATCATGGGATTTACATGTTACAGATGTTTTAAAAATTTCACTTGATGAAAATCTAAAGTTAATAGAAGAAACGATTGAATTTTTAAAAAAAAGAGGAAGAATAGTATTTTTTGATGCCGAACATTTCTTTGATGGTTATAAAAATAATCCTGAATATGCTTTAAAAACCCTTTTTGTTGCTGAAAATGCTGGAGCAGAAAGGATTGTCTTATGCGATACAAATGGAGGTAGTTTACCTTTTGAAATTGAAGATATAGTTAAAAAAGTTAAAGAAAAAATAAAGACACCAATTGGAATTCATGCCCATAATGATTCATCCCTTGGAGTTGCAAATACAATAAGTGCTGTTAAAAGTGGCGCAATTCAAGTTCAAGGAACAATAAATGGTTTTGGCGAAAGATGTGGAAATGCTGATTTAACATCTATAATTCCGATATTACAACTTAAAATGGGTTTTAAATGTGTTCCTGAAGGAAATCTTATTTATTTAACTGAACTTTCAAGGTTTATTTATGAAATAGCGAATATTGTTTCTCCAAATAATCAACCATTTGTTGGATTGAGTGCCTTTGCTCATAAAGGAGGAGTTCATATTGATGCTGTAAGTAAAAATCCATTAACTTATGAGCATATAGACCCAAAACTTGTTGGAAATGAAAGAAGAATTTTAATTTCTGAACTTGCTGGAAAAAGTACAATTTTACAGAAATTTAAAAATTACAACCTTGAAAAGAAACCAAAAATTGTGAAGAAACTGCTTAATATGATTGGAAAACTTGAAAATGAGGGATATCAATTTGAAGCTGCTGAAGGTTCTTTTGAACTTATCGTAAGAAAAACACTTGGGAAATATAAGAAACTTTTTGAAATTGAGGGATTTAGAGTTATAGTTGAAAAAAAAGGAAAAAGAGTTATTTCTGAAGCCACTGTAAAGATAAGGGTTGATAAATTTCTTGAACATACAGCAAGTGAAGGAAATGGACC
>JBMFMQ010000029.1:0-1492 GCA_049970595.1 Candidatus Ratteibacteria bacterium | reverse complement strand
GACCTGTTCATGCCCTGGATAATGCTTTAAGAAAAGCCCTTGAAAAATTTTACCCTGAGATTAAGGAGATGAAACTTACAGATTATAAAGTAAGAATCCTTCATCCAGAAAAAGCAACTGCTGCTATAACAACAGTTGTAATTGAATCAAAAGATGAAAAAGATACATGGGGAACAATTGGTGTCTCTGAAAATATTATTGAAGCATCATGGAAAGCACTTCTTGATAGTTTTGAATACAAAATTTTAAAGTCAAGGTAATTTTATCTGTAAGCAGGTGGTTTTGGGTCTAAAAAATTAACAAGGTCTTCTCTGATTGCCCATGCGAACCAGAAATTTCCATAAGGAGAATAATGACCAAATACTTGTGCTCCTGCTCTTGCAATATATAATCTTGAAAGAAATTCATCAACACTTAATTTATAGATTTTGTATTCTTCTTTTATTTTTTTAAGTGTATCAACAAAATGAAAATTATTCTTTCTTAAATATTCAAGTAATTCTTCATCAAACCTTTCACCTTTTTCAATATATTTTTTACATGTAGGAGCATCATAACTTAAAATTACCATAATTTTTTTTCTATTTTCATTTACCCATTTTTTAAGTTTTTCAAGGATATATATAGTTGATTTAATCCCATATGTAATATGTAATTTCATTGCATCCTCAATCCTCTTTTTTGGATTACGAAGGTCAACTTTTAATTTAAAAGATTCTGCTATCTTTTCAAGATAATCGGAAGGTGCATCTGCTCCCTGTGTAAGAGCAAATAAATGAACAACATGGTCATCTTTAAAAAAATTGTAATAATATTCTCTATCAGTTAGTTTTCTTAAATCATCTTCATTTTTACAGGGACCTGGTATTTCAAAAAATTCATTTTTTTCAATATCAAATCTTATATGTGCCCAAGGAAATCCATGAACTGGATATGTATTTTCTCCTCCACCTCTCGGTAAGTCCCTATGAATCCAAGCAACTCTTATCCATCTTGAAGAATCAATATTTCTTAAATGGTCATCATCCCAGATATTTAAAATTATATATTCAGTTCCAATTTCAGTTTTTTCAATTCTCATCATTCTTAAATATGCCTGATATACGCCATATCCTCCAACACCAAAATTTCTTATTGGTTCTCTAAAATGTGCTGCTAAAATTTCCTGCCATGTTTCTCCATCAGAAACCTGTGCGCATTGGGTATAACTGTTTCCGTAAGTATTTATTCTACACGGTTTTTCAGCATAATTTATCATTTTTCTAAAAAAATATCTTTTATCATAGGAGTATTCAGAAAGAGTTTCATAAATTCCATCTCTGAAAATATAATCTATTTGGATATATCCGAGTTCAGGGTCAAATTTTAAGAATGAACTTCCTTTTAAAACTCTTTCAATTTCTTCAGGGTAATAACACGCTGTATAAAGCAATTGTCTTATATCTTTTAACATAATTTCACCTTTTAGAAATAAATTTATACCACTGAGAAT
>JBMFMQ010000028.1:0-17868 GCA_049970595.1 Candidatus Ratteibacteria bacterium | reverse complement strand
CAATTAACTCTCTATTTTTTGTAAAATCCTGGGCTGCAAAATAAAGCATATTCCCATTTGAAATTATACTTTGTGGTTGGATAAAAAAATTATTTTTTTCAGTTATTAAATAAACATCTTTTTCAGGAGTAAATTTATATCCAAATTCAATAACCGAAAAGCAATAACTAAAAATTATCAATAATTGAACTATTACTTTTTTCCACATTTTCCCCCCTTTTTTAAAATTTTATATATTTTTTTTTATCTGTCAAGTTCAACAAAATCAAGGTTTGTCAATCCAAGTTCTATTGCTTTTTTAACAACCATTTTATACTCTTCAATACTTATTCTTCTTGAAATTTCTGGATATTTAAATGATTTATATTCTGGTCTGTATTGAGCCATAATGTTAACATATGTATCCTTTGGCAAATTTTCTGATATCCATTTTATAATTTCCTCTGAATCAGAAACATTATTTGGCATAACAAGATGTCTTATGATTAATCCTTTATATATAATTCCTTCTTTTTCAATTTTCGCAACACCAACCTGTCTATGCATTTCAAGTATTGCTGCTTTTGTAATTTCAGGATATGTTTTTGCTTTTGAATATTTTTCTGCTATTTCAGCTCTGTAGTATTTAAAATCAGGAAGATAAATATCAACAACTTTATCAAAAAACTTTAAAATTTCAACTTTTTCCCATCCACTTGTATTATAAACTATTGGTAATCTCAAACCTTTATCTATTGCTATATCAATTGCTTTCAAAATATGTGGAGAATAATGAGTTGGAGTAACAAAATTTATATTATGACAACCCCTTTTCTGAAGGGAAAGCATTATATCAGAAAGTTGGTCAATCGTTATTTCATATCCTTCACCAAGATGGCTTATTTCCCAGTTCTGACAGAAAATACATTTTAAATTGCAGTAAGTAAAAAATATTGTTCCTGAGCCACCTTTCCCAACAAGTGGTCTTTCTTCACCAAAATGAGCAAAATATGAAGATATGAAAAGTCTTGTTCCAGGAGCCCCACAGAAACCAGTTTCTCCTTTAAGACGGTTTACACCACATTCTCTTGGACAAAGAGAACATTTTTCCATTAACTGCCATAGTTTTTCTCCCCTTATTTTTAGTTCTCCAGTTTTATGAATCTGTATATAAGAAGGTTCAAAACTCATTTTTAACTCTTTTTTATAATTATACCTCATACCTGAAAAATACAAACTCCAAAAAAAGTGGTATAATAATTATAGGGTTTTTAAAATTTAAGATGGAGGGCAAAAAATGTCAATAACATATAGACCCCATAAATTAAGGAGGAAAAGAAAAATAGGATTTCTTGCAAGGATGTCAACAAAAAGCGGAAGAAAAATAATAAATAATAGAAGAAGAAAAGGAAGAAAGCGACTTGCTGGATGATAAAAAAGAAAATAAGAGAAATTTTAAAGAATGGAAAAAGAATCAAAACAGAATATTTTGACATATATATTAAAAAAAGAGAAGACCTTAAAATTGGTTTTATCGCAAACGCAAAAATTGGGAGTCCTGTAAAAAGAAATAAAATAAAAAGATATATTAGAGAGTTAGTAAAGGCGAATTTTAAAAAAGGAGATATGTTATTTGTCCTGAAAAGAGAAGTTATGGATAGGGAAAAAGACCAAATTGAGGATATTTTTAAAAAAATAAAAAATGAAATTAATAATTCAATTAATTAAGATTTATAAAATTTTAATTTCACCATTTTTAGGAAGAGTTTGCAGGTTTTATCCAAGTTGTTCAGATTTTATGATAGGAGTAATAGAAAAAAAGGGATTTAAAGGTTTCCTTATAGGGATTAAAAGAATTTTAAAGTGTCATCCATTTAACAAAGGTGGTTATGACCCTGTGGAAAAATGGATAAATTAAGTGAAGAAACTCGTCTTTTAATTGCTTTTTTGCTTTCTATATTTATTATATTTATTTTCAGTAAGTTTCAAACCCCAAAATATAACCAGCAAAAGCAAGTTCAAATACAGAAAAACCAGATTATATCCCAGGAAAGTAAAGAAATTATTGAAGAAGGAGAAAAATTTGAATTTGAAAACAATACTTACGCTGTGAAAATTGATAAAAAAATTGGGTTTATAAAAGAAATAGGTCTGAAAAAATTCTTAAGAAAAGATGAAAAATTTTTTAATTTAAATGAAGGAGTTATATTTTTCTTAAATCCAGTATTTTTTAAAAAAGATAAGGATTTTGAAATAAAAAGGGAGGGAAATCAGGTTTTACTTACCTACCAAATAGATGAAATAAAATTTATAAAAAAGTATAGAATTCCAGAAAATGATTACATATTTGATTATGAGGATATTGTTTTAAATCTTACTGATAAAGAAAAAGAATTTAAAGATTTTACAATTGAATTGATGAAGATTGACCTTGAAAATTTTAAAGTTCAAAAAGGTTATATCCAGCCAAAAATAATAGCAGGAATAAATAGGATGCCTGTTTTTATTGATCCATTCAGAATAAGGGAAGAAAAATTATATAAAAATTGCAGATGGACTGGGATTACTTGGAGATATTCGCTCATATTTATTTATTTACCAGAAAAATCTTCTATATCTATAAAATCGGATGGAAAGTTTATAAATGTAAAATTGAATGCGGAAAAATTTATAATTAAAGGGAAAGGAGAAAAAATATATAAATTTAAATTTTATGCTGGACCTTCTGACTACTTTGTTGCAAGAAATTATATAAAAGAGGATATATTTGGTAAGGGTTTTTTTGTAATAATTGGAAGGTTTTTATTTTCTGTTTTAAATGGGATTCATAAAATTATTCCTAATTGGGGCTGGTGTATAATTGTCTTGACCTTTATAATAAAGATTTTATTCTTCCCCCTGACAAAAAAAAGTTTATATTCTGCAAAGCAACTTCAGAGATTAAAACCATACTTGCAGGACATTCAGAAAAAATATAAAGATAATCCATATCAATTACAAAAAGAACTTATGAATATTTACAGGGAATATAACATAAACCCTTTTGCTGGATGTCTTCCCACAATAATCCAAATTCCTATATTCATTGGTTTTTTTCTTGCATTAAGAAATTCTGTTTTTTTAAGGGGAGCACCTTTTATTTTATGGATAAAAGACCTTTCAATGCCTGATACTGTTTTTAAAATTAATGGATTTCCTGTAAACATTTTACCAATTTTAATGACAATAACCTCTTATTTCCAGCAAAAACTTACTCCACAGACAGAACCAAGTCAAAAATCATTAACAATAATTATGCCATTAATTTTTCTTTTTATCCTTTATAATTTCCCCTCAGGTCTTTTACTTTACTGGGTAACAATGAATATAGCAAGTTTAATAGAACAATTTCTTGTCTCAAAAAATTTTCGTTTAAAATAATTATCTCTCCAGATTAAAATTAAATCCAAAAAGTATGTATGTGAAAACTGACTTTACCATCATTATGGAATACCTGAAATCTTTTTTGGGAGATGTATACTTTTTTTGTTTATGTCATTTATTGCTTCCATTATTCCTTCTGAAAATGTTGGATGACAGTATAATATTTTCTCAAGGTCTTTTATTTTTAAACTATTTGCTATTGCAAGTGTTGAAAAACTAACAAGTTCAGTTGCTCCTTTCCCAATTATATGAATTCCAATAATTTCTTGAGTATTTTTATCACATATAACTTTAAAAAATCCATCTGTTCTTTTATCAGCATAAGCACGACCTAAGGCAGAATAGGGGAATTTCCCAACAATTATATCATATCCTTCTTTTTTTGCCTTTTCTTCAGTAAGCCCGCAAACACCAATTTCAGGGTCTGTAAATATGACTTCAGGAATTACTCCATAATCAATTTTTTCTTCCTTTCCACATATGTTTTCAGCAGCAATTTCACCTTCTCTTGATGCAACATAAGCAAGTTGATATTTCCCATTTACATCACCAATTGCATAAACTCCCTCAATATTTGTTTTTAATCTTTCATCTGTTATAATTCCCTTTTTATCATATTTAAGCCCATCAATTTCAGGTATATTTGGAGTTCTTCCAACAGATATAAAAATTTTTTCCTCTTTTATAAAATCACAACTCTCAAGTTTCTGATTTAAATTTACTTCAATTCCCCTTTTTTCAAATGATTTTTTTAATAATTCTGTTATTTCTTTATCTTTTCCAGGCAAAAGAGAATCCATCATTTCATAAATTTTAACTTTAACTCCAAACTTATTTAAAATAGATGCAAATTCACAACCAATAAATCCGCCCCCAATTATAGCAACACTTTCAGGTAATTTATGAAACTCCCATATATGGTCAGAAGTTATAACTCTGCTATCTTCTTTAAAACAACCAGGAACATAAGAAGAAGAACCAGTTGCAATAACAATATTTATAGCACTATAAAATTTACCATCAACTTCAACTGTTTTTTCATCCTTAAATAGCGCCTTTCCTTTTAAAAAATCAATTCCATAACTTTTAATAAGCATACTTATTCCTGTTCTCAATCTCAAAACAACATCATTTAATATTTCATTCAATATTTTATTCCATTGGTAATTTACATTTTTTTCAACTGATTTATATTTAGAAGATGAAATTTCTTCAGAGACAGTGTATAATGCTTTTGTTGGAATACAGCCCCTATTTAAACATACACCACCAAGAGCAAGTTCTTCAATTAAAAGGACTTTTTTACCATATTGAGAACACCTTATGGCACACACATATCCTGCAGGTCCACCACCAATTACAATAACATCATACTTTTCCATTTTTACTCCTTTTTACAATAAATTCTGCTGCTTCTTTTAAATCATTGAAAATATAATCTGGTTTAATCTCCCATTTTTCGGTTTCTTGTTTTGATTTTGTCTTCCCTGTTAAAAGTAAAATCGTTTTTGTTCCTATATTTTTCCCGGCAATTACATCTATATCACTATCTCCAATAAAATATGTTTTTGAAAAATCAATTTTTCCAAAATCTTCTTCTGCTTTTTTAAATAGTCCTGTTTTTGGTTTTCTGCAACTACAATTTTCTTCTTTTTTATGTATGCAGTAATAAACTTTTAAAATATTATCTATTCCTTTTTTCTCTAATTCTTTTAACATGTTATTGGTTATCTCATTAAGGTCATTTTCTGTAAAAATGCCTTTGTTAACTCCTGCCTGATTTGAAATAATGATAACTTTAAAACCAGCATCATTCAATATTTTCAATCCCTCAATTCCTTCAGGTATAAATTCAAATTCCTCCCATTTTTTTATATAATCATCAGGTGTAAAAATTGAAATTACTCCGTCCCTGTCAAGAAATATAACCCTCATTTTTAAAAACCCAATTTATTGGAAAATAAAAGGGATTGTTTCTTTAAAGCCAAAGATTATATTCATATTCTGAACTGCCTGGCCACTTGCTCCTTTAACAAGATTATCTATCGCACTTGTTATTATTACATTCTTTCCTACAATTTTTATCCCAATATCGCAGAAATTTGTATCAAAGACATTTTTAACTGAAGCACTTACTCCATATTCCATAATTCTAATAAATGGTTCATTTTTATAAAAATCAATATATAGTTTTTGAATATTTTCTTGACTTATTTCTTCTTTAAGTTCAGCATAGATTGTTGAAAGAATACCCTGATTATAAGGAGCAAGATGTGGAACAAAAATAACTTTATAATTTTTATCACCAAACTCATTTAAAACTTCTTCCATTTCAGGTTGATGCCGATGCTCTCCAATTTTATATGCCTTTATATTTTCATTACATTCAACAAAGATATTAAAAGGAGAGGGTGATTTTCCTGCTCCTGATACACCACTTATACTGTTTGCAATAATTTTATTTCCAATTAGATTATTTTTTACAAGTGGAAGAAGACCTAAAATTATACTTGTTGGATAACATCCAGGGTTTGCAATAAGTTTTGAATTCCTTATTTTTTCCCTATTTATTTCAGGAAGTCCATATACAGCCATTTCAATTAATTCAGGATTTTTATGTTTTGTGTACCATTTTTCATATGTTTTTACATTTTTGAATCTATAATCAGCACTTAAATCAATAACAACCTTACCCATTTTTAAAATCTCAGGAACAAAATTCATGGAAACAATATGTGGTAAAGCACAAAATACACAATCACATTTTTCTTCAATCGTTTCCCAGTCAGGATTATTTTTACATTTTAGATTTATTCTTTTCTTGAATTTAGGATTTATTTCTTCCAATAAAGGAGTTCCTTCCTCTGGTGCAACATAAGATTCTGTAATTTCAACAAAAGGATGGTTTAAAAGAATCTCTACAAGTTTCTGTCCAGCATAACCACTTACTCCAAAAATTCCAACCCTTATCTTTTGCATTGAAAGTTATTAAAAATATTTCTAAAAAATTCAAATTCTTTTGTTCTTTTTAATTCTTTCAGCAATTTTATAAACGAATTAATATTGGTATTTATTATACTATGTAATTCTTCCCCCTCTTCTGGCAACCCATATTTTTTAATGTCTATACTATTTTCTTTCACAACTTTCAGTATCCATCTTTCCAGATTCGGA
The DNA here is from genome assembly GCA_049970595.1 of Candidatus Ratteibacteria bacterium. Classification (GTDB taxonomy): domain Bacteria; phylum Ratteibacteria; class UBA8468; order B48-G9; family JAFGKM01; genus JAMWDI01. The sequence continues at coordinate 11,292 of JBMFMQ010000028.1, read as the reverse complement.
CATAAAATTATCAATTTATTTTCTTTATCGTCACCCATAATTTTTATTCCATACTTTTCATATTTTTTCTCAAAATTTTTTAATTTCCTTGGTTGAGGAGATAAAGGGTCTTCATCAATCAAACCATAGTTTTTCTTCCCTTTTAAAACATTAGAAACCACTCTCCCTTTCCCTCCACAGTGATATATTTTTTCTTTTTCTAAAACATCTAAATTTTCAATTAGAACTTTATCAGGCTTGCACTCAACATAAATCATTCTAAAAAATCTTCAATGTTTAAAAAGATGTCTTTTTCATAATCAAGCATTTCTTCAATTTTTTTATCAGAAAGTATTTTTGTCTCTGTTCTTCCTTCTGTTAAATAAGTGATGAATATATTGATATCTCGCTTTTCAATTTTTTCTGTAAGAGATAATAAAAAATAGGGATTATGGGTTGTAATAAAATACTGATTTTTTCCATCAATGGCTATTGTTTCGGCAAGATATTTTGTATAATAAGGAAATGCATTTGATTCTGGTTCTTCAAAAATTAAGAGAGAATGTTCGTTTGTTTTTATAGCACTTACATAATAAATTACTCTTTGGAGAGTATCTGATAATAAAGTATAAGGGAATTTAAATATGATTGTTTCTTCTTTAATTTTCCCAATGCTTATTTGTTTTGTCATTGGGTCTAACTCTAAAATTATCTTATAATTTTTTAATATTCCTGCTATAATTTCCCTCAAAGTCGGTCGTGTATATAAAATAGTAAAAAGATTTTCTCCTGATGGAAGTAAAAATTCAGCATTTTCATTTGGGAACTCATTTTTTGCTTTAAATCTATAAAATTTTATGTTTTGAAATTTTTTTCTAAAATCTGGATTTAATGAGGGGATAGGGGGGATAGAAAAAATAGATGGAACAGAAATCACAAAATTCTGGTTTTCATAATTAAAACACAGTTGACCATTTTTGTACTCAATAACAAAAGGAATTTCATTTATTTTTATAGTTATCCTTTCTTTTATATTTTGATCACAAAACAGGTCAACGCATCTTGAAATTCTTATGGCATCTTCCCAAGAATAAAAATATCCTGCAATATAGGATAAAAAGCCCAAACTTTCAATAATGTTTGATTTCCCTGTATTGGGTTCTCCAATAAATATATTCACTCTCTTGCACTCAATTTCAAGGTCCTTTATTGATTTGAAGTTTTTTATAAATAATCTTTTTATCATATTATCTTTTGGTCCACTGGAATTTTTTTCTTGCACCTTTCTGTCCGTATTTTTTCCTTTCCTTCATTCTCGGGTCTCTTGTAAGAAGGCCATATTCTTTTAATTTCCCGGTTAATGATGGGTCATATTTTACAAGTGCTCTTGCTATTCCAAGTTTTATAGCATCTACCTGACCTGATATTCCACCACCTTCAGTTTTTATTTCAAAATCAAACTTATTTTTTAAATCAGTTACGATTAAAGGTTTTATTGCTTCTTCTTGTTGATAAAAGAGAGGGAAATATTCTTCAAGAGTTTTTTTATTAATTAAAATCTTTCCGTTTCCTTCTTTCATCTTAACAATTGCTACACTCTTTTTTCTTCTTCCAACTCCAATAAGTAATTGTTTATTATCCATCTTTTTCTCCTTTCAATTTAAAAGGATATATTATAAAATTTTTGTTAAATTGTCAAAATTTTTCTTTAAGGATGGATAAAGTTCTTTATATATTTTATAGAAATCATTGTATCTGGTAAAATTTTCATTATTAAATTTAAAATTGTCTTTCTCTTTTAAGAGTTTTTTACAAGCACTTTTCACATCGGCAAATACACCAACTGCAACTGCTGCTAAAATTGCTGCTCCAAATGGCGCCCCTTCCTGACACTCCAATCTTACAATATTTTTACCAAAAATATCTGCCATCATCTGACACCAGAAATCACTTTTCCCACCACCTCCACTTGCAATAAATTTTTCACCAATTGGCAAATTTATCTCTTTCATTATTTCAATTGAATCTTTAAGACCAAAAGTTATCCCTTCCATTACACTCCTAATTATATGTGCCTTTGTATGTTTTAAAGATAATCCAAAAAATACACCCCTTGCATTTGGGTCAGGATAAGGACATCTTTCACCAGTTAAATATGGTAAAAATATAAGTCCTTCAGAGCCAACAGGTATATCTTTTGCTTTTTCAGTCATTATTTGGTAAGGGTCCACTTTTTTTCTTTTCCCTTCTCTTTTTTCTTCTTCGCACAAATTATCTCTCAACCATCTAAAAGAACCACCAGCAAAAAGCATAACCCCCATTAAATGCCATTTTCCACAAACTGCATGACAGAAAGTATGGAGACGACCTTTTGGGTCTACAATAACTTTTTCAGAATGTGCAAAAACAACTCCACTTGTTCCAATTGTAACAGAAACAGTCCCTTCTTCAACTATTCCATTTCCAACTCCACCTGCTGCCTGGTCTCCTCCACCTGCAATTACAGGGGTATTTTCAGAAAGTCCTGTTATTTTTGCAACATCCTTTTTAATATATCCTGTAATTTCTGTTCCTTCATATGGTTTTGGTAAAAAATCTTTAGGTATATTTAATTTTTCAAGTATTTCATCTGACCATTTTCTATTTTTAACATCAAATAAAGAAGTGCCTGAAGCATCTGAAACATCTGTTGCGAACTCTCCGGTTAAACAGAATCTTATATAATCCTTTGGAAGCAATATTTTTCTTACATTTTTATAAATTTCTGGTTTATTTTTCCTCAACCATATTATTTTTGGTGCCTGAAATCCGGTTAAAACAGGATTACAAGTTATTTCAAAAATCCTTTCTTCCCCAACAATTTCATTTATATCATCACATTCTTCCTTTGTTCTCTGGTCACACCATAAAATTGCAGGATAAACAACATTATATTTTTCATCAAGAAAAACAGAACCATGCATCTGTCCTGTTAATCCAATACCTTTAATTTCTTCACCCTTTATTTCTGTTTTTTTTAATAAAGTTTTAATACATTTAATAGTTGCATTATACCAGTCACTTGGATTTTGTTCAGCCCATCCTGGTTTTGGTGTTATTAAAGGATATTCAACAGTATGTGTTCCTTTAACATTTCCTTCAATATCAATTATAACTATTTTTACTCCTGTTGTTCCTACATCTATTCCCATTAAGTATTCCATTTTACCCTCCTATTTCAATTCTATTTTTGGAGGATATAAGAAATTTAAGTATTTTTCTGCAACTTTTGCCTCTTCACAATTTCCTGAATGTATATAAATTCTGTAAAAAAGTTTCAATTCTTCTCCATAAGGCAAAATATAAGTTCCTGAAATTTTTTTATCTCCATAAAAATCAGAAAGTCCAAAAAAATTAGCACTAAATAATCCATAATCTCTTACATGCCAGTAGGTTGGATATCTTAAATTATATGGCCAGTCAAAAACAGAAATCCCACATTTTATCCCTTCTATCTCTCCTGAATAATCACACCAGAAAGCCCTTTTCCCCCAACATTCTTCTTCTCCAGTTGCACCATAAGAATTTTTTATTAATCCTTTATTTCTTCCTTCCATTTCTGGATGAACCCTTATACTTAATAATCCACTTTCTTTTGTATCTTTAAAAACAACTTCTGTTTCAGTTGCTCTTAAAATTATTATATGGTCAATTATTCTATTTTCAGGTTGCATATTGAATATTTTTATTATTCTTTCTTCTTCAAGTATTTTTCTTCCTTTATTATCCACCCAGTCATTTAATGCATGAACCAAACCAAAAACAGGACCACTTATCAATTTAATAAATTTTTTATGTATTGTTTTTCCATGTCCCTCAAGTTCAGACCAGTTATCTACTCCATTTACATCTCCATGAGCAACCCATATACCTCTATGATGAATATGGTCAAATTTTTCTATATTTTGAGGGCTTGCAGGTTTTCTAACAATTGATTTACCAAAAGGACCTATAACAGGATTTAAAAATGGTCTGGCATTTTCTTCAGAATAATGATATGTTGTAAAAAGAACTTCATTTATGAAAATATCAACCTTCCCTTTTTTATCATCCACAACCCTTACAATTTCAGGTAATATATCTGTTTTCTCAATTTTAAATTCTATCTCTGATGCCTTTTTAATTTCTCCTGGGAGAAAAATTAAATATTTCTTATTATTTTCTTCTTCAATCTGTGCAAAGAACTTCATTCCATTTGAAATTAAAACAACATTTTCTTCTTCATATTCAACCTTTAAAGGGAAATTATACCAATCCCTTTTTTCATTTCTGATAATTATTTTCTCCATCTTTTCTTCCTCCTTTCTTATAAAAACTTCTTTAAATATTGGATACTCTTTTCTGCTATAACTTTTGCTCCTGGTGAAAAATCAAAAACTTCAACTGATAGCCAGCCATTATAACCAATTTCTTTCAATTTTTCAATTATCGGTTTATAATCAATTTCTCCAAAACCAGGACCGAGCAAATTTTTATCATTTACATGAAAATGTTTTAAATATTTAGAACCAGTTTGAATAATTTCTGGTATTGGTTTCCCTTCATCACTCATTGCTTTAACATCAAGATGAAGTTTTAAATTTGGGTGATTTATTTCTTCTATTATTTCAATTGCCTCTTCTGCTTTATTTATAAAATTTGTTTCGCTTCTTGCAAGTGGCTCAATACAAAAATAAACATTTTTTTCATAACATTTTTCTAAAACAGGAATTAAAACCTCTTTTAAATATCCCTTTACCTCATTATGATTCTGTTTTTCATTTATTTTCCTCTGTTTTGGTGAACCGAATACCATTATCTCTCCACCTATATTTGATGTAAATTCAACAAGTTTACATAAATATTCAGATGTTTTTTTTCTAATTTGTTGGTTAAATGTTGAAATTGACAATCCTTCTGGTTTTACAAGTAACCAGTGGGTTCCGATGATTTTAATTCCAGTTTTATCTGAAAGTTTTTTGATTTTTTCAATCACATTTTCAGGAATAAAAGATACATCATCTGCAAGTGTGAAAGGTGCAATTTCAAGACCTTCATAGCCAACTTCCTTTATATATTCAAAAATTTCTTCTAAAGGCCAATTTTTAAATATCTCATTACATATACCAACTTTCATACTCTCTCCTTTTTTTGCCTTAAAATTGGTGGAATATTTATATCATCAAAATCAATATTTTTCTCTTCAAGGGGTAATTCAGTTGTTTTTTTAGTTTTTGGTTTTGCTATTTCAGTTATTGTTTTCCCTATGCCTGTTGCAAGAAGGGTGATTTTGACTTCATTATTAAGATTTGGGTCAGTTGCCACTCCTGGAAGAATAGATGGTGAAGTAATTTTTGATTTGATTATTCTTATTGCTTCTCCTACTTCTTTTAGTGATAAATCAGGGCTTCCGGTGATACTTATAAGAACATTTTTTGCTTCCATAATGTCAGTTTTTTCTATCAAAGGGTCTTCAATGATACTCTTTACCGCCTTTTCCATTCTGCCTTCACCATTACCATAGCCAAGTCCAACTATTCCCCTTCCAGCATTTTCAACAACAGAATAAATATCAGCAAAATCAATATCAAGTAATTTTGGTTTATAAATAAGGTCAGATATAGAAGAAATAGTTCTCATAATAATCTCATCAATCTTTCCAAATGCATCAATTAGAGAAAGTTTTTCATCAACTATCTCATAAAGTTTTTGATTTGGTATATGAATTAGTGTATCAACATTTTTTAGAAGATTTTCAAGACCAATTTTTGCATTTTCCATTCTTTTTTCGCCTTCAAATTCAAAAGGTGTTGTTACAAGTGAAATTATAAGTGCTCCTAAATCTTTTGCAATTTTTGCTATTATAGGTGAGCTACCTGTTCCTGTTCCTCCACCAAGTCCTGCAATTAAAAAAATTATCTGAGTATTTTTCAATACCTCTGAAATTTTTTCTTTATCTTCACTTGCAGCAAATTTCCCCTTTTCAGGGTCTTTTCCAGAACCCCTTCCCTGTGTAGTTTTTTCTCCTATCTGTATTTTAATATCTCCCTTTACATCCTTTAAGGCATTTGCATCTGTATTAAAAATAACAGTTTGAACCCCATCTATCTTTCCGTATAATCTTGATACAATATTTCCCCCTCCGTTTCCAATCCCTACAACTTTTATATTTATTCCTAATGTTTGTTTTGATTCTTCAATCAATTTAACCATTTTTCCCCCTTTTTAAGAAAAAGTGAAGAGTTCAGAAAGCCAGTTTATAATTCTTTTCCATATACTTTTTCTTTTTTCATTTGCTAATTTTGAAGCAAGCAAAAATAATCCAATACCTGCTGCAAATTCTGGTTTTTGATAACTTCTTTCAAGATTTAAAATTTTCTGAGGGGAACCAATTCTAACTGGTAATTGAAAAACTTCTTCAGCAACCTTATCTATACCTTCAAGTTTAGCACCACCTCCAGATAAAACTATTTCAGATAACTTAAGTGTACCCCTTGTTAATTTCATTGCCTTTTTTTGTATTAGTTCCCACAAGCGCTCAAAAATATCTTTCATTCTAAAATAGATAACTTTGGATATTTCATCTATTCCAACTTTATAAGTTATTTTTCCTGCTGGATTTAATATTTCTACTTTTGTTATTTCTTTTTCCTTGGAGAAATTTTTATAATCACATCTTCCATATTTCTTTTTTAATTCCTCAGCAAATTCAACAGTTGTGTGAAATATAAAGGATAGGTCTGAATCAATAAGATATGAACCGATTTGTAAAGATTCAGTTAAAATAATTTTACCTTCACTATAACAGACAAAATCTATTGTGCTTTTTCCTATATCAATCAAGACGCAACCCATTTTTTTCTCTTCATCATTAAGAACTGACTCAGCAACTGCCCATGAATATGGAAATATATTTGGTTCTATTTTCAATCCTGCCCTTTCAGCACATTTATATATATCTTTGATTGGATTTGTTTCTGCAGTCAATATATGTGCTTTCATTTCAAGAGTATCTCCGTGCATGCCAATCGGTAAATTTTCAATTGGGACTGCATAATTATTATCTATAATATATTCCTGAGGAATAATACAGATTATGTCTCTGTTTCCTTCCAGTTCAGGAATAACTGAATTTTTCACTTCTCTTTCAAGAATCTGGATATCTCCTTTATTTATTTCTCTGCCCTTTGGAGTAATTTCTATTTTTTTTGAATATACTCTACCCTTTATATGGCCACCTCCAATACCAATATTTATCCATTCAATTTTTTCTTTTGATTGTTTGCATAATGAATCAACAAGTTCAAGCAACCCAGTAACAACTCCTTCTATATTTCCAATTCTTCCTCCTTTAATCCAGTTTTCCTCTGTCTGTATAATTTCTACACCTTTAATCTCAATGCCTCTTTCAGAAACAATCCCTGTTATTCCAAAAAATTTTGTTGTTCCAAGGTCTATTGCTGTTATAACTCTTTCCATTTCATTTAAACTTTATATTAAAGTTCTTAAATCTGGTGTCAATATATTCAAAATCATTTTTTAAGTTTTTCAAAACAAAAAAAAGAATTTCCATTTTCTCCCTGATATTTTCTTTTGTAAAGAAAATTTTTCTCTCACCATCACTGATTTCTATTTTGTTTAAATCAGAAATGTCTATGGTTTTTATCCTGAAAAAATTTTTCACATTAAAATGATTATACCATTTATCAAGTTCATTTAAAATTTGAATTTTTCCCATTTCTTCAACTTTATTTTTTTCTTCATTTACTTTTATTCCATATATTTGAATCTCTATTTTACTTGTATCTCCATTAATTATCACACCATTTCTATCAATTACATATTCTTTATTGCCATCCTTTAATATAGCCCATGGAACTCTTAATATCACATCAATCTGAAGAGTTGATGGGAAAATTTTTACAATTTTGCAATACTCAACCTCTGAAATAGAGTTGATTTTTTCTCTTAATTCTTCTGCATCAAGAAATAATAAATTTTTCCCTTTTTCCAAATTCAGCAATGCCCTTATTAATGGAGTTATATTTTCCGGGTAAATTCTTATTTCCTTGATTTTAAATACTTCAAGATTCCATAGATAATTCATTGTTTTCTTTTTTGCAAAATAAAATCCATAAATTAAAAAACCAATAAAAAAGAGAAACAATAAAATTTTAAATTTTCTTTTCTTTTTTGATATAACTTTTCTTCTTATTTCTTCAACTTTTCGGTCTCTGCTTTCCATTTTTCCAGTCCAAGATTTAAAATTTTTTCACATAATTGTTGAAAATTTATTCCTTTATGTTTTGCAGCGTCTGGCAATAAACTTAATTTTGTTAAACCAGGAATTGTGTTTACATCAAGAACAAAAGGTTTATAATTTTTATTAACAATTATTTCCATCCTTGCAAATCCACAACATTTTAATACTTTATAAGTTTTTGAAGCAAGATTTTCTATTTTTTTAATTATTTTTTCTGGTAAGCAAGGTGGAATTATATGAAAACTTTCACCTTTTGTATATTTTGCTTTATAATCATAAAATCCTTTTTTTGTTTGGATTTCAATTATAGGTAAAACTTCAATTTTTTCATTTCCAAGTATTCCAACTGTTACCTCTTTCCCTTCAATAAATTTTTCTATAAAGACATCTTTATCAAGAGAAAATGCATAATCTATCGCATTTTTCAATTCTTTTTCACTCTTAACTATACTTACACCAATTGTAGAACCAAGATTTGCAGGTTTAACAACAACCGGGAATTTAAATGGAATCTTTACATTCTTATTTTTTTCAACAATAACAAATGGTGGTGTTGGTATTTTATTATAAATTAGGATTTCCTTACAGATTATTTTATTCATACATATTGCTGATGAAATAATACCAGAACCTGTATAAGGAATTTTGAGTATTTCAAGGAATCCTTGAATCGCACCATTTTCACCTGTTCCTCCATGGAGAGCAATAAATACAAAATCAGGTTTAAATTTTAAAAATTCAGAGATGAAATTTTTTTTGGATGGGTCAAAAAGTTTAACATTAAACTTTTTCTTTAATGCGAAATATACACATCTTCCAGATTTTAAAGAAATTTCTCTTTCAGGACTTTCTCCACCATATAAAATTGCTACTTTCATTCAAAATCTCCTATTATTTCTATTTCTGTTTCAAGTTCAATATTAAATTTTTCTTTAACCTTTTCCTTTATTATTCTTATCAATTCATAAACATCCTTTGCCCTACAATTTCCTCTGTTTATTATAAAATTTGCATGCTTTGTAGAAACAAAACAATCACCAATAGAATATCCTTTAAGTCCACAATTTTCAATTAATTGGCCAGCATAATAAGGATATGGATTTTTAAATATACTTCCTGCACTATATCCAATAGGTTGTCTTTCCTTTCTTTCTTTTAAATATTCTTTAATCATTTTTTTTATTATATCCCTTTTTTCCTTCTTCAGAAAAAATTCTGTTTTAAAAATAAAATCTTCCTTTCCAAAACCACTTTTTCTATAGTCAAAAAAAATTTCTTCCTTTTTCTTCTTAACTATTTTTTCATTTTTAATATCATAATATTCAACAGAGACAATTTTTTCTGAAATCCACTCTTTTTTCAGTCCTGCATTATTTTTTACTGCTCCACCAATTGTTCCTGGTATTCCTGAAAGAAATTCAAGACCTGAAAGTGAATTTTCAATACATATTTTTAAAAGTTCAGAGATTTTAATACCACATTCACATTCAATCCTTTCATCTTCAATTTTAAATTTTTTCATTTTTAATGTAGAGATAACAATCCCATCAAATCCTTTATCGCTTAAAAGAATATTTGTCCCCTTTCCAAGTATAAGATAATTTAAATTAAATTTTTTAATTATTTCAAAAACTTTAATTACTTCATCTAAACTTTCAGGAAAGACAAGATATTTTGCCATTCCTCCACATTTAAAACTTGTATAATAAGATATTGGAAAACCTTTTATAAATTTTGTGCCAAATAATTTAGATAAAATAAGTTCAATATCAGTATTTTGCATCTTTAAAATATAGACCAGTTGCTGGTAAAGGAGGTGGTGCAAGTTTTCTATCTCTACTTTCAATAATTCTTTTTACATCATCTACCTTTAACTTACCTTTTCCAGCATAAACCAATGTCCCAACTATATTTCTTGCCATTTTGTATAAAAAACCACTTCCTTCAATATCAATTATAATCAATTCAACATCCTCATCAATAAAAAATCTTTCTTTTTTAATATCAATCCTGTAAATCTCTCTAATAGTATTTTTAACATTGCTTCCAGAAGATTGAAATGCTTTAAAATCATGTTTGCCAATAAATAACTCTGATACTTTTTTCATTTTTTCAATATCAAGAGGTTCATCAATAAAATAGGCCAATTGGTTCAAAAATGGTGTTTTCTTTAATGAAATTATATATCTGTAAACTTTTCTTTTTGCTGAATATCTACTATGAAATTCAGGCAAAACTTCAATAACATCTTTAATATAAATAGAATTGGGTAAATTTGAGTTTAAAGCATTTTTGATATTTAATGGATTTAAATTTGTTTTTACTTTTAAATTTGCAACATAATTTATTCCACTAACTTTGCTATCAGTCCTTCCACAACCAATAACCTTAATTTCTGAATTAAAAATTTTTTTACATGCTTTTTCAATTTCTTCCTCTACACTTATTTTATCTTTCTGCTTCTGCCATCCATAAAAGTCCTTTCCCCAGAAAGATATAATAAGTTTAAAATTTTTCTCTTCCATCTATGCAAGTGTTGAAATTTTTGATGTAAAGATTATTTTTCTCGGGCATTCTTCAACACACTTCCCACAATTATCACATTTCTCATAGTCAATTATAGGTAAATTATTTTCCATCTTAATTGCTCCTGTAGGACATACTTTTTCACACCTTCCACATGCAATACATCCAGTTTGACATATTTTTGTAACTATACCTCCTTTATCAAATGAAGAACATGAAATATAAATTTCTTTATCAAAAGGAACCATTTTTATTATTTTTTTTGGACATACATCTGCACATTTACCACATCCTATACATAAATTTTGGTCAATTTCCGGTAAGTTTTTTTCATTCATTTTTATTGCATTCACAGGACAAACCTTAACACAATCTCCTAACCCAAGACAGCCATAAACACATTCAAAATTTGTATCAAAAATTGCATTTAAAGCCAAACATGACTTTATTGTTTTATATTCAAATTTCTTTTTAGCATTAACACCTCCATAACAACAAACACGTGC